>JBATEC010000156.1:0-9567 GCA_049663825.1 Methanothrix sp. | reverse complement strand
GTCATCAGGACAGGTTTCCCATGGAAAACCACATGAAACCAAAATCATGAGGCGATTATCCACCTCCCTTAGATGGCCTTTTCCGGCCGATCTTTATCTCAGAAATGTCTGCGATCTCACGCATAAGAGCATTCTTCCGGCTGCTCTCTTTCAGGTGATAAAAGGCATCCACAATTGCAGCGACCCTATCCATTAAATGCTCTTCCCGAAATGAAGGTGCTTGGCAGGACTTATCTTGACTTGATCTCTTCTTCCTGCCATCATCTTCCTGATACAACTCCTGGTTGATCAGAAGATGATAAATGAGACAGATGAGTTTCCTGGCCACAGCGATAATCGCTACATTATGCTCCTTCTTTTTAATCAATCTCTGGAAGAATCTGGACAGACCTGTCTTTTTCATATTTGATATGGTCTGCGCAGCTTGGACTAGCACAACTCTGATGTGCTTGGAACCCCTCTTTGTAATTCCACATTTTTTCTTTTTGCCTGCAGATTCGTTTTCTCCGGGATTGAGTCCACACCATTTTGCGAGCTGTTCTGGAGTCTTGAAATCATGGTAATCTCCAATCTCTGACAGTATGACCGATGCGGATACGAATCCAATTCCAGGGATCGACATGACTATGGCCAGATCTTTGCTTTTTTGCTGAACCTTTTTCAGAACCTCAAGGCTTAGCTTCTCCATTTTGGATTCGAGATTGTCAAGGATTTCTAGAGCATCTATTAAGAGCATTCTGTTTGTATCATTCAGAACATTTTCAAGTGCCGCTCTAATCAGGTCTTGCTTCTTCCTTATCTTTCCGGAGGGTATGCCTTTCAAGATCTCTTCGAGGGGTTTCTCTTCAGCCAGACCGTTTAGGATATATCTGCCGGACTTGCAGAACATGTCGTCCATGGTAGAACTGAGTTGAATGCCGCTTGATGAGAGATATTTATGTATCCGATTCCGGAACTGAGTTCGTGTCTTGACATATCCGGACCTAGCTCGCGTCATCATCCTAAGGTCTCGATCCTCGTCGGTAAATACGCGAGACCTTTTGATTTGACCGTTCAAGCAAAGGGTTGCGATTCGGTTTGAGTCTTTAGAGTCGGATTTGTCATTTGGAATGGTTTTTATCTGCAACGGATTGGCTACAATTGTGTCTATGGTTTGGCTCAGGGCGTCATAAATCGGCATCCAATAGACACCAGTTGCTTCAAATGCCACTTGTTCGCATTTGTTGACAACCAGCCAGTCGCGGAATCTCTTAAGCTCGGCTTTTGTTGTCCCAAAATTCTCTCGAATTGTCGATACATCATCGCCAGTTATTGTGGCAACGATCAGATCTTTATGGACATCTGCTCCGCAAACTCTATCTCTTCGTTTGTTCATACACGTCTCTGCCTGATATGGGCAGATGATCTTTCCCTGAGATGGGATAATTTCCCATACGCGTTCCACGACGCAGTCCCGTATTCGGGGAATCTTGGCTTGTTTCAATCACGGGATCGAGCGTCCCATAAACTTGTCAGCCTTCACTGCCCATATCCGGGCTTAACGTGACCGGATAACAATATGTGGTTTTCCATCCATCACGTGTGAGCCCCTGCCTGGGCTCATGGGCGTTTCAATATGCTATTCAAGGTGTTTTCGCCAACTCAATTTTGACCCGCCTATTTAAGGGAACGCCAATTCGTTTTTGATCCACCCTAAGAAGGAAGGCCTTCCCTCTCCAAGTATTTCGAGTGGTGGGCATTAGGGTGAAATTGATGGCAGATATAAGCGGAATCGTCGATCTCTAAGATCTATATAAATCCTACAGACGAGTAGCCTGCGAACTCAAGATCTCCCGAAATACTGTAAAGAAGTACGTGCTTAAGGTCAAGGAAGTGCAAGATGGCGTAGCCGACGAGATCCTTCCCAAAAATCGAGGAATCATTCAGCCGTCGCGAGTCCTCACAGAACCTGTTCGGCAGAAGATCCATGAGCATCTCGAATCAAATTTAAGCCGCCCCAAGAAGCAACGCATCACTGCCAAAGAAGATTGAGTTCGATGATTCTGCCCGAATGTAGAGTTGCCGGTCAACCGGGTCGGACAGCGGAGAACGGCGACAAGCGGCACGGCGGCACCTAGCATATCAGGACGCTTGTCGCGGGGTTGCCGCCGTAATTTAGCTTACTTCGATACGGCCCCCATCTTTGGATTCACCTCGATGTTCACATCAGGTCTAATCCTTTCTCGAACCTCGTACAAAGGCTTCTTGAATCTGCTGCCTGACTGGGAATCCATGCATTGATGGTAGACGTTGGCCCTGTTCAAACCGGCTTCCAGCATTTGCGGCATGTTGTCGCCACTCAAGCGCGTGACATCGTTAGACCATGCGTATTGTTGGGCCTCGCCGAAAGAGACTTTGCCATCACTGTTCGTGTCTGCCGATGGATCAGAAAAGGCCATGATATATCCATAGATCGATTCGCTGCCGCTGTCAGATGGATTGGGATCGTCTGGGCCATCTACGTCAGCATAGGATGATGAGTCAGTCGAGGCCGAGGTGAATATCACACGGTTGGACTCGCCGTCTTCAGTCAGGTCGCTCTGCGCGGGCACGTAATTTCCATTTTTGTACTTGCCAATCAGGCTCCCGCTATGGCAGGCCTCCACGATTACTGACATCTCTTTGCAGGTAATCGCATCCAACCAGTTGTCCAGATCGCTTGCCCAGATGCCTCCTGCTGAAGTTCCCGTATCGCAGACGAGGTAATCGACACCCCCATGAGAGCTGTAAAAGAATAGCATCTTGTCGTTATTGCCTGATTGTGCCGCTACTTCACTTATCGCCCACTGCACGTTTTCAACTGTATTTACCCTATCCACACCCGCATCTGCATGAGGACTCAGATAGTAGATATGGTCATCCTCCAGTCCCAGACCCTTGAGAACGTTGTATATTCCATTTGCATCTTCATCGAAAGTGTCAGGAAGGTCATTGAATCCGCAGATGATTACTGCCCAAGACTCGCACTGCGCCGCAGTAGCCAGAAGGTTTGGATTTATCATCCTCGCATTTGAGACAGCTTTCTGTAGCCTTGTTGGCTTTTCGTAGAAGACTATCAACGAAGGGTCGGCTCTAATAGCCTCCTTTTCGAAGACCTGGCGGCCATTGACCTTCGGCCACCATTCCGTCTCCATTACCTGCAGTTCCTTTGTCTTTGCATCCACTATTACGTACTTTACTGGATGTGCAAAATGAGCCCCTGGCATCTCGTCGATCATGAAGAGCCAGCTTGGGTTCAGGCTGACGATTGAAGCTGTCACCTGGCCTGCGGCTTCGTAGGCCGGCTCGATCTTTGTACCCTCAGGCAGAGCCGAATTATATTGGAGCACCTTCAGCCCATTCTCCTTGTCAGCTGCCTCCCAAAGAGGATTGACAATAGATTCCCGTACAAGTGCAGATGCATCTGCTTTGTTCAGGATCATATTAGAACTCATCTGCTCTGTGGCTATCTGCATTTTCTCCACGGCCATTGCTCCGGTTACCAGCAATAGTAAACCGGATAGAATAACAGAGGCGATCAAGGCAACAGATCTCCTCCCCAATAATCGTGCAATCAAATTAACTACCTCCTATCTAATTCTATGTGGTTATCTTTCGTAAATAATCATGTTGGAATCCAGCCTATCAGCCTGATTCTTGAAGAACGGCATCTCTATAATCGGCCACCACTCTGCATCCAAGCTTCTGATCTCTCCGCTGACTGCATCCAGCAAAGTTATCGTAGCAGGATGAGCAAAGTGCGCATTTGGAGCCAAGTCAATAAAAAACAGCCAGCTATTGTTCTCGCAAACTAGATATTCAGATCCCATGCCCCCACTTGGGATTGCTTGCATCACGCGCGATCCTGCATCCAGTAGCAGCGGATATTGGTTCACGCGCAGGCTTGTGTTGTTGATTGTCGGAATAACATTTTCAATTATCTTTTTTGCAGCATCCTCCTTGGACATCAATATTGGCTGAATCGAATCACTTGCAATGCTGCAATTTGAGGTGGCAAGACAAAAAACGGCCAGCCAGATTGCACAAAAATGCAATGAAGACCAGCGAATACCGTCTCTTTTAAAAGACATATAAATCCCCACCTGATAATGATTACTATTTAGATAAGTATTTATCTGTTTT
The DNA here is from genome assembly GCA_049663825.1 of Methanothrix sp. Classification (GTDB taxonomy): domain Archaea; phylum Halobacteriota; class Methanosarcinia; order Methanotrichales; family Methanotrichaceae; genus Methanothrix. Next base: position 5,406 of record JBATEC010000156.1, on the reverse strand, counting down.
GAATATCCCAATAGCAAAAGTTTTAATGAGCTAAAATCGAATACAGTAATGCGGGGGACGGGATTCGAACCCGCGAACGCCTGCGCGACAGGGCCCTCAACCCTGCTCCTTTGACCTGGCTTGGAAACCCCCGCTCTAAATGGGTGTGTAGATCGGCACTCTGGCCGATCTTTATAATTCTAAGCTAGCTCTGCCAGCTTTGCGTCTAAGTCCTCTGCCCTCTTCTTGATCTCCAGAGCAGCCTTCGCCACCAGATCCTTGGCGGGCATGCTTCCGCAGCTTTCAATGGACACAACGAATGAGTCCATAACGGGCGAGAGCTTAATGGCCCCCGGCTCGCACGTATCAACACAGAGCTTGCACAGAGAGCACTCCAGTATATTTGTAGTTTTCGCTCTGCCATCTTCCAAGACCAGAATGTTCCTGGGGCAGACTGCAACGCACTTTCCGCATCCATCGCAGGACTTCTCTACTGTTATGCAGGGCAAATTCTTGTAGCCGCACTGCGTGCCGGCCTGCCACTTGGTGTGCTCCTTGCCCACATGCTTGGTGGCATAGCCCTCAATGACCAGCTTCTCGCCCTCGCCTAAGATGACGATGGGAATCATGTCGAAAGCAGGCTTGACACCTGGATCGGTGAACTGAATGTCCTTTGAGTAGACTGTGCCCGGACCCTCCGAGGATAGCATGAACTCCACGCGACAACCAGGACAGCCGGTTCCGCCGCACTGGCATTCCTCCGGCTGGGAGAAGATACTCAGATCCTCCGCCTGCAAGGGCACCTCTCCTAAGCGCAGTCCAATCTGCTCATCGAAGAGCACTGATGTGTTGTCATAGAGGCCGATCTCGTCTATGGCCAGCACAGGCACTTCACTCATGCAGGCGCGGCGGATGCCGTTGGAAAAAGCGGCTGTGGCGCCGCTGAGGAGGTACCGGATGCGGTCCTCCTCGAGCTGCAGCAATTCAAACTTCAAACTCTACACCCTTCGACCCCTCTTTCCGCCGGCAGGCTTGGTGCCGTCGTGGGGTATGGGGGTCGCATCCTCTATTCTGCCAATGCGCAGGCCTGCGCGGGCAAGAGCACGTATGGCTGCCTGAGCTCCAGGTCCCGGAGACCTCTGCTTGTTGCCGCCGGGAGCGCGCACTTTAACGTGAACCCCGACAATCCCCTTGTCTTTCACAGCGTCAGCGACCTGCATGGCCATCTGCATGGCTGTGTAGGGACTACTCTCGTCTCTGGCCGCTTTTACCACCATGCCGCCCGAGATCTTCGCTAATGTCTCGGATCCGGTTATGTCGGTGATGGTGATAAGCGTGTTGTTAAAGGACGAGTAGATATGGGCAATGCCCCATTTTCCTTCTGCCATTTATGCACCCACCGTGGATGTTCGGGATGCCCTCTCAGGATGGCCTTCCTTGGCCATTGGGGAACCCATGTAATAATCAATGCTCATTTCCTCGCCCCGTTTTACCAGAAATCCCGGAACGTCAACTCTGCGCCCGGAGACCTGGATATGGCCGTGGACTATGAACTGCCGGGACTGCTTCAAGGAATTGGCTAGCCCCTGGCGGTAGACCTGCGTCTGCAGTCTCCTCTCCAAAACGTCGGCGACCTTCATGGAAAGCACCGCATCGAGATCTCCCTCATCCTTGAGCATTCCCAGTCTCTTTAAGCGAGCGAGAATGGCCTCCGCCTCTTGGGGTGCCTGGCCGGTGGAGACGGCTGCGAGCATCTTTCTGCTGATCTGCCTGTACTTCCGAAGGAATGCCTGGGCCTTCCAAAGCTCCCTCTTGTTTCTAAGTCCAAAGGCCTTGACGACCTCTACTTCCCCAGCGATGCGCTCCGCCTGCCAGGGAGTGCGGGGTCGCTCGTACATCTTGCGGCTCTTGCCTGGATATCCCATCTTTTACCACCTACTCCTTGGTTGCAGCTGGTGCTGCGGCTGGCGCTCCTTCCTTCTTGCGGCTGACACCAACGATGGCGCCCGTGCGTCCGGAAGATCTGGTTCTCTGGCCTCTAACACGCAGTCCTCTCTCGTGCCTGATGCCCTTGTAGCTTCTCATCTTCTTCATGAGGTCTAGGTCTTCGCGTAGCGTCATGTTTAGGTCCATGGCCATAACGTGGATATCTGTGCCGGTTTCGATATCACCGCGCCGGTTGACCATCCAGACTGGCAGAACCTTGGTGGCGTCCTCCTCGATGACCTTCTTGAGCTTGTCTATCTCCGCATCGGGAAGCAGGCCCAGTGTGGCGTAGGGATCCACGCCTGCCTTATCGGTAAAGACCTTGGCGCATCTGCGGCCCACACCTTTGATGCCCGTCAGGGCCATGTGGACCTGCTGCTTTCCAACCAGGTCTGTATTTAGAATGCGAACTATGTATCTGAGATTTTCATCAACGGCAGCCTTCTTAGGCTTCTCATCAACCTTTTTAGGCTTCTCTTTTCCTGCATTTGGTTTAGCCAAGTTTGTCCTCCAGGGAGTTTAAATCCACTGGATCAGCCCCGGGTCAGAGCCCGACGCCGCCCGCTCACCGTTGTTGTGGGGCGAAATAATCCATTGAACCAAAGTGTTGATACGCTACTCATATAAAAGGCTTATGCGGATGTCAGCTCGATCTCGTTTTCCCTGCACCACTCACGCAAAGCCTCTTCCTCACGAAGGCTTTCTAAATCGTACCAGTCCTCCAATAGTCCCCTGTGATCTAGAAGGTCTTTGAACCTGCGGTAGGCGCCGCGATGGCTGAAGATATCCTGGACGCGGCCCGAGTCGTCCGGCATTTGCTGCTCTACAAATTCGAAGACAAGGCTCTGACCCAGATCAAGCTCATTCTTGTGGGGGATCACCAGAAAATTGTCGCAGTCGAATTTGTCTTCATCCAGCTCATCGAAGACTCCATCTTCGGAATGGAAATATATTTCACCGTTGTCCTGGCAGAGGACCGCTCTATTCATCCCGTATCCGTCTGAACTGACGAACAGGAAAGCATCATGGATCTCGTCGAAGGTGGCCATTTTTCCTTCTAAGTTTACTTGTTCATTATTCTCTCCAGCTCAGCCTTCCTGATCTGAAGTTCTCTCAGTCTCTGTTCAATTTCGGCAATCTCTTTCTTGATTTTAGGCAGCTCAACTTTGCCCTTGGCTTTCTCCAGGTATTCTGCACCCAACTCTTGTGCAATATACTCTTCAAGCTGGCGCCTTAGAACTTTGATGAACGGACTTCCTCAAACGCAGGCGTAGCGGCATTCAAGTTTGCCGGTCTCAATGCCTTTGATGATGAATTCCTGATCTATCTTGTACTCTTTTCGTGCCGTCTTGTCGCTGAGCGTTGCGCCCTTTCGATTCCATTCACCGTATTCGGCCATTTTTTCCACTCCAACGCTGTTAGCTTCTGGGCTTCTCCGATTCTTAGCCGGACGGACTCTGCACCGCCCACAGCGTGAATGTGCCAGGGAAGCCTTTCATTGCCACGCCATCGTGCCGCTGCCCATCCCAGCCGCTTGTGCTGCACCGCTCCGAGCCGATCGATGTCTTCTTTGGCCCGATCGCTCAGCCAGATTTCTGCGCCAGTGATCGCTCCGACTACGCGGGCGGCGAAGTTCACTGTGCCGCCAAACACATCGCCTTCCTCCACATGCATCGGCCCGATATGAATGCCGGCACGGATTTGGATCTGGGGATGGCCCGTATTCCATTGTAACGCTGTCGAATAGTCCAGCGCCGCGTCTGCGGACTTGAAAGCTGCCATGAAGCTGTCGCCAATGGTTTTGATTAGTTCAACCGATTCGCTACGAAGTCTTTGAATTCGGAAAAAAGTTCCCATGTTTCAACATAACCGAAGAACTCCAATTTTAAGTCAGGCTCATCCATTGCGGCATCTATTGTACGGGCTTTCCATGTTACAGGTAATAGCTTCGGATCATGCTTATTAAACTTAAACTTGAAATTATGAGAAAGACAATTCCTAATGAATCGTGCAAATTGATACCAGGGTTCCGCTTTGAATTTGGAATCTTGTTTTGTTTCATCGCAGTAGCTTTTGATGAGTTCAAAGGACTCTTTGATAAGGGCTCGAATTTGTGAATTTAGAAATTCTTTAATAGCAATATCGCGGTCATCAGGTTTCACCAGAAGATTCTTGACTTGACTGAATTCAACCGTATAGGCTCCAAAACGGGCATGGCTCTCCTCCAAAATTGGATAGACTTTCTCATTTGAGAAAAGAGAAATTGCCGATAATCCAAGAATATAGTTATTCTTTGCATTCTCCAACTGGCTTATTAGCTCCTTTTTTTTCATAAACCACCTAGGTTAATTGAAGATATGAATATATCGCACACTTCAGTTTTATTCGATCATCAAGGGCAAAATACAAACTTCAAGTAAGTGTCGCGTAATGTCCCACTTCAATAAAAACTTTGACTCGCTCGATCCTTTCACCCCACCATTACCGATACACCCGCCACGTCACACGCTGGAAGAATCGCAAGCACCCTCCACCGTATCGATCCGCGTCCCACCAGCCATAAATCCCGCCACCATCCGCGCCATGACAATCCCGCGCTCTTGGCCATGCCCGCCGGCCCCGTGCAGCTTCCCGCCCGCGCTCGCACGGGCGCCCGTCCGGCGGCTCCCGGACGCGGCCATGCGGCCCCAGGCTCCTCGGCCCATGGCACGATCTTCGTCCTGATCGAAAGGCTACCTTGCAGAGCAAATTGCCTGGCCGCAAGTTATATTTCATTATCTGCAGTTTATGCTACTATGAGGACTCTTAGTTATCGAATCACTCTCAGAAGGGAACCGGAAGGAGGTTATACCGTGCTGGTCCCGGCCCTTCCAGGATGTGTCACCTACGGAAAAACAGTAGAGGAGGCCATCGAAATGTCCAGGGATGCAATAACGGGTTATGTGGAGAGCCTTATTGAGGATGGCGAGCCTGTTCCCGTGGAGGACGACCTCATCGAGTGCAGGGTGACTGTGGAGGCCCATGCCTAAGCTGCCTCCTCTTTCTTCTCAAAAAGTAATAGCCATACTCGAAAAGAAAGGCTTCGTACTGAAAAAATTTACAGGTAGCCATTATATCTTCGCAAATGCTGAGACTAAGAGACGGGTCACCATTCCTTTTCACAGCAGCCAAGATGTTGCCAAAGGAACCCTTCTCCAAATTCTAAAGGACGCTGGAATCAGCAGAGAAGAGCTGAAGGATCTTCTCTAATTTCCACTCTGGAGTGCCTCCCTTTCACCACACCATCACGTTTGCTCCCTGCCCCGCCATCTCCTGGAAAAATCCCAAATAGGACACATCCAACGCATCCGCCGTTTCGATCTTAGTCTCTCCCGCCACCGTTCGCGCCATGACCCTCCGGCGCTCCTGACTGATGTATGTAAAAGTTTATTGCCGAAGATC
>JBATEC010000155.1:0-5008 GCA_049663825.1 Methanothrix sp. | reverse complement strand
GTCGGTATATTAACAAGGCACTGCTTGTCGTTACTGCTATTCACGAAGACGGTTATCGAGAAATACTGAGTGCTGCAGTTGATGATAGCGAAGATGAATCCTGTTGGGAAAATTGTTTTGAAAGCTTAAAGGCACGGGGACTTACAAGTGTTAAATTAGTGATATCCGATGGTCACAAAGGGATACAAGCAGCCGTAAGAAAGGCATTTCTGGGAGCTTCTTGGCAGATGTGTAACGTTCACTTCATGCGTGCCGTGCTCAAGAACATACCAAAGAAAGATAAAAAAGAGATTGCTTACATGTTGAAGGACGCTCTTGAAAATGAGGGCGAGATGCAGAAACTGGCAGTTATTCTTGATGGAATGGGATATAAAAAGTCCGCAGACACAATTGATAGCTTCCGATTCGACCTTTGGAATTATAAATCGTTTCCCAGACAGCACTGGAGAAGGATCCGAACCACTAACGGCCTAGAAAGAATCAACAAGGAGCTGAAACGAAGAAGTCGCGTGTCTGGAGCGTACCCAAATGATCAGTCACTATTGAGGGTAGCGGTTTGCATCATGATGGATATCAATGAGGATTGGGTAACTGGTAATAGGTATTTATCCTTAGAGGAGTGAGTAGAATCAGGATACAGGGCCACTGTGAATTTTACAGCAATTGCGGCACGCTACCAGACATCATTTTTCCAGGACATGCCATTGCGAAATCTTGACGTATGATGGGTTTCAAATCTAGACTTAAAATGGATTTCTTTCCTGCCTTCACTTGCTCCAACTCGGTTTTTAATTGTTCCAACTCAGCTTTAGATTGTTCAAATTCCGTTTCAAGTCGTTTATTTTCTGCCTTAAGTCGCTTTCTGCTATTTCTTCTTTCTGCTTCCAATCGATCCTGATATAAATCACATAAATCGTTTGCAGCATAAAATAATCCACGGGATGTAAATTTCCAACTCCATGGGTTGCATATGACTTTCCTATAAGATTCTTTGGCATCCATCGCATATCACTCTTAACCTAAGTATAACACTAATATTTTAAATGTAATACCCCGCAGCTTGCTGCGACTGGGATAGAGTGCATGCGTATTCAACTTTAAGTTTGGATCAGATTAACCTGGTTTGGTTTTGATGCGACGGCGTATTGCATGCCCTTATGCTTGCATCGGGGCGCGTCGCTGCCATTTGATTCTAGTTATGGCTATTTCTGACATAAGGCGCTAGACTATGGCTGTCAGGCTGATCCTGTTCTGATCTTCCAAAAGCATATAATAGGGCTCAGTTCTGGGGATGATCCCATAAAGACACAGCCCGCCGTTCAATTCGTTGACCAGCAGATAAGTATCCGCGGTATGAACTGCCATGTTCATGCTCTCCTGGCCGCTCTTTACCACGAGCACATTTATGTCGTTGGTCTCCTTCCAGTTGCGGATCATCTGGTTAATTAAATTGAGCGTCGCTTTGTAGCCGAAGGCGAACTCAATGGAGTCCAGTCCGATTATGTTCAGTATGGGCCGGCCCGTACTCTCCCTGAGTGCATCCCACTTCTCCAGCAGTTCCTTTCCCCATGCGGACGGGTCCTCTCCCTCCGGCTGAGATACAACGACGTTGGTAGGCACAAAAATATCGCGGGTGCTTAGCTGGTAGCCGATGCTGGGCAGAATAAAGACGCCTCTGCCGTTTTTAATGGCGTTTGACGCCAGGGCGGTTAGGATCTGGTAGTACCTTTTGCCCACACCGTGGTCTATTTCCAGTACATTGCATGAGCCATACTTCAGACCACCCGAAACGATATCCAGGTCCGGAATTCCTGTGGAGATGCGATCCTCTTTGGGATCGGGAACTCTCATGCCATCACTGGCAATTCTGGCATCCTTATGTTCCCGGTAAGGCTCAAAGAACCTGAACCTGCCGTTGTGTAATGTGGCTGTGTAGGTCTTCTGGCCGATCTCGACCCCTCGCAGCTTTTCCAGTTTTATCTGCCGAACGTAGCGGCTCCTCATGCTTCCCTCTGCATAGCCGGGCAGGCGGAACTGTTCCATGGTCACTACCCCGTCCACAATGTAGTCCAGGGGCATCACACTGACAAATTCGGACACGAAAATGAGATGGGTGTCCAGGTCGCGGGCAAATTCGCAGATATTTTGCTCGAAGCTGTGTTGGGCATCGCCGATGAGGTGGGCGGTATAGTTCAATACCGCGTCCCAGCTATCTATGATAATCATGGGATTGTCCATCTCCTCTGCCTCGTCAAAGAATACCTTGAAAAAATCCAAAACTGCATAGTAGTTGGATAGGTCTTTTCCCACTCCCTTCAGGCTCTCTAAGAGCTTGGTCTGGGTGGCATTGACCACATTCTTGGGGGGGACGACCTCTTTTGCCCAGGGATTGGTGGCATAAAGCCGGCGAGGATCTACACGAGTGGATATGTACATTCCATTCCGATCCTCGCATAAGCTATTCATGATCTCCAGGGCTAAAGTGGTCTTGCCGGTTCCCGGCAGGCCCTTGATAAGAAGCGTCTGGCCGCTTTCAACCGTGAAGAAGTCTTTGATCTCCCTTGGTATGGACATCTGCGGGGCGCTAGGCATGTATTTATTCCTCAATTAATATGTTATCTGCAGTTTTGCACATGCATTTGTTGGCACGCTTCAAGAGTGAGCATATCCTATCCGGATCAACCCGAAATGAAAAGTGAACTGTATTGTCTTCGCCATTGCAAAAATCAATATCTACCATTGGTCGCGCATCTACATTCAAAGTCTGCGCTCCTTCTTCCCTATACTTTTTGCCCGTTCTTTTATTTCTCCAGAGCTTGGACGGGCCTACCTCCACGAATTCAACCTGGCCCTCGGAGCTGAGTACGGAGAGGTACTTGATCACGGTGGTCTTGCTTACGCCTGCTTTCTTGGCCACATCTACCGTGGTAAGACCTACCTCGGCTTCCCCAATGACTTCCAGGATCTTTTCTTTGTATGAGGCCATTTTAGTGTCATTCCTATTGCCTGTCAGATTTACTTGTTTGCAATCCTCATATTTCAATTTTTCATATTGCGTTTTGCATAGTAGTTATATCATATCGGAGTTAAGATCGGAATAAATATATTCTGATCGGTATTTGAGGATCAAAAGATGGGGCGATATGGCACAGGATGACTGCAATTTCAAGCGAGGCTACGAAGATCCCTGGCCGCCTGTGCACGGCGACTATCAGGTAGGCAACCCAAATGGCGGTGTGGCGGTGGTCACACTGGCCAGCCCGCTCTTCCTAAAGGGCGCTGCCATCTGCGGTCAGTGCAAGACTGAGAACCTAGGCGTGGAAAAGATCGTGGCCAATGTGATATCCAACTGCAATATACGATTCCTCATCCTCTGCGGCGTGGAGTCGAAGGGCCATTTGCCAGGCAATACCATTCTAGCGCTGCATAAAAACGGCATAGATGAGCAGGGCAGGATAATCGGCTCGCGTGGTGCCATACCCTTCATCCAGAATCTGCCGCCCGAGGCCATCGCGCGCTTCCAGCAGCAGGTAGAGCTGATTGACTGCATCGGTATCGAGAACATTGTGCAGATCGAAGAGCTGATCTCCAGATATAGCCGCCTTTGTGAGCCTTATCCCGCGAAGCCCTTCCAGGTAATAAAAAGAAAGGCTGCATCGCGGCAGATTGCATTTGGTCAGGGGGACCTATCCTTTGGTGCGGGTGTAGTCATGGATACATCGGCCTGGCTTGTTAAGGAAGAGGGATGACAATTGTTTCGATTCAGCAAAGAGCAGTCCATTGTAAATGTCGCGGGTGTGAAGTTTGGAGGCCAGAGCGGCGAGCTGCCTTCTGTTCTATGCGGCACGATATTTTATCACGGGCACAAGATTGTGGAAGATGAGCAGAGAGGCCTCTTCGATAGGACGGCAGCGGAGAGGCTGATATCTCGCCAGGCGGAGCTGTCCGAGGAGACGGGATGCCCTTCGGTACTGCACCTGTACGCCCGTAGCGCTCCGGCTTTTGAAAGGTACCTCGATTTTGCAGATCAGGTCTGGTGCGGCCCATTCATCATCGATTCCGCGGATGCTGCCACGCGCTGCGCGGCTGCGCTCCTGGTTTCTGAACTGGGCTATGCCGACCGGGCCATCTACAACAGCATCAGCCTGGCTACGGAGGAAAAAGAGGTGCAGGTCCTGCGGGGCTCGGAGATCGACTCTGCCATCATTCTGGCCTACAACCCATCCGAGCCGGGCGTGGACGGTTCACTCTCCATATTGGAGACGGGCGGCAGTGTGCTGGCGAAGGGATTGCTCCCCCTGGCCCGAGAAATGGGAATGGTCAATCTGCTCATCGACCCGGCGGTGCTGCCTTTGGGCAGTGGGGCCGGGTCGGCTCTTCGCTTTTCCGTGGCTGCCAAAGCACGCCTGGGCCTGCCTGTAGGCTCGGGCATTCACAATGCTGTATCCTCCTGGCCCTGGCTCTCTAAAAAAGAGACCGCCATCAGAAAGGGATGCGATGCGGCGGCTGGGACCATGCAGCTTCTCGCTGGAGCGGACTTTTTGCTTTACGGGCCCATCGAGAGCGCTGACATCATCTTTCCCGCTGCGGCGTTGGCCGATATACTCATTGCCGAGGCGGTGCGCGACCTGGATATCGCTCCAGCAGAGGCGCATCCACTGCACCGATTGGTCTAGGACGCATCTTCGCGCCAAGAGGCCACCCCGCAGGTATTTAGGTTCTGGAGTCCTCGTCGGGTCTGCTTGACCTGCTACCTCTCCCCCGATGGTCAGGCCTCGGTCTCAGCCAGGGCCGATCCACTTTCTCCTTCCAGCCTTTGCGCCCCCGGCTGGCTGAGTGTGCGCGCCTGGGGCGGCCTTCTGGCGATGGCCTGAGGTGGCGGCGCAGGGAAGACAGAAGCGCCACAATCTGCGAGTTGTTCATAGCACCATATACAACTTGGATAAAATGGACAATTGGACAAAATATAATCAGGAACATTGGGTTAGTGCTTAAAAAAATATTCTAC
>JBATEC010000154.1:0-14554 GCA_049663825.1 Methanothrix sp. | reverse complement strand
GACATGAAGAAGCTGATGCCGCCTTTGCCAAAGCCAAGGAGCTAGGTTATATTGCTGATCGCTCCGATTAATACATATAACCCGCACGAATCATCTCCATTTTTCGGCCACAAAACTGATATATTTTTTTGACATTATCTCAAGTTCGCCCTTTTTCCTGCTCAAGTCATCCCTGATAGTGCGCGATGAATCGTATTGGAATGTGACTTATGCCAATTTATGAACCTTGTATCAGGCAGTACATATAAAATTTAACTATCAAGGCCGCTTGCCCGCGTGCCAGGAGGCGAGAGTGGCTGCAAGAACGGAAGGATGCGGGCTTTGAAGCAAGCCTGAGGCCTAATAGCAGCTATTTCCTTTTTCTCTTGGCCTCTTCGGCCTCACGGGCGTTGATCTCCGCCAGATGCTTGTTCAAAACCTTGGCCAGCGTGTTGAGCTTGACTCTGGTACAGGTGGCACCGCGAGTTATGCCTGTCACGATATCCACTACCTCGCCTTTGGTTTCCGTCTTTTGGTGGGCTGGCTTGACGTCGCGTGTCCTGATGCCTTCCTTGGCAAAATCCTCCATATCCATGGGACACTGCGCCACCACTACCACGGGAATATTTACCTGCGCCAAAACCTCCTTGGCCTTGTGGATGACGTGAGATCGCACATTGCCCAGATGTAAAACGGCAATCTTATGGCGCGCCACCTGTTCCAGCTCCCTCTCGTTCAGCCCGAAGGTTGGGCCGTAGCCTCGCGAAGCCGCCGGAAAACTATCCGGAACTCCTGTTCCAGCCTCCAAAACCAGCACGCTGGTCTGAATTCCTTCCCTGCGCAGTCCGTAGGTCATCTCGCAAACGGGTTTGGTGATGTGACGCCGCCCTGGTGACATTGCTATGGCGATCACATCCGGCTTTGTCGCCTCAGAGAGCGTGCCCCTCTGGGCCAGCCCGCCACCCTTAGCCAGTCCCATGCTCTCCCGGCAATCCACCACTTGAGTTGCCCTGCCAATCATGCTCTGCATTTGCGGTGGGATGGAATATAGACCTGACGAATAGACTCGGCCGAAGGATAAGTGGTAGCGTTTATAAACTGGAAAAATGAGGAAATTGCCATGCTCATCTTCATTGGTCTTGGGCTCTACGACGAGCGGGATATCTCCGTCAAAGGCCTGGATGCGGTTCGCGCCGCTGACATGGTTTATGCTGAGTTTTACACCTCCCGGCTGATGGGCGCAACTTTTGAGACGCTGGAGGCATTCTACGGCAAAAAGATCTGCCTTCTCACTCGCTCGCAGGTGGAGGTGGATCCATCCTGGATGGGGGATGCCAGGGATAAAGACGTGGCCTTCCTGGTAGGGGGCGATGCCATGGTCTCCACCACTCATCTGGACCTGCGGCTGCGGGCGGCAAAGATGGGCATTAAGACGCGGGTGATTCACTCTTCCTCCATCGTCACTGCGGTATCTGGGCTTTGCGGCCTGCAAAACTACCGCTTCGGCAGGTCCACGACCATTCCCTTTCCCTACATTTCCAGGGGCAAGCGCATAATTCCCGAAACGCCCTACCTGGTTTTGAAGGAGAACCTGGTTCGCAATTTGCATACCATGCTCTTCCTGGATATCCAGAGCGATTCCGGCGAAAGATACATGACTGTAAACGAAGGTGCCGCGCTTCTCCTGGAGATGCAGGGGGCTGCGGGAGAGAATATTCTGGATGAAATTTTAGGCATAGGCATTGCCCGGGCGGGCTCGGATGATGCCGTGGTGAAAGCGGATATTCTTGCTCGTCTGCAAAGCTACGACTTTGGCGGACCCTTGCATATCCTGATAGTTCCCGCCAGGCTGCATTTCATGGAGGCGCAGGCCCTAACGGAATTGGCAGGCGCGCCTGAAGATGCAGTAAAATGCATAGACTGAAAAGCTATTAATATGAATGACGCTGGATCAATTTGATGAAATTGATAGACGCAGGGGGCGTGCTCAGGGATGAAGCTCGGATTAGTCACTGAGTTTGATGCTGCTCACAGCCTGCCCGGCTACCAGGGCAAGTGCGCCAATCTGCACGGCCACACCTATCAGGTGGAGATTGTGGTGGAGGGCGATGTGGGCGACGACGGATTCGTAATGGATTTTTATCAGCTAAAAAAAATCATTGCCGATGCATTGCAGGATCTGGACCACGGCTACTTAAATGATATTTTGCCGAATCCCACAGCGGAGACGATCGCCCAATGGATCTCGGATCGGCTGAAAAATGATATGGAAGGCACTGCCGTCCGGCTGCTTTCCTTGAAACTTTGGGAAGGAAAGAATAAATGGGTGATGATCGACTGATTTTTATTGGGTCGCGGTAGTATCCCAGTTCTTAGTAGCTTCCGGATTGTCCTTCAGTTCCTTTATCCTGGCGGCGGCCTGCTCATCGTAATACTTCTTATATTTTTCTTCTCGATCTTTCTTGCCCCAATCCGCTATTTTTCTGTCCAGGGCTTCGAACATGTACTTCTCGGCGGCCTTGACGGTTTCCATGTCTCCTCTCAGCACCAGGATCTCTCTGTCCATCACTTCACCAGTCATCTCCATTTTGCCCGGACGGCGGATCAGGTCCAGCTCGAAATTCTCGACCATCTCGCGGATTACTGATACAGGCATGCTCAAGGGGATCGCCAGGTCGTAAAGTTCTTTCAAATCTTCTGCGCGTTCATTTGTGGGAGAGTCCATAAGTACCATGGTTAGAATCATTCTTGCCTTGATTTAAGGTTGTCGAAGACTCAAAATCGATCTAGAGGCTCTAGAAGGGAAACAGTTATTAATGGGATCATCAATGCAAAGTGCGGCTCGGGCCCGTAGCTTAGCCAGGTTGAGCGCACGGCTGATAACCGTGAGGTCACGCGTTCAAATCGCGTCGGGCCCATTTTCTTAATTTATCTAGTTATTTCTCCCTCTAGTGTCACGTTCATGACGAAGTCGAAGGGCAGGGTCTGACACCATCCCGCTTTCTCAAAGATGGACATGAAGCATACACCCATGAGCTTCCTGTATTTCATTTTGCCCAGAAAATCCTTCATCTCCGCGGGCTTGACGCCTATTTTGGGCATGGCCATGCCCCCCAGGATTACAACAACATCTGCCTCCGCACTTGCAGCACTCCCCAGCTCCATTCCATATTCAGTGGCCACGATGCGCCGTGCTTTATCCATATTTAAGCCGGGCATAAATGCCAGTTCTTTTTCTCGCACAGGATAGCCCAGAAATAGGGCAAAGGGTGTGCAAAACCCTGGAGAGCCAATAAAAACGATCTTCTTGTCATCCTTTACCAGATCTCTAAATCCGTTCAGCATCCCGCCTAGGCCTTTTACGTCCTGTATCTTCTCCACAGTGATCAATCTCCAATTTTTCATAGGATTGCATTTAGATGATATATATATTCTGTAAGCCGAAAAATCGTCGCGGGGTTGGATGTGATGACGTGCCCGATGCCTGCCTTGAAACGGTCCCGCCTATCCCAAAAGACGTGGTCGTCAACCGGTGCCGTGAAAAGACCATGTGGCGGCAAGCTGCAGCGACAGGGCACGAAAGAATGCCGGCGGAGGGTACCCGGCGGGCAAAGCCAGATTTCTCCCGATAATGCAAAAACGAGCGCATCTATCGCGATCACGCCTGATACGATTCAAAACGTTTATGAGGATAGAACTGTCACTTGGCCATGATGTCTAAGAGATCTGTAGATAAGGGTGACAGTGGCAAAAAAATCACGGTGAAGCCCAACGAGGCCAAGCCGCGGGAGGCCTCGTTCGTCCCCCTGGAAAAGAAGGCCAATGCGGCGCGCAGTGCGGGCATTTGGCAGAATAGCGATTTATATTTATACGCAGGATTGATCGTGGCGGCACTTTTCTCATTTTATCTGCGCGCCATTGTTCCCTGGGACCGAGTCTTCTCGGGCAGCAGCGTCATATTCAGCAGCGAGACCGATGCCTGGTATCATATGATGCTGGCCAAGGGCACTGTGATCAACCTGCAGAGATTATGGTTTGATCCTATGACCTATTTCCCTCATGGAACGCCGCTGCACTTCGGTCCTTTCGTGAGCTGGGCCATTACCGTATTCTCCTATATATTCGGACTGGGCCAGCCCAGCGATCATCTGGTTGAGGTAGTGGGCGCCTTCTTGCCTGCTGTTCTTGGCGCACTCCTGGTCTTCCCCGTCTACTTTATCGGAAGGGAGCTATACGGCAAGAGCTGCGGCCTGGTCTCGGCGCTGATCATCGCCGTGCTTCCCGGCCAGGTCTTAAGCCGCACCACCCTCGGTTTTACAGATCATCACGCAGCAGAGATCCTGTTTAGCAGCCTCACTATGATGTTCCTGCTCCTTGCTCTTCGCTCCGGCAAGAGCATGAGCCTTGCGGCTGTCCAGAGGAGTTTTTCCGCATTTAGGATGCCTCTCCTCTATTCTGCTCTGGCCGGCGTTTCCCTTGGCCTCTACATCGATGCCTGGTCATCCGGATTTCTCTTCGAGGGAATAATTCTGCTCTTCATTATGTTGCAGAGCATCTTTGACCACATCCGGGGAAAGAACGTGGAATACCTGGGCATATCCGGTGCAATAACTTTCCTCGTGGCCACGCTGCTGGTGCTCCCCTTCGTCGATTCCTACTACGGATTCAACCATTATCTCTACAGTCTCTTCCAGCCCACCATACTTCTCCTGGGCGTGGTTGCAGTCGTCTTTTTCGCTGTCCTGTCCAGGTTCATCCGAGAAAAGGGATTCGAGAGCTACTACTATCCAGGCGCATTGGTGGGATTGGCGGCCATAGGCACGACCATACTTTACTTTGTCCTTCCTCAGTTTACCAGGCCGCTCTTGGCGGGACTTTCCATATTCCAGCAGAAGACGGGTGGAGCCGCAACGGTTGGTGAGGCATCGGCATTGTTCTCCAGCGGGGGACAGTTCACCTTCAGCAGCGTCATCACATCGTTTCCGGGCATAGGCTACAGTCCCGATCCGACTGCAATCTTCCGCCTGCCCGAGGTCCTTGCTATCTTGTTTACCACTTTCACGTTAGCCCTGATAGCTCTGATCTTGCTCATTACCAGAAATGTTAAGTTCCCAAAGCCCGCTGAAATATTGATCTTAACCTGGTCTCTGATCATCCTCATCATGGCTCTCGCCCAGAACAGGTTCACCTATTATTACGCGATAAATGTGGCCATTCTTACCGGATTTTTGGTGGCTTGGCTACTTCAGAGGTTTAGCATCACCGATCTGGACCTGAATGTGGTCAAGGATCCGGTCAAGCTGATCACCTCAAATCTCAAGATCATTCTGGCGGCAATTTTGATATTTTCCTTTATCATCTTGCCAAGTCTGAGCTGGAGCATAGTATACGCTCAAAGCGCCGGCGGCCCGGATTCTGATTGGCTGACCTCAACGGCATGGCTACAGAACAATACGCCCAAGCCCGGTATGGACCTTTATGAGAAATATGTGCGGCCAGCCGGCGGTAAGTATGCTTATCCTGATACGGCTTACGGTATCATGTCCTGGTGGGATTACGGACACCTCATTGAATGTGTGGGCCATAGAATTCCCAATGCTAATCCTTTCCAGCAGGGAATAGGCAGCGTAACCAATAATGTTCCTGGCTCTTCGCCCTTCTTCTTAGCAGAGAATGAGAGCCAGGCGGAAGCAGTGCTGGCAGACCTTGATCTAAACCGTTCGCAATATATGAACACCAAGTACGTGATGATCGATCAGCCCATGGCAGTAGGTAAGTTCCATGCCATGGCTGCCTGGAGCAGCATTCCTACTTCCAAGTACATGGCTGGGGTCTACCAGCAGCAAGGAGAGCAGTGGGTGCCTGTGCAGATCTGGCGCGAGTCCTATTTCAAGTCCATGGCGGCTCGCATGTACTTCTTCGACGGAACCGAGAATTCTGGAGAGACGGGCGTAGGACTGGCCTATCGCGCCAGGGACGCAGGAAATGGAGTTACGGTTCCTGTGCTTACCGAGGCGCCCATGATCACCAAGAATCGTACTGAGCTGGAGGCGTTCATCAACGAGAGCCGAAATAAAGGGGACAATGCCGAGATCGCTGCCATGACTCCTGCCAGTTCAGCCTTCCCGCTCGATGCCCTGCAGCATTACCGTCTGGTGCATGAGTCCGAGAATACCATAACCGCAGGTCAGAAGTTCGTCAAGATCTTCGAGCATGTGCCTGGAGCGGTGATTAGCGGAAACGCGCCAGCCGGAACTAAAGTCGTAGCAGCGGTTCCCATAATGACCAATCAGAAGCGGGCTTTCATCTACCGGCAGTCCAACACCAGCGATGCCGACGGCCGGTTCACCCTGGTGCTTCCTTATTCCACGGAAGGCCCAATTGTCAGCGGCACCAATTTCGATACCAAGCCCATGAGTGCCTACCAGTTGTCTGTGGGTGACAAGACCTACGAATTGAAGGTGCCTGAGGAGTACGTCCTCTCCGGAGCTGTCATAACCGTATGAAGCTCCTGGAGGAGATGAGCTGGCCGCAGATCGTTGCAGGACTTAAGGAGACGCAAACCGTAATCCTGCCCGTGGGAGCAACCGAGGAGCATGGGCCTCATCTGCCCACGATGACGGATACCATTCAGGCCATGGAGGTGGCGCGCTCTGTCGCAAAAGAGCGCCACGTCTTCCTGGCCCCGCCCATTCATTACGGAGTATGCCGCAGCACGCGGGGCTTTCCCGGCACCATCACAGTGGGGCACGATGCCCTGCGCTCCTTCGCCAGGGATCTGCTGCTCTCCTTTGCCGATAGCGGCTTTGTCCGGGTGCTGATTCTGACGGGCCACGCGGGTGGGCTGCACATGGCGGCTCTCGAGGAGGCCTGTCAGATGGCTGTGGAAGAGCGCGATTTCCGCGTGAGCCTGGTCTCTTTATTCGATCTGATTGGTGCCGGGGCGGTTGAAACCCCTCACGACGGGCATGCAGGCGAGGTGGAAACCTCGCTCATGATGGTCATTCGTCCCGATCTGGTCAAAGGGAGGCCTGAGAAGCATTTCCCGAAAAGGCCGCAGTTCCTGATCATGAAGGATGTACGACATCTAATGGGAAACGGCATCATGGGCAATCCCCAGCCGGCGACGCTCGATAAGGGAAAGCAGTTCTTCCAGATGGCTGTGACCGGTGTCATGGGTGCCCTGGATGAGCTGGAGAGCGATGCCTGGACAAAGAAGTGATCCCGGTTCGACTCATCTCTTTTTTCCTTTTTATGTTTTCTTTCTTTTCTTCTTCCACTATCTTTCGGCTATTCGACAGGTTTATAACTTATCAATCTAACCGGAAAAACCGTGCCTGAGAAGACTGCTAAATGTTCATTTGTCAATCATGAAATCGGGCTTTTAAAGCCGGAGAGGCTAGCTTCGGGCATCTTCGGGCATCTGGTCTTTTCTTTCTTTTGATGGGGGCGAGAGGGCAAGAGAGCCTTGCTCTGATCCGCCCGATTGTGGGATGGTGTTATGTTATCAGAAAATGATGTCAAAGTTCTGAAGGCGATATCTGCCGGTCCATCTGATCCTCAGAGCATTGCCGAAAAGCTAGAGTTGAAGGTAGAAGCGGTGCGGGCATCAGCGGATGCTTTGAGCGAACAGGGCCTCGTAAATGTGACCAAATCCGTGGAAGAGATTTTCTCGCTGACTGAAGAAGGCAGAAAGTATGCTCAGGAAGGCCTTCCGGAAAGAAATCTGTTCATGTCACTGGGATCTGGCAAGCCTATGTCTGAGCTGAAAGCTTCGGCCTATAAAATAAGTCTTGGATGGCTGAGGAAAAAGGGTTGGGCCACGATTCAAGGGGGCGAGATCAAGCCCCTGGGCTCTGCTCCGAGGGGCTTGGATGAGGAGATACTGGAAAAACTGCTGGCTGGACCCAAGAGCAGCGCAGATCTGGACAAAAAGGGTCTGGCCGATCTTAAGGGACGGGGACTGGTTAGTTCCAGTAAGAGCAAAGAGTGGCGGTATGAGATCACTATAGAGGGGGAACAATGCGCGTCTGGCGGAATGGACGAGACCGCGGCTCAGGAGATGCCGCTCCTTACATCCGATATGATTAAGACCGGCTTTTGGAAGGAAAAGGACGGAGTCTTACATTTGGATTATATGGGCTCGTTCTATCGCGCCCGTCCCTACGACGTCACCCTGGCAGCCGACCGGATCATCCCCGGCAAGAAGCACCCCTACCAGAGGCTCATCGATTTCATGCGGGCGATCATGCTGGAGATGGGCTTTGTGGAGATCAAAGGCCAGATCGTGCAGTCCAGCTTCTGGAACTTCGATGCGCTCTTCCAACCGCAGGACCATCCAGCCCGGGAGATGCAGGACACCTTCTATCTGGACAGTCTGGCCGAGATTCCCGACTATACTCGCGTCAAAGAGATGCACGAATGCGGAGGAGCCGTTGGCTCTACCGGCTGGGGAGGATGCTGGAAGCCGGAGGTGGCCCGCCAGGAGGTGCTGCGCACGCATACTACGGGCGTGACCATAAAGTATCTGGCCGAACACCCCGAGCCGCCTGTCAAGGCCTTTGGCATAGATCGCGTCTACCGGCGCGAGGCCATAGACGCCACCCACACTCCGGAGTTCGAGCAGCTGGAAGGCATTGTAATGGACAGGGATGTGACGTTTTCTCATCTTCTGGGCATCTTGAAGGAGTTTTACGCCAAGATGGGTTTTGAGGAGGTACGCTTCCGGCCGGGCTACTTCCCCTACACTGAGCCCTCAGTCGAGCCGGAGGTCTTCATAGATGGCCTGGGATGGGTGGAGCTGGGCGGAGCGGGAGTCTTCCGAAAAGAGGTCACTGCGCCCTTCGGCATCGAGCATCCCGTGCTGGCCTGGGGCCTGGGTGTATCGCGGGTGGCCATGCTGAAATTGGGGCTCAAAGATCTGCGATTGCTCTATCAGTCGGATATCGAGTGGCTGCGCGAAACGCCCGTTTCCATCAAGCTTTGAGGGATTATTCATGCCGGTTGTCAGACTTTATTACGAGGACATGGAGAGGCTGATTGGAGCCTCTCGGGATACAATCATGGGCCGGCTGGCCATGATGGGTGCAGACATTGGAAAGAGGGCGGAAGAGGAGCACGTGGATGTGGAGTTCTTCCCGGATCGGCCCGATCTCTACAGCGCCGAGGGCGTGGCCAGAGCCATGCAGGGCTTTTTGGGCCTCAAGGCGGGGCTGGTGGAGTACTCCGTCGAGAAAGGCCCCATCGTCCTGCAGGTGGAGGAATCGGTAAAATCGGTGCGCCCCATCATCGGTTGTGCCGTGGTGCGGGGCCTATCGTTCACCAGCGAGGCCATTGAGTCGCTCATGGGCCTGCAAGAGGATCTGCACTGGGGTCTAGGCAGAAACAGGCGCAAGGTGGCCATCGGCGTGCATGACCTATCTCGCGTCACGCCGCCCTTCCGCTACTTTGGGGAAGATCCTGCCCGAAAATTTGTGCCGCTGGACTTTGCCGAAGAGATGAGCATGCAGGAGATCCTGCAAAAGCACCCCAAGGGCAAGGGTTACGGGCATATCCTGCAAGGGTGCGAGCGTTATCCGCTCATTGTGGACTGTAAAGATCAGGTGCTCTCCTTCCCGCCCATCATCAACGGCGAGCTGACCTCAGTCACTGAAGAGACAGAGGATCTCTTCATTGACGTTACGGGAACTGATAGCATGGTGCACAAAGCCCTGAACATAGTAGTAACCTCTCTGGCGGAGAGGGGCGGCAGGATCGAGAGTGTTGTCGTCAAGAGACGCGAGGGCGATTTCGTCTCCCCCAATCTGCAGCCTTCTGCCTGGACCGTAAGGGCTGCGGAGGCCAACAAGCTGATAGGCTTTGATCTGAAGCCCCCGGAGCTGGCCGAATGCCTGCGGCGGATGCGATTTGGGGCAGTCGCGGATGGCAGCGAGGTGCAGGTGTTGGTTCCAGCCTACCGGGCGGACATAATGCACTCATGGGACATCTTCGAGGACGCGGCCAAGGCTTATGGCTTTGACAGGCTGGATGCCCGCCTCCCTGGTACGGTGACTGTAGGCCGCGCCCATCCCTCAGAGCTTCGCAAAGCCGAGATTCGCGAGGTAATGGCAGGCCTTGGATACCTGGAAACAATGCCCTTCACCCTGACCAATGAGAAGGTGCATTTTCAGTGGATGCGCCGTTCGCCGCAGCGCGCAGGCGTGGTTGCCGTGCTGCATCCTATCAGCGAGCTGCACACAATCCTGCGCACCTCGCTTCTCTCCAGCCTTCTGGAGATCTTTGCCATGAACCAGCATCATCCTCTGCCCCAGAGGATCTTTGCTGCGGGCGATGTGGTGGTGGAGAAGAAAACCCGCATGCATCTGGCAGCAGCCAGCATCCACAGCGGGGCCAATTTCTCGGAGATTCGCTCGGCCGTCGATGCCGTGCTGCGGGAACTGGCCATAGGGGCAGAGATTGTTCCTTCTCAGGATGGAGCGCTTCTGCCTGGAAGGGGTGGCGATCTAATGGTCGGGGGCCGAAAGATCGGATGCTTTGGAGAGCTGCATCCCTTGGTTTTAAGGAGCTTCGGCCTGGAGCAGCCGGCGGTAGGGCTGGAGATCGAGTGGGGTGAGCTCTGAAAGGAGCTTGCCATTAATTTTTTCTTCTTTTGTCTCCTTCGGAAAATGGATCAGATTTATCTGCCGATAATGGCATAAAGAGTCTTGGCTATAATGGAATGTGGCGGCTATGAAGGTTCGAGATCTGATGAGCTATCCCATTGCCACTGTGCGCCCGGAGGCCACGGTGCTGGAGGCCGTAAAAAGGATGGCGGCGGAGAAGAGGGGCAGCATGCTGGTGGCCAGGGATGGTCTTCTCAAGGAATGCCTGGGAATTGTCACCACCAGCCGGATCTTTCTCAAGGTCTTTGCCGAGGGACGCGATGCAAGCCGTGTATCCGTCTCAGAGATCATGACCCCCGGGCCGCTGGTCACCATTGACCTTGATGCCTCAACCAGTGAGGCGGCGCGCCTTATGCAGGATCACAGCATCCGAAGGCTTCCCGTGATGAAGGACGGGGCACTGGTGGGGATTATCACCAGCAAGGACCTGCTTTCTTGCGTAGTATGATGCGACCCATCATCATCTGATAGCCCGCATGTTTTGCCCTATTGCGTGCCTTATGCTGTATTTGCTCTTAGAACGGGATGAGTCCCGGGGGAATTGCGGGGCGTAGATGTCTGTCGGCTCCAATTAATTGTAGTATTTTTAGTTATTTAATTTTATTATAATACTCAAATCAAATTCAGAAATAAAAATCATCCTCATAATATTAATTGTTATCATTATATCCAGTACGATTTTGCGAATTATATACCAACTAACTGAATACAAAACTGCAACTCATCAAATATCGGTGTTATTATTCATAACTTAATAAATATAGTTATAATATTATTACACACATAAAATAGTCTTTACCAATCAATCAGAAAAAAAACAAATACAATAAACTTCATATATTTTGATAGGTATATAGTTAAGTTAGTTTTAAAATTATTACAGCCAAAGGATTCTTATACAACATATTCTATTAATAAAACGGAGTAGGATAAAAGATGTCTATAAGCATCCTGTTGGTGGACGATATTGAATTAAACCGAAAAGTCGCATCACTTATGCTCAAGAAGCTTGGTTATCACGCAGATCTTGCTGCAAATGGTGTCGAGGCGATAGAAGCCCTAAAACATAAGTCCTACGATATCGTGTTTATGGATATAGAAATGCCTGTGATGAATGGCTTAGACGCAACTAAAATAATTCGTCAGCGATGGAATAATGGTCCCAAGATCATAGTTACTACAGCACAAGCGATCTGCCGTGATGCTTGTCTTGATGTTGGTGCAGATGATTTTCTGACTAAACCACTTAAAATCGAAACGTTACGGGTAGCAATCGAATATCACTATCCGATTTCATCATTCAATGGATTTGCATCAAGTGGACTGGACGAAATTATTACTACATGCGACCTCTATGCAATGGAAAAAAGTCCAAGTTATGTGGTATAGCAATCTGAAATGACAAGAGGGGGAACGACGAAAAGAAACAAACACCAGATTTTTTCTGGAAATCGGTGGCGTGCCAAGTTTTCTGTAAAATTTATTGCCCCGTATCCACACCTTTTCATCCAGTTCCTTGGCTATCCGGGATACTGAAGACGCGGAAAGACGTTCAACGCCTAAGTGAGATACTACTTCTCGGATTCGTCTTGTTCATCAATAATATAATCTTCCTGCAGTTCAAATTTGCTCATTCGCAAAGGTCAGATATCTGCTTAGATATGATGCATATCCTTCGATAGTCGATTCGCGAAGTCCACAAATCTACCATGTAGTGCTTGAATTTGCCGAGGATAAGATTTAAATCCTCTTCCTGCGGTTCAATATACCGGCGTTTGCTCGCAACTCCGATGGGGCAAATGCACAAATCGGAATCATAGCATTTGTCAATCGTTATGCACTTGTCGAGGTTGCCTAGCCTGGTAAGGCGCAGGTTTGCTAAACCTGTTCTCCTCCGGAGATCGTGGGTTCGAATCCCACCCTCGGCGCTTTCTTACGGGTAATAGAATAACGATTTTTTGTATTTAATAAATATCCTGGACATCTTTTCGCATTGTTGATTTGAGGGGGTGACGCGAGAGCCTAATTAGGTCCTCACTCATCTCTATATGACTCTCGCGAAGGATTCTTTGCCATGTCTAAGCCTGTGGCCTTATCATTACACGTTTTTCTGGATATGCGATCCTGATCTCCTTTTCTGTCAACCCATATAGCTTTGCAGACCTGGGCACTTATCTGGTGGTCTGTAGCCTCTACTCGCGCGGGAAAGCTTTGCTCTTGATCGTTCTTGAACATACGACACAGGGATCCGATTTATACAAGAAGATCCATTTGTGCATATCGATCTTATATAGGTGGAATAATGGCAGAGAATGAGATGAGAAATT
The DNA here is from genome assembly GCA_049663825.1 of Methanothrix sp. GTDB lineage: Archaea > Halobacteriota > Methanosarcinia > Methanotrichales > Methanotrichaceae > Methanothrix. Next base: position 1,587 of record JBATEC010000154.1, on the reverse strand, counting down.
TCGCCCTGCGGGATGCTCAGGGTGATGAGATTGGAGTTTTTACAGGAAAATCATCTCGCCAGGCCGCTCTAAAAGCAGCCAACCGTGGCTACACCGATATCAAGCTGCGCGAACGCGGAACCAAGAAGGTGCATGTATTTACGGGAGAGAGAGTGCAGGTGGACAAGCCAGCCGGAGCACCCGCATGGATGAAAGACAAGATCTGGAAGATCTTTGATGCTGCTCTGAACACCGCTCATAATCCCGAATTTTGTCCCCGAACGTGAAAATGTACCACTGATTGGATTTTCCCCAGTCTAATGCAAATTTTATGGGTCTAAGGCCATGATGGGTGATATAATTTGCGCAATTGTTAAAAGGAAGATACTTTATCTCGCGTCAACGACTTAAAGCTCACTAACGGGGTGGCAATGGTCGAGAAACATGACCCATCCTAACTTCATCTCGACCTGAGAAAGCCACATGGTATAGAGCAGTTCTGCGGTTGCTCAATGCTTGATATAGGCATTCAATCCGATGGTGATCGGCTTATCATCAACTTTAGCGCTAGTAACGATATTCCCATGTGTACTTGCAACAACGAGGGTTTTGCCGGATGACGACGGGGTTGGTTTTTCCAGGTCAATTTCTATGAAGAGCTTGTTATCCTTGATTTCTACTTTTAGAGCCATATGAGTTCTCCTATTGGCCATCTTTTAGACATGCTCATCTATTACCCTTTCCCTGAGAGATCCTCAGACATTTTTCGATGATTTTCGCGCTGCAACCATTTATTACTTTTCCTGTGATGCTCTTTTTCTTTAACGGTTGATAGATCGTTGGCGGCGTGTCCAGGTCGCTGGGTCTGGTTGAGGATCAACCTTCCAGGCGGTAGCTTTCACTGCATTGACGGTCATTCTACATCTTTCCTCTTTTATTGCTTTACCGGTTTAATTGATCTTCTTTTTGTGAGGATCCTGTTTGTAATCGCCCTCGCCAACGAATAGGGGATGACCAGCATAATTAGAGCAATTATAATTGCTGAGGTGACGCGGACTTGATCGAAGATGAGGTACTGAACTATCGCGTCGAGGACGAGTGCAATGATAATCGTCTTGGATAGGGATTTGAAGATACTGGCTAATTTGGCAGTGCGGTTCTCGCGGTTAGCAATCAAATCAAAGATAAACGGCGGTTCACCCGCTTTTGCATCCACCATTCCATCTCGTATTCCAAGAAGCAATCCTACAAGCGGTTGAAAGACAAATCTAAGGCCCATCGGCCCAGCGACACGTGCCATAATCCCTTCGGAGATGCTACCCGGTAATGACAAGAACCATTCCTCCTTATTTGATCGGATTGATACCATAAGTCTCACATAAAAGCAGCGCCCAGGAAGAACTACAGGAAGCGTCCTTACTTTCCTCTGGCAGCTATAGAATCGTTCCCATTAAAACCCCAGAAGCATAAATGCCACCGTGCATGTATCCATCCCGTGCCGCCAAAGTGCCCCTGCTTCAATGCGGCCGCCTCCTCGACTAGTGTTCAGCTTCCAAAATAACATGGCAATATTTTAATACCTGGTACTCAATCTAATATCATGCCATT
>JBATEC010000153.1:0-3034 GCA_049663825.1 Methanothrix sp. | reverse complement strand
AATCAGAAGTATATACAGTAATTAAAGAATTCACATATAAGGACAAGAAGTACAACATAGGCGAAAAAGTGGATCTGGCAGACATCCCTAAGGAAGACCTTGAAGAATGGATTGAGGATAAAATGGTAGAGCTATTTGCTGGTGAGAAGGCGGAGCCGGAGGAGGGGGTCAAGGTGCAGGTAAAGGACAAAGAAATCCCAAAAGAGATCATCGTATCGGAAAAGGATAGAAAACTTAAGCCCGGATGGTACAGGATAAGATCCAATTTCAATTACAAAGATGACACGTATATCGCCGGCAATATCATGAATCTGAAGGACGTTTCTGCGAAGTTACTGGATATGTGGAAAAAATTGGAATGGATTGATGACTACTATGGGCCGCTGGCAGAATCAGAGAAGACCAAATGAGGCATTGAAGAGATTCACGATCCAAATTAAAAAAAATACGAAGATTTGCGGATGAAGGCTGCGGCTCCCAAATAAAGGTCCTTAAAGGGCATCTTTATCTGCTTCATCTTTTTCTTTCCTTTTCTCGCATACCATGATTTCATCAATCTCCGTTTCTGGATAGTTCCCAGTTTCATCCTTTTCCAGGTACTTGACCATATCCCAGACATTGAGCAGTGCCACCGCAACCCCAGTCAATGCCTCCATCTCCACGCCCGTCTTTCCCACCGACGTCACAGTGACAGTTGCCCTGACTCTCCTCCCCTCAATCTCAAAGTTCACCTCCAGACCGGTGATGGGGATGGGATGGCAGAGGGGTATCAAGCGGGGCGTGTACTTGACTGCCAGGATGGCCGCCAGCCGGGCCGTGGTGAGAACGTCTCCCTTCTTCACCTGGCCTTTTTTTATGGCCACAACCGTGGCCTCTTGCAGCCGGATCGATCCCGCAGCCGTGGCCTTTCTGAAAACCACCGGCTTTTGCGTGATATCCACCATTCCAGCCAGCTTCTCATCTTTTGCCAATATTTCACAGCCTCATAGCTTGGGGAATCTTCTCGATCACGTCCGTGGCAACCATTCCGAAATCCTTCTCCGGATAGACCAGATCGCCTGCCCTGCCATTGACAAAGGCAGCCGCGGTCGCCGCCCGCAGGGCCGAGCTTCGAGCGTAAAATGCGGCCGTAATTCCTGCCAGGACGTCGCCCGTGCCGCCGACGGTCATTCCCGGATTTCCTGTGGTATTGGCTCGCACCACCTCGCCATCTGAGATCAGATCGACCTTGCCTTTGAGCAGGACCACCAGGCCGCTTTTGCGAGCATATTCTTTGAGCGGCTCTGCCCTTTCCCTGTAGTCCAGATCGACAAGAGCAATGCCGCTGATTCTCCGAAACTCGCCTGCATGAGGCGTGACAATGCCCCGCAATGGGAGCTGGGGTTGCAGCGCATCGGCATCTATAACAGTCTTCTTGCATAGCGGCATGATCTCGGCCAGAGCCTTCATCGTCTCTGCATGTCTTCCCAGTCCCATGCCCATGACCACCACATCATGCCTGGCAATCTGCTCCTTAAGAACCTTCATATCCGCAGGGCAGAGGTGATCGGCGGAGAGCTCCTGAACAATAAGGTTGGGAGAATAAGTGGAGATGGTCCGGGCTGCGGCTCTTGGCGCAGCAACGGTGACAATGTCGGCGCCCGCCCGCAGTGCGGCTAAAGCCGAGAGTGCCGGTGCCCCGGTATACGGTCCGCCGCCTATCACCAGTATCCGTCCAGAGTCACCCTTGTGGCTCTCCTGGGCCCTTCTTCCCATCAGCCACAGGTCGCCTTCGCCCACAAAGAACTCTGCAGCAGATGGAATGCCGATATCCGCTACGATGACTTCTCCGGTCATGTCCGGCTTTTGCTGGTGAAATGTCACTGTGGCATCAGCCCTCACGACTTTGTTGGTTCCCTGTCCGCTGGGAACATCGACCGAGATCACCGGCCTTCCAGAGGAATTGATGGCATCAATGGCCAGGGCCTCCAGGCCCTTGACGCTGCCCCGAACGCCCGTGCCGAATATGGCGTCTATTATCAGGTCGCATTCACCCAGGGACAGATCCGTGCAGTCCGAAATCATGTGCAGGTCATAGCCCAGTCGCTCCAGAATTTCCCAATTCCTCTTTGCCTCCTCAGTGGCGATATCCCTGGAACGGCCCAGAAGATAAACGGTCACATCAAAGCCGCTTAGGTGCCGGGCGGCGACAAAGGCATCACCGCCGTTATTGCCGCGACCTGCAACAATTGCGATCCTCTTACCTCCCGCCCTAGTCATGATCTCCCGAGCAAGAGCTGCGCCCGCATTCTCCATGAGCTGCAACGGCAGCAGGCCGAAATATCTGCAATTTGAATCGAGTGCCGTCATCTCTTCTGCAGAAATAATTCTCATAGTAATAAGATAGTGGATGATAGCATAAAGCTATTTTCTCCAAACTTCATTCATCTCGCCTCGCAAAACTTCACCGCCATGGCTGCCCAGGTGAATCCCGCACCACTGCTTGCGATAACTATCAGATCGCCCGGCTTTATCCGCCTCTCTTCGGTTGCCCGCCCCAGGTTGAAAAGGGTATCAACCGTGCCCATATGGCCATAATCTTCAATGGAGGTCAGTGTGTTTTTCTCGCTCAAGCCCAAGGATTGAAATATGTCTCTGGAGAGGCTTCTTTTAACCTGATTGGTGAAGAGAAAATCAATGTCCTCAAGCGAGTAGCCGCTCTTTTGTACGGCTCTTGTTATCACCTTTTTATAATTGTCCAGGTAGGTCTGGGATAGAATGCGATCCAGCCCCTCGGGGTCGTCCACGCAGATGTATTTGCTACGGCTATCGTAAGCAGTCTGGCCGTAGGGCATCTTTGTCCCGCCCACTGGAACTTTGATGCAATCGACGGTTGATCCATCCGTTATCGAGGCGTATTCAAGTAGCTGGTTTTCCGTCTCACCTTTCTTGAGCAGGGCGGCTGCGGCTCCGTCTCCTACCATGAATAGTGAAAGGGAGCTTTTATCGGTATAGTCGATGAATGGCGAGAGCTTTTCAGAGCATACAACCAGAG
>JBATEC010000152.1:0-2278 GCA_049663825.1 Methanothrix sp. | reverse complement strand
AGCTCTTGGCTATAGATCTCCAGAGCAGTTCGAAGTGGAGTTTGCTTTAAATACCGTTGCTTAACTAACTGTCTACTATCAGGGGTGCAGTCCATTCTTATGTTTACGTATCAACGTGGATCTACGTTGTTTTTTTCTATATTAATTATAGTATCAACAACATCCGCAAATTCGAAGCTTACTGCGGACGGAGTTGGATCTGATAATATTATAGAAATAAATAGGTTGACGGCTTTCGTGGACGAGGCCGCAGCCTATGTAAAGGATAACGGCAAGGAGAAGGCTCTCCTGGAGTTCAATAACCGTTCAGGATCATTTGTCAGTGGAGAGCTGTACATCTTCGCCTACGACTTCAACGGGACCAATCTAGCTCATCCCATCAGGCCTGACCTGGTAGGTCACGACCAAAGAGGCCTGTTGGACATCAACGACGTGGCTGTGGTCAGAAATGAGCTTGCATTGGCTAAAAGAGGGGGTGGGGTTTTGTATCTGGTGTTCCAAAATCCCGTTCATGAAGACAGGGAAGAGCTAAAGCTGATCTACCTTAAGAAGATGGACGACGGCCTGTGGCTGGGTTCCGGGACATACCTCTCCAACATTTCCGCCTCTTTCGATAAGGAGGAGAGAGACGAGCTTGTAGCCTTTGTTGAGGAAGCTGTGCAGTTTGCCCATGAGAACGGCAGAGAGTTGGCTCTGAAGGCTTTTAGCGATCCGAAAGGCAACTTTATCAGAGACGGCCTCTATATCTTTGCCTACGATTACGATGGTCTGACTTTAGCCCATCCTTATCAGCCTGAGCTAATAGGCACAAGCCGGATTGATACCAAAGATCCCAACGGGATTCAAATCAATCAGCAGGCCATTGATGCGGTCAGATTGGGTAACGGCTTCTTCTACTTCATCTATTCCGACCCATCTAAGAACATGACCCCGACGCTCAAGCTAAGTTACGTTGCAGACGTCGATGGTACCTGGTATCTGGGCTCAGGGATCTACTCGAAGAGCGAACAGCAGGTGCTGACAAAATGACAATAAAGGGATATTCAATCAAAAGGGCAGCAGGGCATGAAGTTGATCTCGTCATATCCTGGGCCAACTCCGAAGGATGGAATCCCGGAATTCACGATGCTGAAACCTTTTACACAACAGATTCAAACGGCTTCTTCGTGGGCGTACTCGATGATAAACCAATTGCAAGCATCTCTGCAGTAGCCTACGGGTCATCATTTGGTTTCCTGGGATTTTACATAGTCCTACCCACATTCAGAGGCCGGGGATTTGGGACCGAGATCTGGAATGCGGGTATGAAGTATCTGGAGGGCAGGAACATTGGGCTTGATAGTGTCCTGGAGCAGCAGAAGCTGTATGAGCGCAAGGGGTTTTCGCCATGCTACAGGAGCGTGCGTCATCGGGGAGTTGGAACAGGATATGAGAGCAGATCTGAAGGCATAAAATATCTCTCAGAGATGCCTATGGAAGATCTTCTGGCCTATGACGACCAATACTTCCCGGTGCCCAGGCATGTATTCACCAAATCATGGATTAGGCAACCGGGCGGGGTTGCCTTCGGAGTTATGAATGATAGCGGTCTGGAAGGTTATGGTGTGCTCAGACAATGCCATCAGGGCTATAAAATAGGGCCGCTTTTTGCAGATGATTATGAGGTAGCTGATTGTCTGTTCTGTGCCCTTTGCGGCCGTGCTCCTCAGGGCGTTCCGGTCTTCCTGGATACGCCTGAGCCAAACTCTCTCGCCATGGATCTGGCCAAACGACACCATATGTATCCCGTATTCGAGACCGTGCGCATGTACACCGGAAAAGACCCAGGTTTACCGATGGACAGGATCTATGGAGTAACGAGCTTCGAGCTAGGATAGTATTTTCAACAATTTTTTATATGCATAAAACCACTCTATAACCATGATGTTATATATTGCATTATTTATCTTCATGAGTCTGTTGATGTTTTTCATTCCATGCTCGTCTGCTGATCAGGATTTTTCGGCAAGTGATCTGACCTATATAACTGAGCAGTTCCCGCCCTACAACTATCTGGAGGATGGCAAGCTGCGAGGCATCTCTGTAGATTTGCTCGAAAAGGCATGGGAGAATATGGGTGTAAACCTGAACCGGAGCGTCATCCAACTTCTACCCTGGAAAGAAGGTTATCAAGAGACGCTGGATAAAACGAACATAGTTCTGTTTTCGACTGCTCGTTTGCCGCAAAGAGAGCAGCTCTTTAAATGGGCAGGACCAATCGGGCCTATAAGGAATGTGC
>JBATEC010000151.1:0-1929 GCA_049663825.1 Methanothrix sp. | reverse complement strand
AGCTTCTTTTGTCCCCACTCTTTCGCTAAATTCAGGCCTTCCGTTGTGTCGTAGATCTCCAGCTGCCTTCTGCGAATCATTGTTGTCCACGGCCAGCTTTATGGCATCGGTGGTGATGTATGCAGACGTTGTAATTAAAATGCTGCTGACCTTGCTCACTGCGACTTCAATACTTTTATCCTCTCTCTTTACCAGAAAGCAGTTCCCGCTCTTGCGAAGATATGCCCCATAGCTATTGATCACAAGCTGCACAGCATTACCTCTAGCCTCCAGCAATCTCTTAGCCTGTAAGCTCTGAGACTCTTCAGGTTTAATATCTTTGTGCGCTTCTCGTGCCTCTGTGGTGATAGTTCGCAAACCTCTGGTTAAAATTCCAATTATCCGGTCACTCCGATATCGCCTTCTTTCGCAGCAAGCGGTTGTAGGCGATGGCAAATCTGTGCGCTTCGTCTCTGATCTCCTGCACATAGAGCGATGCCTTATCATTCTTCTTGATCTGCAGCGGCCTGTCCAGTCCCGGCACATAGATCTCCTCCTCGCCCTTGGCCAGTGAGATGATGGGAATCTTCAGCCGCAGCTCTCGCAGCTCTGCCAGAGCCGATGAGAGCTGCCCCTTGCCACCGTCGATAACAATGAGGTCTGGCATCTCCGTTTCCTCCTCCTTGAGGCGAGAGTAGCGGCGTCGGACTATCTCCGCTATGGATGCGAAATCGTCCACTCCCTGCACGCCCTTGATCCTGAACCGCCGGTAGTTGCTCTTGTCCGGCCTGCCCCCTCGAAACTGCACCATGGAGCCCACGGAAAATGTGCCGGCCAGGTGAGAGATGTCGAAGCACTCAATGACCTGCGGAGTCCTGGGAAGATAGAGCGCCTCCGCCAGGGCCAGCATCTTCATTCGGTCTCCGAAAAAGCCGATCTCCACATTCTTCTTGGCCAGCTCCAGGAGCTCCTTCTTTTCGCCCTGCTTGGGGACTGTGACACGCACACTCTTGCCCTTGACGTGAGAGAGAAAATCCACGAGGGAGTCATCCGGCTTCTCTTCCATTATCAGCTCCTCTGGAGGCTCCCGCTCCGAGTAGTACTGTACCAAAAACTCCTCCAGGAAGTTCTCGCTCTGGGCAAAGACAAAGTCCTCCTTTCCCTCCAATGTGCCCCGGTAGACCTTGAAGAGCATGAGAAATACGCTGGATCCGTCTGCCTGATAGCTGAGAACATCCTGATCGTACTTGCGGCTCTTCTCCACCTGCTGCCTCTCCTGCAAGTGCTGCAAAGCTATTATCTCGTCCCGCAGCTCCATCGCTCTCTCAAACTCCTGCCGGGCGGAGAGCTGTGCCATCTCCATCTGCAAAGATGCTACCAGTTCCCCGGTCTTGCCTCCCAGGGCCGAGGCCGCCCTTTTTACACGGGCCTGGTAGTCTGCCTCATCTATCTTGCCGATACATGGACCGGTGCAGTGGCCCAGGTGGTAGCGCAGGCATGCGCGCTTGGGCAGCCTTTTGCAGGTTCGTAGCCCAAAGGTCTTGCGAAGGAGCTGATAGACGAAAGTCCTTTCCCGAGCAGAGGTGAAGGGGCCGAAGAACGATCCCTTGCCTGAGGCCTTGCGGGAGATTCTGATGCGCGGGAATCGATCTTCTGTAAGCTCTATGCAGGCATAGCGGGAGGAGTCTTTGAGCTTGATGTTGTAGCGGGGCAGATGCTTCTTGATGAGGGTGTTTTCCAGGAGCAGCGCTTCGACCTCGGTGTTGGTGACGATGAACTCTAATCCCCTGGCGGCAAGGACGAGAGCCTCTGTCCTGGGACCGTGATCCTGCTTCTGGAAATAATTGGCGACCCGCTTCTTGAGATCTCGGGCTTTGCCCACGTAGATCACCTTACCCTGGTCGTCTGTGAAGAGATAGCATCCGGGATTGTGGGGAAGGGAGGAAAGAG
>JBATEC010000150.1:0-5758 GCA_049663825.1 Methanothrix sp. | reverse complement strand
ATCTTGCGTTGGGAAATGGTATTAGTAGGACGGATAATTAATAAGTGGGATGCTCAGTAAGGATTTCCGGGAGAAAGATGCTGCCGGACAAAAGAATATTTTGATCCCCTATCGGACCTGATGCATTGTGATTTGGTGGTGAGAATATCTCGCGCATGCAATCCTCAGAGTGCACAATTTTCTTCAAAGTAGATGCCTATGTTGTATAAAGCCGTTTTACACAATTAGAGACAAATCCGAATATGTATAAGAACGCATCAGAATTGCAATTTCCAGTATTTACGTAGCAATTCTATAGTTTCGACGAGAAGTCGAAACATCGGGAAGCCCCATCCATTAGGACGGGTGGCATTCACTAAAAAAATATAAAACGGCAGGTAATGGCAAACGCTAATCTTCCAAGCTGCAAAGCTGACAGCTATGGTGCCATTTTGGCTCTGCCACGAACTGAACTGGATTTCCGACATTACGAATGCCCGCATTCATCTCCTGGATGAACTTTGGCGTCTCTGCGGGCTGCATGCTCGCAGGCTTGATCCTTCCCACCTCGTGGCCATGAACGCCGAAGCGCCCATCAGTTTTGTCAATAGCCACGACGGCGTATTCCGGCATGTCCTCACATTCACCGTCGCTCAGGTAGAGCAGTTTCTCGTGATAAAAGCTGTAGCAAAGAGGCCATTTGTGGTTGAACATCGCGTCCATCAATTCATCTTTGCTGTCAATCCTCGTGAAGGAAAATGCTCTATCGACATGATTCATCAAATTCACCTTCCTTATTTCTCAATTGTTGACGCCCGTCTCTTGAATATTCCTTTCAATCCTTCTTTTTATGTTCTTCTTCCTCGTCATGCTCATGTTTATGCATTATTTCGTGTTCATGTTCGTGCTTTTCTGTCATTTATGCCACCTTGCTTGTCTTGATAGTCAACATCATTGAGCTCAAGGACTCATTTGACTACACAATATCGTAATACTGTTATGTTTTAAATACTTTTCCGCAAAAACTGCTCTAAAGTAACACTAATGAATACATTAGTAGTCCAATTGGCAGTAGTCTGGCATTCGAGAACCAATCAGACTAATGGACTTGGGCTCGGACTTTAATTCAGATGTTGATGGGCATGCTCTTTTTCTTTTCCATGGGCATGAAGATGCTCATGAACCATCCTTCCGTGAATATGCATGTGCTCGTGGATGAGGTTGACGCTGAGGAGTAGTGCCATGTCATCTAGTACGTTGACAGTTTCTCCGTCGACTTTAACACCGTGATCTTCGCCCATGACTACGGCCCTCTTGCTGATCTGCTCGATGGTTTCCAGGTCATGTGTGGCAGTGATCACGGTCTTCCCCGACCTTCCCAGCTCCTGCAACAGCTCAACCAGCCACAGCTGCGTCCTGGGATCTAATCCGGCCGTGGGCTCATCCAATAAAAGTACATCCGGGTTGTTGACCAGGACCGTAGCTATGCATACTTTCTTTTTCTCCCCGCCGCTTAGGGTATGAGGCGATCGATCCCTGAGCTTTGTGATCTCCATTATCTCCAGAACGTCCTCAACTCTGTGTTTAACCTCCTCTGGAGGAACATCAAGCTGTAAGGGCCCAAAGGCGATCTCCTCGTAGACCGTGGGCGAGAAGAGCTGGACATCCGAGTTCTGAAAGACGAAGCCCACCTTCGTGCGGAAATAGGACCGGAACTCATTATCCTTTATGGCATCAAAAACATCCTCGGTTATCTGATTATCGAATGCATAAAATTCTCCTGACGTCGGATAGATCAATCCATTCAGAATGGCCAGCAGAGTTGATTTGCCGCTGCCGTTTGTGCCGATTATCGATACTTGTTCTCCACGATTTATCTTTAAGCTGATATCTTTCAGCGCATTTATCTTTCCCACGTATGAATATGAAATGTTTCTTAAGTCGAAGATGGTATCCATGTTATTACACCCTAATGAAATCATGAGCGATCAACACAAGCAATACGCTCAGCGATATGGCTGCTGCAACAGCGACGTAATCCCTCTGCTGCATATTGAACTGTTGCATGACCTTGACGTCGCCATTGAAGCCTCGAGACATCATGGCCATATGTACCTTTTCGCTCATATCTATAGATCTTATCAGCGTATAGCCCATGCGTCCACCAACCCATTTCTGCTCCTCGAACATGCTTCGAGACTTAATGGTCCTGGCCTTCTTGGCAGTATACATCTCGCGTACCATGTCCATGAGCAGGAAGATGTATCTGTAGGCCATCTCCAGCGTCAGGACATAGATCTTGGGAACTCCCACTGAGCGCAGGGACTTGAAGAGCACCTGCTGCGGGGTAGTGATAAAAAGCAGGACCACGGACGAGACGCAGGTTGCTACACGCATGGTAAATATGACTGCGAGGTTGACTCCCTGCTTGGTGATGAAAATACTATCCGGCAGCGAGACGGGTCCGATATGAGCTCCTGGCCCCAGATATGCCAACAAGATGAGTGGGTCACCTGGAAAGAAGATGTTGAAGACCATGGGCAGGGCAATTATGCCCGCAAATATGGGAATAAAGAGCCAGACACGCTTGATGAAGAATAGCACATCAACCTTGCTGAGATATGCAAAAAGTAATGTCAACAGGTAGACAATGATCAATAGATAAAGGTCTCCTATCATGCTGGTGGCAAATATCACGGCCAGAATGGAGATCAGCTTGGCCCTAGGATCCAGGCCCTGTAGCAAGCCGTCCCGCTTGGCATATGTCTCGGAGACAAAGGCTTCCTGCAAAAAGCTGAAGATGCCGTCAATTGTCTTCCCTACAAAGCCTTTCTTGCCGTGATATACCGCAGAACACGGGCAAGGGCCAACATCAACTTCTTTCATCCATTCCGGGATCATATCTTTCTGCTCCAAATCCGAATTTCAGATTATAATTATACATTATTGTAATTTTATTTAATTGTTTTAAAACCGAAAAATTTAAAAAAAGCGTTAGTCTTTGGCGATCCTCTTGCCTACGAAGTAAAGCAGGCCACCGCAGATAACAACGCCGAGCACTGCGGACAGGATGTAAGCTGCTGATGCAGCAGTCATCGAATCGTCGGTCCCGGGCAGGGCATAATCCGACATGGGGGCGCTCCAAAGAGATGAAAGCTGCTCCAAGCCAATAGGTACAAAACCTAGCTTTTCCTTAACTTCCTCCGGCCCCCACTCGCCAAATGTCTCTCCAACAGCCAAAAGCCCCAACGGCGCCAGAATAATCAGCGCAACCAGGCCAATAGCAAAGTTTTTTATTATCTTATCCATGGTCTTACCTCACGCTGTGCTTGCATTCTTCATTTTCTTCTTCTGCGCCGCAGATTTCTCTCCATAAAGCAGAGTAGTGTCCGTTCTCTGGATGTAGGCAAAGATCAAAGCCGTTATGAGTGCCTCAAGGATGCCGAATCCAAAAACATGCTCCAGTACCATGGCAGGAAGCGTCACTCCCAGCGAATAGGGCATGTAGAGAGGCACTCCTTCGGCTGTGTGGTGCAATATGGGCTGAATCCCGAATTCAAAGCCTGTAAAAGCCGATGCTATCACTAGAGAAATGTAGCCGGCTATGGCCGCAGCAATGACCCTCCTCGAAGAGGTAATTTCTGTACTTCCGCTGATGAGCTTGTAAGCATAATAGGCAACAAAAGGCATCACTACAGCCATATTAAAGCAATTGGCTGCGATCGCCGTGATGCCTCCATCGCCGAACATCAGTGCCTGCAGCACGAGGGCAACAGATATGGCAATCACTGCGGCCCAGGGTCCCAGAACTATGCCGATTATTGCAGCGCCCACAGCATGGCCGGTACTGCCTCCTGGAATCGGGATATTGAACATCATAATAACAAAAGAGAACGCTGCAGCCAGCGCCAGCAGGGGAACCTGCCTTGACTTCAGCTCAGAGCTGAGCTTTCTTCCCGCATAGTACCAGATGGGGATCATTATGATCCACAATGCGATATAGGTGTAGGGCCCTAAATAGCCATCAGGAATGTGCATAGCTTCACCATTAGCCAAAATGTCGTTCAATTATAAAAGGCTACCTGTGATCATACTAAGTAATAATTATCTATGAGTTTTTGTGCATATATCGAGTATGAAAATTATGGCTAAACAATCTTGGCCGGCCCAAATTATTGAAGCGCGTCTCACATTGCTCACCTGGCCTGCAAGCAAATCATAGGCGAGAATCGAATCTTGTGTACAGGTTTAATACGCGTGCAGCATGAGAATCTTTGGCGCATGCAGAACATATATGCACGATTTATCAATAACTGGATCAACATATGATTTTTCGATAGATTCTGCTATCATTGTATCTTTCATTAATACAAGAAATAGAGTGTTATGCTATCATAATACATATTTAGGAAATTATCAGATATATTAAAATAATAGAAGCAATACGTGCTAACATCGAACTTGTCGTCTAAGGAGGGAGTGATCTGAGAGAGATTATCTTATTGCTGTCCCTATTTGCGCTAATAGGCATGGCTGCAGCCGATGATGAGGGAATGGAGGCACAATTGGAGGAAAATGGTACGGCATATGACAATCCTACGACGTTGGAAGAGAAAAGTCTAAAATTCAATTTTGAACAGAACGTGAGCGGCACGGGCTTCTTCACTGCCTATAAATACGCTCAAATGCCGGATGCTCTTGGAACTGATGGACAACAGTTCAACGGCGTCGAGGCTAAGAACAGAGCTCACGGCAGCGGCAAAATAAATACTGATTCAACCATATACGCAGAGAGTTCATACAGCAATAAGACCTGGATAAACGGCGCTTACGATGAAGATGGAGAGGAAATCGAGGATGAAGAAGGATCAACAAGCATTATTCAGATGAACGAAGACAGCAAGATGACTTACAGCCCCGTCGCAATGGGCATAGGATCACGATATTATAATCACAATCCGGTTGTTTTCAATTCACTCCTGAGCGAAGAGGATTGGATCAAGAATCGCGATGATTTTAATTCCCTGCATCATCTGGTTGATCGAGCTCATGGATTAAACAAGGTGCTTGTGGCTCAATCAAATGCAGGAGATGACACAGTGAATACAGCTATGAATATAGAAGAGGACTTGATTGATGGCCGGGCACACTTCGGAGTGCTTCAGCTTGAGGGAATCCCTGTGGATGAAGAACTTGAAGAGGATTCGGAGGAAGTTCAGGTTTTCAGCCTGGCAATGAAGGCCTGGAAGAAGCCTTTGATCGAGATGGATGAGGATTACGTGGGAAGCTTCCACATCAAGAAGAATATGGATATTAGCACATACTCAGATGAGGACGAAGAGGAAGATTCATGGCTGCCCTGCTGCTTTGGAGGATTCGGTGACATGAACTATGCAGATGCAGAGGTCTTCAAGTCCGCCAGGGGCGTCTTTGATTGCACTTGCTTTAAAGCACCCATCAAAGAAGTCTGGTCGCGGGTGAATGTTACTGAAAATCATCACAGGAATCGAATACACGGGAATCATTTGGGCAGAAAACACTCATTGCATCGATTGCTATCGCTTTTCAGCAGATAACGTACGCGACCAGAAGTCTGAAGGAAGATTAATATGCAAACATCTCCGATGAGAGACGCTCAAGATCCCTGCCATCGATGGAAAACTCGATTTATCTATCGATGTAACAGAGCCAAAATATGCAGAAGCTTCCTAGAGTCCGTGGCGACAAACACATAGCTGCCCTTAAAAAAGCAGGCTGGAAGCTTAATCATGTAGAAGGT
>JBATEC010000149.1:0-12540 GCA_049663825.1 Methanothrix sp. | reverse complement strand
GCATCTACCACAGATTTAATATCGTGGTATACAAACTTATAATCACCATCTTTAAGTGCACTAAGCGAAATCACCATATCTATTTCATCCGCACCATTTTTTAGGATTTGTTTAGTTTCATCTACTTTTGTAACAGTTAAATTAGCTCCTAAAGGAAATCCAACAACAGATATTACTAAACAATTAGATTTATGCAATTGATTGACTGCTTCTTTTACGAAATAGGGATTTACACAGACTCCAAGAAAATGAAATTTCTTGGCTTCATCGCAGAGCTTGACTATTTTATCTTTGGTAACATCAGGCTTAAGAGACGTATGTTCAATATATGGTGCGAGATCTATTGGCAGATCTATCTTCATATTTTCCTCATTTATTGAAGTTGCATCGAATTCTAACGAGATTAAATCTAGATCTAAACCGTCGATCTCATCTGATAACTTCTTTATCAAACTTATAATATTTTTATTTTTGGAGATTAGACCATTGCCAATGGAAGACATATTAAGCAAGTACTTATTACCTCCACGTATATTGTTATTTCGCATGCCTATCTAAAAATTCTTCATATATTTACCCAATTCCCGTCCAAAAATTATATTAGGTGAAGACAGATTGACGAGTTTCTCCCTAAGTTCATGAAGAAACTAGTTAAATCCACTTAATAAATCTATTCAATATAAATCGCCGGCCTCCCCGGCCCCACCTGGCGGTTCTCGCCTTTGGGGTCCGCCCCTCCCGGCTCATCCGCCGTGCAACATCTTTTCCAGCCTATTTGAACCGCCGTCTCCGTGTTCGTTCTCTGTGCGCTCTGTGCCTCTGCGGTTAAATTCCGTCGGCCCCAGGTTCAGCACCCGAGGCCAACGGTCTGCAGCCATCCTTTCACTCGATATAAATCGCCGGTCTCCCCGGTTCCGCCTGGCGGCTCTTGCCCTTGGGGTCCTCCCCCGCCTCGTCTGCCGAGCGGATCTCCACCGGCACACCCATGGCCGCAGCCAGGTAGTCTTTCTCCCTGGAGAGCGTCTCGAACTCGTCCAGCCCCAGCGCCTCAGCCGAGAGCGAATGGGCCGCTTTAGCCAGCTTTTGCGCATACTTGGGCGCATCCTTCTTGTGCTCGGAAATGGCAGGGCTGGCCATGGCCTGCTTCATAAGCGCTCCCATGTCCAGCTTGCCGCCCTGGGCTGCCTGAACTGCGAGGTACAGCATATTCCTCTTCCAGGCTGGCGAGGTGTAGAGCGTGATCTTGGCGGGCGTGGCTTTGGTAACGCTCACAATCTCCTGCACGTCCTTGAGCGTCCGCTCCAGCAAATCCTCCGCCTTCTCCGCCTGCGGATTGATCAAAGAGGCATCGGCCGCGGGCCAGTTGGCCAGCGAGACGTAGCCTTCGCCCAGGCCCGCCGCCCACAGCTCCTCGCACACGTGCGGCGTGAAGGGCGCCATCATGCGCACCCAGGTCGACAGAACGACGCGCAGCTGATTCTTGCCGCCTCTTCTTTGGTACCAGCGCAGATCATTGAAGAGCAGATAAAAGGCGTTCTGCAGCGCTCTTCTGGTTTGGATTGCCTCCAGGGCCTCTGTTGCCTCAGCAACACGCCTCTGCAAGCGGGAGAGCATCCAGCGGTCGATGAGCGTCTTCTCAGCTGACTCATCGATGCTGCTGTCGGCCAAAATCTCGCGGGCTAAATTGTAAAACCTCTCCAGGTGAGCATAAGTGGCCTGTACCGCATCATTCCTCCAGTCCACGTCCGCTGTGCCTTCCGCATTGCCCAGGATGTAGAGCCTCGTCACATCTGCCCCGTTTTCGGCGACTGCCTGGCGCAGGGTGAGAATCGGCCCCTTGGACTTGGACATCTTCTTGCCCTCCAGGGAGACGAAGCCGTTGACCGCAATGGCTTTCGGCCACAGTCTTTCCGGGAAGATGGCCACGTGATGGTAGAGGAAGAAGAGCAGGTGATTGGCGACCAGATCCTTTCCTGAGGTGCGCAGATCTACCGGATACCAGTAGGCGAAGTCGTCATGAATCTGCTGCACCGTCTCCTGGGGCACACCTGTGAGAGCCGCGATGCTGGCGGCGTCGCCGTTGTTCATGAAGATATACTCGAAGAACTCCGGCGGAAGCTGATCAATCTTCATCCCGGCATTCACATACTTGGCCAGGATGTAGTAGGCCATGTAGATCGTGGAATCACCTAGCGATTCAATGAGCCACTCCTTGTCCCATGGAAGATGAGTGCCCAGACCCTTCCTGCGAGCGCAGGCCTTGTCCTTGAGCCAGTCCACCTTGTTGATGAACTCCACCCGAAACTCCTCGGGTATGATCTTCATGCCTGCCAGGCAGCGCAGCACATTGGCCTTCCACTCCACATCTGAGTACTCCAGGAACCACTGGTCTCGCACCAGCATGATCACGCAGCGCGTGCCGCAGCGGCAGATGACCGGCGTCTCGGAAAATTCGTAGAAGATCTCGGCCATGCCCAGCTTTATCAGATCGGCCAGAAGAACATCCTTGATTTTGGAGACGGCTGTGCCCGCATACTTGCCGGTGTTGGCCTTGAGAACGCCGTTATGAAACTCGCGGCGGTAGACCATCTTGGTGGCCTCTTCCGCATGGGGATCGTTCTGGTCCAAGACCCTCAGCTCGTTCACGGCTTCCACCGCCGGAAGCTCTCCATAACCGGGCGACTCGATGAGGGATATGAACTTGATACTTCTCAGGTCTTCAGTGATGCCGTAATTGCTCAGGTCTTTGCCGTACAGATCCTTGAGCGCCAGATAATCGTAAGGCGCATGAGCCGGAACTGACATGACGATTCCCGAGCCGTTGTCCGGGTCCACGAATCCTGCGGGCAGCACGAGAACCTCGGTACCGGTGAGTGGGTTAGTGACCCTCTTGCCGATCAGCTCCTTTCCCGAGATCTCCCCGGCCAAAGCTACGGTCCGGTCTGTGAAGGTTAATTTCTCGTAAGCCTCTTTGGATACCACCCAGGTCTCGTCGTTCACCTTGGCCAGAACGTAATTGACATCCGGGTTGAGCCAGAGGTTGACCACTCCGAAGACCGTCTCCGGGCGCAGTGTGGCGCAGGGCAGGATTTTGTCGCCCATCCGGAACTTGATCAGAGCAAAGTCCATGATGGTGGCATCCTCGCCCTTGAGAATGTCGTGATCCTCCACAGGGTTTCGGTCATGAGGACACCAGCGCACCGGGTGGCTGCCCTTGACCACATAATCCAGCCGGCGCAAAATGCCGTACTGCCACTCGATGAACTTGCTGTAGGCCGGATCGGTGGTGGTAAATTCCCGCCTCCAGTCGATGGAGTAGCCGATGGACTGCATGGCTCGCTTCGCTTCCCTGCGGAAGTAGAGCACAATCTTCTCCGGCGTGTTCAAAGCGGAGAGCTCCTCTTCAGGAATGCCGTGCAGCTTGGTGTAAACATCCCATATCAATGGGTCGCGTTTGGCAATAAGCTCAGAAAGACCCACGATCGGCGTTCCCGTGGCATGAAAGGCCATGGGGAAGAGAACGTTCTTTCCCTGCATGCGCATAAAACGCGCCACTGCGTCGCCTATGGTGAAGGTGCGCGTGTGCCCTGCATGCAAATTTCCATTGAGGTAAGGATAAGGTATGGTTAAAAAGAACTTCGTTCTGGAGTCGGGCTCGGGCTGAAAGACCGCGTTGTCCTCCCAGGTCTTCTGCCACTTAGCCTCGATCTCCTTAGCAGAATAATTTTCCAACAATTTGAACTCCCTCCGGAATTAATGTGATAAATTCACTTGCCCATCTTCTCCAGACGCACCACTGCCTCTTCTATTCGCGGCGTAGGTTGAGTGATTGAGAACCTGACGTAGCCCTCGCCATACTGGCCGAAGCCCACACCAGGCGTGGCCACGATGCCCGTCTTCTCCAGAAGCCTTCCTGCATATTCGATGGAGCTTCCTCCTACCCAGGCCCAGAGGTAGAGCGTGGCGTGCGGCTTTTCCAGCTGCAGCCCCAGATCCTTGAGGGCCTTGTAGAGAATATCGATTCTGTGCTGGTAGACAGTCCTGATCTCGTCCACAACCTCCTTCGGGCTGCTTAAGGCCACAATTCCAGCATCCTGCACCGCTCCGAAGGTTCCTGAGTCGATGTTGCTCTTGATCTTGCCAATGCCCGCGACCACATCGGCATTGCCGACGACCGAGCCGATCCTCCAGCCGGTCATGTTGTACGTTTTCGAGAGAGAATGAAACTCCACCGCCACATCCCTGCTACCTGCCATCTCCAGAATGGACAGCGACCTTTTCCCATCGTAGTAGGTCTCAGAGTATGGATTATCGTGCATGACGATGATATTGTAGTCTTTAGCAAAGTCGATTACCTTCTTGAAGAAGCTTCTGTCCGCCGATGCGCCGATGGGATTGTTGGGGTAGTTGAGAAACATTATCTTGGCCCGGCGGGCGTCTGCGGGAGCGACTGCATCCAGGTCGGGCAGGAATTTGTTCTCTCGAAGAAGCGGCATGATAACAGGCTCGCCTCCGGCAAATACGGTGGCCGTGCGGTAAACCGGATAGGCGGGATCAGGCACCAAGGCCGCGTCTCCGGGATTGATGAAGGCCATGGGCGCATGAGCAATTCCCTCCTTGGAGCCGATCAAAGTGAGAACCTCATTTTTCGGGTCCAGGTCGACGTTAAATGTCCGCTTGTACCAATCAGCCACTGCCCCGCGGAAGGCCAGCTTGCCCTCATAGGAGGGATACTGGTGATTAGACGGATCACTTGCCGCCTTATTCAGAGCTTTGATGATGTGCTCAGGCGTCGGCAAATCGGGGTCGCCCACGCTAAGGTCGATTACATCCACGCCTCTCGTCCGTGCTTCTTGTTTTGCTTTGTCGATGGCGGCAAAGAGGTATGGCGGGAGATTTTTTATCCGATCGGCATACATTAGTTTCTCTCCATGGATGATGCATTTATATGATGATTCCTTTAAAGGATATTGCGACTATTTAAGATTAGAGGAGCCTGGAGATAAAGATGCTGGAGATAAAGGACCTTGCCTCGTGGCTTTCCCAGGGGGCCGTCAAGCTTTACGAGGATCGCGGCTATAATGAGTTCTATCCGCCTCAGGCCGAGGCCCTGGAAAGGGGCCTTCTCGATGGCAAGAGCATGCTGCTGGCCATGCCCACCGCCTCCGGCAAGACCCTTCTGGCAGAGCTGACCATGCTCAAAGCCGCTCTGCAGGGCAGACGCTCCCTTTACATCGTTCCTTTGCGAGCCCTGGCCACGGAAAAGTATGACTCATTTAAAAAGTTCAGGGACCTGGGCATCTCCGTCGGCATCAGCACCGGCGACTTTGACAAGAGAGACGAGCGCCTGGGAAAGAATCAGATAATAATCGCCACCTCAGAGAAGGCCGACTCACTCATGAGAAACGGGGCCTCCTGGGTGCGAGACCTGGCTGTCCTGGTAGTGGACGAAATTCACCTGTTAAATGATGTGGGTCGCGGCCCCACTCTGGAGATGACCATCACCAAGCTGCGGCACTGCAATTCCAATTTGCAGGTCATTGGCCTATCCGCCACAGTGGCCAATGCAAAGGAGATTGCCGCCTGGCTGAAGGCTGAGCTGGTAAGCAGCGACTGGCGGCCCATCCGCCTGCGAGAGGGCATCATCTGTAATGGCAAGCAGGTCTTCTCTGATGGCGAAGTCCCAATGCATGCCATGAAGGACGAGGCCCTGGCTCTGATTAAGGATACCCTTTCCCAGTCGGCTCAGATCCTCATCTTCGAGAACTCCAGAAAGAATGCAGAAGCTTCTGCCTCCAGGCTTTGCGGCCTGATCACTGCCGATGCGGGAACGCTGGCGCTCTCTCAGAATATTCTGGCTACAGGTGAGAGCGAGACTGCGGCGCGCCTCGCCTCTTGCGTCTCTCGGGGCGTTGCCTTTCACCATGCCGGTCTTTTATCAGAGCAAAGGCAACTGGTGGAGCAGGGCTTCCGGGACAACAAGATCAAGGTTATAGCCAGTACTCCCACCCTGGCCGCGGGCCTGAACCTGCCGGCCAGAAGAGTGCTCATCAAGAACTACAAGAGATATGAGTACGGCAGGGGAATGACGCCCATTTCCGTCATCGAGTACCGCCAGATGGCCGGGCGGGCGGGCAGGCCGGGGCTTGATCCTTATGGCGAATCCTTTCTGATGGCCAAGAATAGCTCCGAGGTTCAGGATCTCATGGAGCACTACATCCAAGGCACCCCGGAAGAGATCTGGTCGAAGCTGGCCAGCGAAAGCGCTCTGAGAACCCATCTCCTTTCCACATTTGCCGCCGGTTTCGCCAGAAATGAGCCGGAGCTGAAAGCCTTCATCGCCACCACATTTTATGCCCAGCAGCAGGATCCCTGGAATCTGGATGTCACACTGGAGAAGGTCCTCGACTTTTTAAAGGATAACGGCATGATACAGGGCAGCGATGATGGCCTTCTCCTGCCCACCAGGCTCGGCTCTCTGGTCTCCAAGCTCTACATCGATCCACTGAGCGCAGTTATCATGCTTGAAAACCTTGGGAAAAAGAGGGCAATAGACAGATTAGACAAATTCACCAGTGCTTACGAAATGGACCGGGCCGTGGGGAAAAAGCCTTCAGATCTTGGTCTCATTCATCTAATTGCCATGACTCCAGATATGAATCTGCTCTATATCCAGGCTGCGGACGTATGGGTGGAGGAGTTCATCGATCAGCACCATTCGGAGCTATATGATGAGGACAACTACGACTATCTGCTCCGCGAGGCCAAGACGGCTGCCATGCTCATGGACTGGATCGGCGAGGTGCATGAGGAGCAGATTGCCAGCAGATATCGCATCGGACCGGGAGACATTCGTCGCTCTGCGGAAACTGCGGAGTGGCTCATGCATTCAATAGCCGAGCTGTCCAAGCATCTAGAATTGGGCATAACCTTCAAAGCTGAGCAACTGGCAGAGCGCATTCACTACGGTGCCGGCCAGGATCTTCTTGCTTTGCTAAACCTGAAGGGAATAGGCAGAGTGCGGGCCAGAAAGCTCTATTTGTCGGGCATAACCAGCATAGAAAAGCTGTTGGCCGCTAATCCAACCGAGGTCGCCCGCCTCCTCGGCCCCAAGATTGCCGAGAAAGTCATCTCTCAGCTTAAAAAAGAGGAGATACAGCCTTGAAGTGGCTCAAGAATATCTTTGGGAAAAAGCCAGCCGATGAAGAATCGGCCAGCTTGCAGCTTGCCGAAATCAATTCCTGGCTGGAAGAGAGGGAGAACGAGTCCGATTTTTCCATGCGCCTGGAAGAGATCTATGGCCGCATGGATGATGTGGCGAAGTCTCTCTCTAAAGATATATCCGCCCTGGAATCGGCCAGTGCGAATGAGGACACGCCGCCCAAGCTTCTGCGGGCGGGCCTGGCGGCACGCGGCGAGGTAGTAAAGCAGCTTGAAACGCTCTCTTTGAAGCTGATGCCGCCCAAGAAAAAGGATCCGGATTCCGCTTTTCAGCACCACTGGACGCTAGTCAAAGGGCTGGAGAGGACTGTTACCACCTTCGGCAGAGCGCAGAGATATGTCGCCGCTCTATTTCCCAGGAACATCGAGAGCATCACATCCGACCTGACACAAATCAGCCGATTGCTGGTCGACCTGGAGACGGAGATCGGCAAAAAGAGAAAGCTGGCAGAAGAGAGCTGGTACTCCAGAGAGCTTGCCGAAAGGCTGCTAGAAGATCTATCGAGCATCGATGAGCTGAAAAAGAAAACACAGCAAGATGCAGCGGCGCTCTCGGAGATAGCGTCCCGGTTATCCGGCCTGGAAGAAGAGACAAAGAGGCTGGCGGCAAGCGATGAGGGGAAAAGGTCACAAGAGCTGAAGAGAATCCTGGAGAAGAAAAAAGAGGAAAAATCTCAAGCGGAAGATGAGCTGAATTATCTCATTGCCCCTCTGACCAAGGCGCTGGCCAGAATGATTAAGCAAGGATCAAGCGATAGAATCAATCTGCAGCATGAAAACGTCTTTGAGCGGCTTTTAGAGTCACCTTCCCAGGTTTTGGACAGGGACATTTCCGGATCTTTGGAGGAGCTTCGGACCCATCTGGCAACACTAGGATTGAAGGACAAAAAGAAGGAGAAGATTCTCGATCATATCGACCTGCTCATAAAGAGAAGGCCTTTGGAAAACGCCAGGTTCAGGCATCAAGCGATCGTTGAGGAGATCTTTGATCTGGAGTCTCAGATAAAAGAGAGCAGCCGCGAGGGCCATCGTTTGAAAGAGGAGACGAGCCAGGCAAAAAAAAGCAAAAAGAGCCTGGAGGCGGCCCTAGATCAAGCCAAAAAGGATCTGGCCTCATTAGAGGGAAAAACCGCCTCAGATGAGTTGGAGCTCGAAGAGAGGCTGTCCCGGATTGCAGCAAGGCCGATAAAAATTGATCTTTCCTCAGGAAGGAAATGATGATAAACTTCGGTGGGATTGTCCCCCTCTCCACGGTGGACTGGCTGGGTCGCGCCGCTATGGTTGTCTTCCTGCGGGGCTGCCCTTTGCGCTGCCCCCATTGCCACAACCAGAAGCTGCAGACAGGAGAACGCCTGGTCGCTTTTCATGCTATTGCGTCTCGCATTGTGTCCGAGGTCAAGGGCTTTCCAGCAGCTCGCTGGGCAAGGGTTGGGGTAGATGCACCACTTTGTGCCCTTTCTTCTCTTTCTCTCCTTTCTTTGCCCTCTGCGCTCTCTCCCCTTGCTGCTCTTTCTCAGCAGATCAACCTTGAAGATGCATCACAAAGGGCCAGCAGCAAGCCTTTTGTTGATGCTCTTGTCTTATCCGGAGGCGAGCCGCTCTTGCAGCTGCAGGCGAGTAGCCGGCTCTTTCGCCTGGCAAAGAGCCTGCATCTGGCCACAGGCCTGGAAACATCGGGCTGCTTTCCCGGCCGTTTGGAGGCGTTGCTGGCAAAAGGGCTGTTGGATAAGGTATTTCTCGATCTCAAGACTGCTCTTCTGGAGCCTGATTACGAAATGGCTACCGGCTCAAGCGATATTGCGTCGCAGGTGGCGGAAAGCCTTGAGATTTGCTTTAAATTGGGCGTGGCACTTGACGTGCGCAGCACTATCTTTCCGGAGATGCCCTCCTCTTCCCAGTTGGTGAATATTGCCGGCACTCTCTGCCACTTGATGGCGCTATATCCGGAAAATCGCCTGGAAAGCATGATCTTGCAGCAGGGGTTGCCGCGAGATGGAGAGGCTAGATTTGAACCGGTCTCGATAGAAGTTTTGCAGAATATGGCCAAGGCTTGCGAGGCAGAATGCGGGACAAAGCTCAAGGTTAGGATTCGAGCCGCTCCCAAGATAACTAGATAATCAAATTGGTGAATAATATGAAGATCATCGGTTTTGTAGGCCTGCCGGGCTCAGGTAAAGGTGAGGCCTCTCAGATTGCCAGGCAGCATGGTTTGACGGTTGTGGTCATGGGAGATGTCATCCGCCGGGAAGCGGCACGTCAGGGCCTGGAGCCAACCGACCAAAATTTGGGCCGCATCGGCAATGCCTTGCGAGCCGCTGATGGCCCGGATGCGGTGGCCAAAAAAACTTTTGAGTGGGCAAAAGCTGCTGGAAAGGGCGTAGTAGTGGTAGACGGTCTGCGTTCCCTGGATGAAGCGGAATTCTTTCGCACTCATTCCGAGGAGTTTCACCTGGTGGAAGTCTGTGCGCCGGTGCAAGCGCGGCTGAAATGGCTGTCGGCCCGGGGCCGTCCCGATGATCCGGGCAAAAGCCCGGCAAAGGCAAACGACGGCATGAAGGCGGATGCTAAGATCATCACTTCTTGCGGCGAGCCGGACAGCCTGGCAGCCGCAGCCCTCGAACGGAGGGAATGCAGAGAGATGGGATGGGGCATGAGCGAGGCCATGAAGACCGCCGACCTGAAACTGAGAAATGATAGCAGCCTGGATGATTTTCGCGAGGACGTAAAGAGACTTCTGGACCTTTTAGTGGCAGGCACTGTCTCCTGCAATGATGAGAAGAGGTGCTAGAGCGCAAAGAATGTGACTGTGATCGGCTGAGATTCTGTTTAATTCGCTCTTGAGGTTGCTTGATTGTTTCCCCTTCGTGCATACTCCTAATTAATAAATATTCTATTCTCATTATTTAATTTTTCTGGTCTAAAAACATGTTGTGGTAAATATAGGAATGACTGATAGGGAGCTAAACACGTACAGCTAATTTAATAAGAATATATAAGGCATCGGCATATTGCATAATACATTTTTTATTGCAGAAATTATGTAAAAAAATACACCGTGGTGTTAATTATTTTAGCAAACTTTTTATAGATTGAAAATAGCATAATAAAATAGTGCATTTGGCCGAAGACGCAACCAGCCATTCCGAAGATAAAATGCACCTAACAAATATTTCTGGGAGGACTAAGTAGCATTTCTTTAAGCATATAGGCGAGTTTGCCCTAATCAAGAAGAAAAGGACAAGAACCGACTTGCTTAGACTGCGCGTTAAAGGGGCCAGATTCATTGAAGGGGGGAAGGGATATTACTTTTGACCATAAGCAGACTACAGTTTACTATCCAGGGGAGCAAGATTTCATAGAGGTGGATGAAGGGGTAGCGCCTCTTCTATTAATGCTATGGGACGCAAAGATAAGGACCTGCAATTCTTGCGAAGAGAACGAGCCGGGAATAATCTGGATAGAGTTCTATTCCATGAAAGAAGTTGAGAGGCTCTTGACGATATTGATTAAATCACTCGGAGATCGGATTCATAATCATCCGGAAGTTAATGATTGGTTCTCCTATCGGATATTGGGTCATGAGGGCGAAAAACTACCGCCATGGCGTTTCGATGCTTATCCTAATTTAAGCCCAATGGTGCCCAACCAAAGGAGCATATACCCAGAGAAGATATTTGAGAGTAGAGTTGAGCTTTCTGTCTCGGTGCGTTTTCCCAGCGAGGACAATCAGGTAGTTCTTGATCTTGTCGGCAAATACCTTAGAAAAGGCCTTGATAACTTCGAGGAATTGAGCGATGCCCAATGGGACTATGTGAAGCAATACATCCCGCAACAGCCATACAATAGAGTGTTTAAAACAGAAGATAGGAAAATCCTAGACGCTGTCCGATATGTGTTGGAGACGGGTTGTACCTGGACGGAGATTCCTCGCAAATATGGGTCTTATTTGGCAGTCCGTACAAGGCTAAAAAAATGGTCTGCAGAGGGAGTTCTAGACCCGATAATTAGCAGTATCGAGAGTGAAGACATATATAAAGAGAGGCTTTCGAAGTATTTGAATGTCACAGAAGATCAAATGACCTCTAAGAGAAAGAGGACTGCAAATAGCACGATGTCCGCAAGAGGAGAAATGGCGCCAATGTCTATATCTCAATGATCTTGGCGAGAATAATTCTTTAACGGAACTACGACCAGGCGATAAAAATGAGGACTGATTATGGTAGTGGATACTTTTTCTTTCAACAGATCTCAATCAAGCTTAGATAAGATCATTTCGTTATCAGAGAGCAGCGTGATGCGTCCAGAATGTCTGCATAGATGGGACGAATTCGGTGGATTATGGTCTCAGGAAGACAGAACTAATTTGAAGGCCCTCATGAAGAGAATTACGATAGATGCAGAAGGCAAGAAGATCTTGACATTACCCCTAACTCAGCAGGAAAAATCCTGGGCAGCCAATTTTATCTGGCGATTTATGCTTGCAGAAAGATGTCTTTGATCAACAAATCATTATTTTTAAATTAAATTTAAATTGCATAATGATCGGATTTATTTAAAATGTTTTTATCGATATTTAGAGATAGTAATTGCGTATCAGGAATTTTCGCCATATTCGTCCCAGGTCAAGTTAACATTAGGTTGTTCCTGATTTTAAGAGTTCTATAGGAAAAAATTTTATCGTGATACTAAAAGCAAAAGACTTTAATACCTTAAAGATCTTAAGTAAGTTATTAATTAGGTAATGCCATGACCTCTACAGAGCGATCTGCCTCACCTCGCGTTTTTTTTTCATACATAGTGTCAGCAATGAATAATATTCTCTCTAATTTGAAATTAAACTATAAGAACTTAAAAAAATCATTGCAAAATAGAATTTCCAAAATATCGAACAGATCAAAAGAAGCAAATAAACACCCCCCAAAATCCGCTATCGATCCAAAAACGGCCATAATTCATGAACAGATACAAATCGAAACTCTTTCCGCCATCTGCCCGGGAAACAATATCTATGACAAGGCAGCAGAAACCAGTTATTCAATAGATGTTTACTGGTGCGAAAGAGGTCTTGCCCTCTCAGACTTAGGTCAATTCGAAAATGCCTTGGAATCCTATAAAAGAGCCTTGGAGATTAATCCTCGCTCTTTTAAAGCCCTCAATAATAGAGCCAATGTACTCTACCGAATCGGCAGATATGATGAGGCTATAGACGACTTTAGGAAGGCTCTTGAGATAAATCCGCAGCTCATAGATGCCTGGTGCGGCATGGGCAATGCCATGAGCAAACTGGGCCGGTACAAAGTGGCAGTATCAGCTTATGAA
>JBATEC010000148.1:0-9067 GCA_049663825.1 Methanothrix sp. | reverse complement strand
CTATAGATGTATTCCATGGTCGAGACCATGCCACGAAGGTCACAATCCTCATGGAATCTCTGAATGAGGTCGCTCGCGTTATTGTTATCCACGGTAGAGGTGGCGATCATTTGATCCACTTCCAGCCCTGGGTGGTCTCCTTCACCAAACCGAAGCGTTGCAGGGATTCAAGCTGATTGTTCACTAACTTCACGGCCTCGGTTTCGCCAGGATCTAAGCTCAGCTCTTTCAATATTGCATAACCTTCGAGAGCCTTGCCACGTTGTAGAATCTTAATGAGTTCCTGGTCGTGGCGTCTGGTCCCTTCGGCCATCTCGACCTCACGGAAGCTGGCATAACGGGCTTTGTAGACATCTGCCTCCAGCTTCTCCAGGAGCATTGTCTTCATCTTAAGCTCGCTGCGAAGCTTTTGCGACTCATCTTTGGCTTCTGCAAGCTCACTAACCATCTCGTAACGGGGAGTCTCATCCTTGGCGGCACGAAAGGCCTCCACGGCCTCAAAGACGAACTTTGATAGAGGGAGACCTGCCTTCTTTGCTTCTTTCTCCCATTCTTGCTTTGCAGCCTCAGAGGGGAGGTATACATCGACATATCTTGCCTTAAGCCCTGGAACGACCATTTCAAGCACCTGTAAGCTAATAGGGGTCCAAGGTATTTATAATTTACCGGTACCAACATCCAAGTTGCTTGCTGCGCGGGTGCGCCGCCGCAGTTTTGACTGCCATTAATCACACATCCGATTTAAAGACATGCACCTGTTTGGAGTAAATTGGGTGAACAACTCCGAGCAGACAGTGAGTTAAGCAATATGAATTCATGGAGGGAAGTACATGAAAAAGACGAGGTGGCGCTACGACCGAGCATTCAATATATCAGTAGTAGCTGAACCTGAGAGTGGCAAACCTCTCGCTCAGATCGCCCACAAGCGTGGATCTCATCCCCCGCACGTGAACATAGTTTTGAGATCAGTCTGCTTGACTGTAGCTAGATGGAATCGCCTAAATATTACTGGTAAGATCGAACAGTTACGCTCCCCTTCAAAATTTGATCATATGGCCATCATAACTCTATTCTAAATTATCACCCATAATGTTCAAATATGACACAGGTGATCACGACAAGGAAGGTATTATGGCTGGAGCTTTGGTCCATCTTTTGGCAGGAATCATCTGCCTCGCAATTATCCATATCATCCATTTCAAGTGGGAATACAGCCTTGCCGCCTTTGTCGGCAATTTTGCCCCCGACGTCATCAAGTTTGGCGTTTCCGCAGTGGCGCAGTCTACTATGGACATTATTAACATCCGTCAGGACCCTCTATATCTTTACCTAAGTGGAGTTACCTCAAACACCGAAAACTGGTTTACTCTGGGATTTTTTGTTTTTGGCGCGACTTTGCTTCTCTACCACTTCCACCACATCAAGAAGAAAAAGATGGAAGAATATGATGAGCTATATGCATTTTTGCTGTTTGGAATAATAGTGCACCTTATTATGGATGTCCTGATTATTGAAAAGGGGCCTTGGATTTAATCCAAAATCCGCCTGAATGGCCAGGCTCACAGAAAGCCACAACCACGCCCTAAAGGCTGAAAGATCCCCTATAACAAAGCTGATCCCGATAAATGCCTATATCCTACAATTCATAACCAAGGTTCGCGACGCTCTGAAAAGCCGGCCTGCAGACGGCTCAAGGGTTGTCCAAGTCCTCAGCAAAATCCAGGCAAGAGCGATACAGATTTGCGAATACCTCAAAACCACAATCCAAGATGATCCACTGAGATGAAAGGAGACCATCTGTAGCATGAAGAGTGCCGAAGCCCTATGGCCTGCCTTGAAGTGTGGCCACAGGCCCAATGATGGCCGCCAGACCACACGTCTAACCGCGAAGGTGATGCATAAGCCTAAGCATATAAGCTCACCTAGTTAAACTGGATAGATGTACTTCTTGGACCGTTGCCAAATGAAACTGATAGGACTATGGAATTCTCAATGGGACTGGATGATCTACTTCGGACGTTCTTGGAACGTATTTTCGGCAAACGTCTTCTAGGTGATGAAGAGCACGATCGTATAGCACGTGCCACGATGGCAGGCTTGCAGCGCCTTCAGATCAATCTCGCCTACGGCAAGTGGTTTGACAAGCAATCTTCTATAATGCAAACATTTTTAAGCATCCGTCGGAATGAGTATGCTGGCAGGGACGATATTCTGGGTGCAATTCATTTGATCGAAAGGCAACACCTGAATATTCTGAGCATCGGAGAGGATATGCTTATGATAACATTTGGCGCAAACCGTCAGCTACAAAGGCTCGATCATCTTTCTCTCTGCCCGAATACTTTCCGCTTACTTTCGGAGGATTTAAAATGTCCACAAAATTAGTGCCGTCTCTTTGCCCCTACTGTGCAGTGGGTTGCGGTATGTACCTGATAGTAGAGAAGGACAAAGCCATCGGCATTGAGTATATGACCGATCACCCCGCCTGTGAGGGTGCCCTCTGCCCCAAGGGCAATGCTGTTCTTGAGGTCTTGAATCATGAGGAGAGGCTAAAGTACCCCATGAAGAAGGTCGGCGAAGAATTTGTGAGGATCTCCTGGGAGGAGGCCCTGGATCTGGCAGCCTATGGTCTTGCCCGCAATATCAAGAAGCACGGTCCTAAATCCCTGGGCTTTTTGGCCTCATCCCGCTGCAATAATGAAGAGAACTATCTCGTGCAAAAGCTCTCCCGCCTCCTAGGCTCGCCCCATGTGGACAACTGCGCCCGCCTCTGCCATTCGCCGACTGTAGTAGGTCTTGGTGCGGTCCTGGGAACGGGAGCTATGACCAACAATCTCATCGACCTGCAAAACACTAAGTGCATCTTTGCCATAGGCACAAACTTCACCGAGGCTCACCCCATAGTCTCCCGCTGGGCGCAAAAGGCCAAAGACAACGGGGCAATGGTAATCGTAGCCGATCCTCGCATCACCTCCACTTCCTGGATGGCTGATCTGCACCTGCGCATCAATCCCGGCAGCGACATAGATCTGCTAAGAGGCATGATGAAGGTGATAGTAGATGAGGGCCTGGCAGACAAGAAGTTCATCGAAGAGAGAACGGAGGGCTTTGCAGAGCTCCAGGCCAACCTCAGCGACTTTTCCCTGGAGAAAGCGGCAGAGCTGACGGGTGTGCCGGCTGGGCAGATCGTCCACGCGGCGCGCGCCTATGCCCGCTCATCTGCATCCTCTCTGCTTTACTCCATGGGCATTACTCAACACGTATGCGGCACAGACAATGTGAAGGCCTGTGCCACCTTAGCGCTGATCTGCGGCCAGATAGGAAGACCTGGCGCAGGAGTGTGGCCCATGCGCGGACAGAACAACGTCCAGGGAAATTGCGATATGGGCGGCATGGCGGAGTTTTATCCCGGATACAGGAGAGCCTCGGACCCGAAATCTCTGGAATTTTTCAAGGCGGCCTGGAATGCAGGGGATCTGCCACTGGGGCCTGGGCTGACATCCACAGAGATGACTGATGCCGCGCTGGATGGCAGCATAAAAGCCCTGTATATCATTGGAGAAGATCCCATCGTCTGCGATGCCAATATCAATAAGACAAAAGCTGCGCTGGAGAGCCTGGACTTTCTGGTGGTGCAGGAGATTTTCATGACAGCCACGGCTAAGATGGCTGATCTCGTCCTGCCCGCTGCCGCCTGGGCGGAGAAAGACGGCAGCTACACATCCATGGAGAGGAGGGTGCAGTGGATTGATCAGGCCGTGCCTCCAGTAGGCGAAGCTAAGGAGGGGCTTTGGATCATCAATGAGATCGGGAAAAGGATGGGACTTGATCTCAAGGGCGGCAGCGCCGCATATGTGCTGGAGGAGATCAACCGGAATGTGCCGCAGTACGGGGGCATGACCCGGGATAGGATCGCCAAGGTGGGAGGCCTGCGCTGGCCCTGCCCTGATGAGGGTCATCCCGGAACGGACATTTTGCACAGGGAGAGGTTCTCCACCCCCAATGGAAAGGCAAGGATCGCCAGCGTAGAGAACAGGCCCGCCGGCGAGCCGACCAGTTCGGAGTATCCCATGCTGCTCAGCACCGGCAGGATAGTGGTTCACTACAACAGCGGTTCCATGACGCGCCGCTGTCCCTCGCTCCTGGAGAGGGACTTCGAGCTATACGTTGATATCAATCCCGAGGATGCTGCAGAGTTGAAGGTGCTCCACGGAGATATGGTTAAGGTGA
The DNA here is from genome assembly GCA_049663825.1 of Methanothrix sp. Taxonomy (GTDB): domain Archaea; phylum Halobacteriota; class Methanosarcinia; order Methanotrichales; family Methanotrichaceae; genus Methanothrix. The sequence continues at coordinate 4,837 of JBATEC010000148.1, read as the reverse complement.
AAACGCTTCGGGGAGAGACCCAGGCCCGGGCCCGCGTGACTGAGAAGGTAAGGCCGGGTATGGCCTTCATGCCCTTCCACTGGCAGGGAACCAACATCATCACCTCCGATGCACTCGATCCTGTGGCCAAGATCCCGGAGTACAAGATGGCTGCCTGCCGGATAGAAGCGATGGCGTGAGGGGATTAACCTCATCTCCCCATCTTTACAGATGGGTCCTAAATCGCTTCATTCCATTTCGATATTTTTATACAAAAATCATAAGAAGCTGTAGAATCCATTGAGTAACATCTATACACATATTGTTGATTTTTTAACATAAAAATATATACACGTATTACAAAATATGTAATCATATTGTAATATGTATATTTTACTCATCTTAATATTTTTATATTTGTATTTAGTAATACTCAGATCATAATATTTATTAACATTGCACACGTAGCCATCAATATTGAGTTCAATAACGCACACGAAGGGACGAGAATGCAGGAAAGCAAGCTAGCTATGATGATTCAAGGCCATGAGATATGGCTGGAAAAGACGAATGCACAAGATGAAATGCTCGAATTAGCCTTGGCCTATGGCCATAATATGCGTCCGGATGGACTGGCAGACGCAAAGAGGCTCAAGGCCTTTGTTAATCACCCTGATGGCAAGAGATTCGATCTTGATCTAATTCCCGATGAGAATAGATATCTCATTCATATAAAGCCTGAGAAGGACGGCTACTATACGATTATAGTGGATATTGGATCGATCATCTTCTCTCAGACCAAGAACGGATACGAGCAAGGCAAACGATCTCAGTTCAAGGATGTCATTTATGCCGGAGCCTTTCACCAGATGGCGAAATTCGTCTGTGCCGTCGGCAACGATGAGACGTTTCATGGAAAAGTCGAACATGGTATCCTTGAGATCGTGTCGAAGATGCCTTGGTGCCAGTTGGGCCAAGAGATAGAGCTGCAGGTATTTTATGAAGGCAAACCGCTGGCTGCAGCCGAGATCAAGGTCGTGGAGAAGAATGAGGGAAAAGAGATGGCGTTAATCAAGACCGACGAGCAGGGAATCGCTCGCATACCGGTAACCAGAGCTGGTCAATGGATGTTTCTCGCTCGTCACCGAGATCCAACAAAAAAGGTCAGCGATGCCTTCGATGAGTCGGTCTTTGTAAATACACTGGTCATGGAGGCAAGATGAAGCGCATCATCTTCACTGGCAAAGGCGGAGTGGGCAAGACCACTATTCTCTCCAATCTGGCCAGGCTGCTGGTCAGGGACGGCTACAAGGTTCTGGCCATAGACTGCGATCCGAGCATGAACCTGGCCATGTCTCTTGGCATTCCTATGAATCACATCATATCTCTTGCCGATGATAAAGCCAATCTGCAAGAGAAGCTGGGTGCGAGCCTGGAAGACCATCACCACACAAGCAGCGAGCAGTGCGACCATCATATTCATGAGTTCATCATGGATGCCGCCGATGGCGTGAAGCTGATAGTGATGGGAACGATTCCATTCGGCGGGTCCGGTTGCCTTTGCTCGCATATTTCTCTGGTAAAATTACTTGTGGCTTACCTATCAGACGGGCCTGGGGAGTATGATTTTATCCTCATCGACTCCCAGGCAGGAGTTGAGATCTTCGGGCGGGGCTTGGTCTCGGAGTTCGATGCCTGCTTTGTCATCACCGAGCCGACGCCAAAGTCTCTGGAGGTAGCAAAGCACGGAACGAAGCTCTCTCGGGATTTAGGTGTGAAGAGGCAAATAGCGGTGATTAACAAGGTGGAAAGCGACGAAGACATCAGAGTAGCCATGCAGGAGCTGAACGGAAGCGTAGATCGCATACTGTCTATGCGCTTTTGCCGCGATGTCCAGGAGTCGGATAAGAGAGGAGCCGGGCTGCTGGACCATTGCCCCAAATCGGCTGCGCTGCAGGAATTTTTGAAAATTAAGGAATGCGTTCTGGAGACATGAATATGTGTGAGTTCTCAGTATATCTCGTAACAGATGGAGTGGGAAAGCTGCTAGTGGCCAAGAACATTGTTGTCGCTAAAATAAAAGATGGAAAAGTGATGCTCATGGACGCCTTCGGCTCAATCACGTCTGTGGAAGGCGCGAGCATAGAAGAGGCCAATACATTTACTCAGGAGATGCTTCTTCAAAAAGCCTGAAGATGATTGAGATCATTGCCAAAGCCGGTTACAGAGGAACGGATGGGGGTTAATCCCATCCATTCTGTATTTGGAAGGATTTCTCGGCGGAATATTAATTATATCCGGCTCATCGAACCCATATCGTGAGCTCAGTCTTGACCTGGATCGTCTTGTACTCCAGCACATCCCCTGCCTTGTAGAATTTGCGAGTATCTTCTGCAATCAAGGTTCCAGATTCCTCTTGAGTAAAACTGGCATCAATGATCCACATCCCTCCTCGGTCCAGATTAACGGAGAAAGAGCCGTCTTCGTCAGTTGTCCCTCTTTGAACTCTGGGATCGCCCTTTTCGTCCCAAGCCCAGTAAGATGCATAGTAGCTGGCTTTCATAGGCCGGTTCAGATACATTACCTTGAGCTTGAGGTTCTCCATTGCCTTTACGTCATAAGGTGCGTGCTCAGGGAGAATTTCCAGAGGAAATCCCGCATTCCACGTGCCTTGGGATTCCTGGACATTTTGGGCATTTTGATCATCATTTCCGGCATGAATTATCACCTTGGCAAAGCTGCGTGTGAGAAATAGCCCGCTCTTTCCTCCATGCCAGGACATATCATATACCCCCGGAGTTCTGACGAGGCCGAATACGTAGTCTCCCGGCCGATAGAGCATCATATCCGAGAACAGGTACTCCATATGGCCGTATCCCGGCAGCCAGTCTCCTTTTTTCAAGGCCAGACTTAGCTTCTCTCCTTCAGGTGTCAGGAGGAATGCGGAATCTATTCGAGGTGCAAAGATGCTTGTTGACATGGAAGGGTGCCCGAAGAATGCATAAGCCTTCAGCAGGTCCCCGGCCAATGCCTTGTCTTGGGCTTCGGCCCAGAGCATATGGTCGCTCATTTTTTCTCACCATAGATAATAAGTGTCGTTCTATGCTGCTCGCCCTGCTTTTCCATGAGCTTTAAATTGAGATTAGTAAGCCCGGCTTCCTTGAACATGCTTATAATCTCTTCCGGATCTGCTCCATTGCCGAGCGGCAACTTTTTGCCGATTTCATCCCCGTAATGATGCTTTCCTGAATTTGATCCCCGGCATGGAATATCGGCTATGACCATTCCGCCAGGCTTAATCACCCGCACCCATTCCTTTGATGCCCGGAACGGATCGGCCAGGGTCCAGAGTACATGCCTGCTCACCACGGCATCGAAGGCGGCATCGGGAAAGGTAAGACTTTCAGCATCTTGAACCTCGAACTGAACAGGGATTTGGGAGGCCTTCGCCTTTTCTTTCGCCTTTTGCATCATGGTCATGGACCAATCCACGGCAGTTACTCCATAGCCCATTCCTGCCAGGAGAAGTGCCAGAAAGCCGGTACCTGTTCCGATGTCAAGAATTTTTGGATTCTGTTTATGGCCGAGCAGCTGCGCTATTTCATTTCCCCATAGTTCTATTTCTACCTTTGAATTTACGCCGTGACCAACAAATCCATCGTAGTTCTGATTGGGATCATCCCACCATTCCCTAATTTTATTCTTGATCTCTGATTGCTGCGTGTCTGGTGACATTCAATCCTCAATGTATTTCATTGCGAGTTCAAGCCGGAACCGGGTACACCCAGGTCCCATCCAACTCCAATCCCTGGAATTCTTTGAGATACTCCTTGTTCAATTCAGCCGGGTCTAGATCTTCGAATAGATCCGGATGAAACAGCTTGGCAAATAAGACGTGACCAATGATCCATCGAGGACCTGAAATGTAATCTCTATCCACGATGTATACGTGGTTATTTTTTACCGCTGCAAAATTCTGAAATCCTTCCTTCTCTCGCTCGTCGATCATCGTAGATAGCGTTTTTTTCAGATCCTCTTCCGTCTTTCCCGGCCCGCTCTGCACCGGGTCATCGCGCAAACCGCCCATGAAATCCAGGAATATGAAATCTGGATCCTTTGAGAGAACCCATTCTGCTTCCACTTCCACAGAGGTGGTGGTCTCATTCAAATCTAGGTCTGAGGCGATATTTCTTCCGCCACAGTCTTCTGTTGCCCTTACGGCAAGGTTATCTGGGGTGAGAGCCCACCATTTCTTATGGGTGTCAGACATGTAATCGTAGTAGAATGTCGGCATATCCGATGGATCTACCTTTTTTATCCTTTCCTCTACAATCATCTCGTACTTTTTCATCCAGTTAATCAGTTTATTAGCTTCGTCTTCTTTTCCCAGTATTTGTCCCATTATCTGCAACTGCGGAATCATGTGATCTCTGGAGCTTAAGCCAAAAGCCACCACCGGAACTCCTTTTAATTTCTTCGAGATCTCATCCGCCGTAGATCCTTGCCTTGCCGGTATTATTACCAAACTCGGTTCTAACATCAGGATCTGTTCATAGTTGACCTCCGTGGCATGTAGTCCTACTTCAGCAGCGTCTTTTGGACCGAAATAAGGCATTTGTCTGGGAAAATTCGAATCGACACCTACTATCTTATCCTGCACCCCAAGGGCCAGGAGTGCTTCCATTTGGCGGTAGTCGGTCGATATGATATTTATGATGGGCAAGTTAATGGTTACTGTTCTTCCTGCTTCGTCGACTACAGTGATCGAATTTGCCGTCTTATCCACGATTTTCTCTTTTATTGTGATCTCTGCATTTGATGGCAATACCGCAAGGCTCAGGAAGAGCATTACTAATAT
>JBATEC010000147.1:0-10022 GCA_049663825.1 Methanothrix sp. | reverse complement strand
GCTCTAATTTTGATGCTATTTGAAAAAACATTCCGGTATCTGGATGCGTTCCTAATCATTTCCGTCATAATTGCCTTAGAGGGCACGATTATCAGTTGGGCGCACAATAAAATTGAATCGTTTGAGAATATTCTCATGAGCATAGTTGACCTGCCGAAGGGTGCTATAATTGAAACCTGCCGGAAACAGAAGGCAGACATATTCAACGAAAGAGAAATGATCATTTTTGCAATAATTTTTATTATATTTGTTCACATAACAGGCATAGATTACCACGCAGTGTCATTCAATACCAGTATTTCATTTTTCATATTTAAATTTTTATATTATATAGCGGTTTACCTGGAAGGTGCGGGTTTGTATATTTTGATTATGACGGCATTCGCAGTGCATAAAATCGGGGCCTTGCCACTGCGCGTTGATGCCTTGTATTCGGACTTTCACGCTATCGGGCTGCTCTACTCGAAGTTCACAATCTGCGCAGCCTGCGTCTACGTTATATGGGGCTTTTTTCATATCATCGTACCCCCTCAGTTTTCATCCTTGCAGATGATATTGTGGTTTGTAAGCTTTGCGTTCTTGCTTTTCGCCTACTTCATCCTGCCCCAGTATAGCATACACAATATGATGAGATCGACTAAAAAAGAAAAAATTGAACGGCTCTCATCTCAACTGAGGGCTGCCATGGATGGATCGTTCGAGGTTCCAACTGACCGGAATTTATCCCACTTAAAGGACATTTTTATTGTTCAGGACAAATTAAATCAGATGTGTGAATGGCCGTTTGGCACCTGTGAGTTATTATATATAACATTAATCATTATTATTCCATTTGTCATTGTCTTATTAGAGATAGCATTAGGGATTATAAAATAAATCTAATTTTGCTTTAAGATCCTCGATATTGATCGGCTTGCATAGATAATCGTCCATGCCCGCCTCAAGACATTTTTCCCTATCGCCTGCAATGGCGTGTGCCGTCAGAGCCACAATTTTAGGTCCGCCTAATGGCCATCGCCTGCGTATCTCTCTGGTAGCCTGCAGACCGTCCATCTCAGGCATCTGCACGTCCATCAGGATCAGGTCGTAGGATTTTCTCTCCAGTGCCAAGAGAACCTCGAGGCCGTTGGCCACTTTATCGGCGTTATATCCCAGTTTTTTAAGCATGAGAATGGCCATCCTTTGGTTGACCGCGTTGTCCTCGGCCAGGAGAATGGATAGCTCCCTTGTTTGCTTCGGCGCATCTCGGGGCGTGACGATCGGCAATACCTTATTGACAGGAATGGTTGATCTTTTGGCCATAATTGTGAAGCTAAATGTGCTTCCCTTGCCTTCCACACTATCGACCCAGATCCTTCCACCCATGAGTCCTACCAACCTTTTGCTTATGGCCAGCCCAAGGCCTGTTCCGCCATATTTTCGGGAGGTTGATGCATCGGCCTGCGAGAATGGCTGAAAAAGCCGGCCCATAGTTTCCAGAGATATGCCAATCCCGGTATCTCTTACTGAAAACTCTATCTCGTAGTTATCATCGACGAGTCTGGATGCCTTTGCCCTGACCTCTATCTCGCCTTCTTTTGTAAACTTCACGGCGTTGGAGAGCAGGTTGACAAGAACCTGGCAAACCCTTGGTTCGTCACCAGTGATCGTTTCTGGGATCTCGCCTTCTGCGGTATAATGCAGCCTCAAGCCTTTCTGCAAAGCAAGTGTCGAGATAAGGTTTAGTGCTTGCTCTATGCAAGAACCGAGCTTAAATGGACGCAACTCCAGATCGATCTTCCCCCTATCAATCCGAGAGAAGTCAAGAATGTCGTTTATGATGGTGAGCAGGGCCTGGCCGCTATTTTTAATGGTTTCTAGATACTCATTTTGCTCTGGATCAAGGTCGGTCTCCAAAATGAGGCTGGTCATTCCTATGACCGCATTCATAGGTGTTCGTATCTCATGGCTCATATTTGCAAGAAACTCTGATTTTGCCCTTGCTGCAGCCTCTGCGGCATCTTTGGCCCTCATCAGGTCCTCTTCGATATGCTTTCTTTCGGTTATATCCAGAGCTGTTCCTACAACCGCCGACCTGGACTCATAAGAAGTCATCGATCCAAAGACCTGGATATAAACTGAGTCACCACTCTTAGTAGTCCCCATTATCTCATAGTAAAGTGGCCCATTTTCGCCGACGATTTTATTTCGAATACTATCTGCAATTTTTTCCAAATCATCTTCTGTTGTTAAGTCTCTAGGGCCCATTTTAAGGATCATTTCTTCGACGTTATATCCAAACATCTCTGCAAACCTGGGGTTGACGTATTTAAACTTCCAGTCCTGGATTATATACACACCCACTGGAGACTCTTCTGCCAGTACCCTAAACTTGTTCTCGGATTCTTTTAAAGCCAGCTCGGTTCGTTTGCGCTCAGTGATATCCAGAAAGATTCCCCTGAGCCCCACCGTTTTACCTTCTTTAACTATTGGTATCGAATAAGCAATAGCCGGAAATGTGCTGCCATCCTTCTTTTTCAACCGGTATTCTCTTGCCTGTGCATTCCCCTGCATTGTCAGGTTGATGTCATCTCTCACCTTCTCTCTATCATCCTCAGCTACAATCTGGAGTATATGCAAGCCCGCCGCGAGATCATCGCGAGTATATCCAAGTACCTGGCAGCCAAAACGGTTGATAAATACCAAATTGCCCAGAGCGTCCAGCTCAAATGTAGTCTGCGGCAACTGAAGGGAAAGCTCCCGGTATTTTTGCTCGCTCTCTCTCAGCTCTTTATTTGTTCCGGATCGCTGTCGGATATTCAGAGCCGAGATGGTGATAAGCCCCATAACTATGGAGAGAAGCATGGTAGCCAGTGCCAGGATAAAAGAATTATACCTCTCATAAATTGAAGGCCTAAGATCGATCACGAGGCTTCCCATGGGCAGGGATGACTCGGATATGCCGAAAAGCTCCAATTGCTCCCTATCAAATTGCGGTATCGCTGAAATATTTTGCATTATCGGCGTTTTGTCTCCATTTGATACCTTGGAAACAAGGACTGCTGCATTCTCCCCCAAAACTCGCCCTGATGCCAGTTTGCCGCCCACAATTCCATGTCCCAGCTGAAAATCCCAGAGGCCATAGACCGCAACCCGGCTATGAGATCCAATCAAAGCGGTGGCCTCGCTGGAGTTGATTGTTACGCCACTTTCATCGTAGTTAAAAAGGCCGGAGAGAACAAGGCTGCTATTGTCGAGAGCCTCCACAGATAAGAGCAACTGGCTCATATTGCCATCCTGCGGAATCTGCCGAACCGACAAGCTCAATTTATCCTTTAGAGGAGGGCTTAATTCGTCAAGCTCATCTCGCAACGCATCTCCTATATCGGTGTCATCCAGTGCTACAAGAATTTGTTCAGTATGCGGATGAAGCTGCAGCATTGCCTGCAGCGTGCCAGCGATCTCTGTCTTTTGTAGGGTGTCGATGATATTCTTCTGGTGAAGGTTCATCGGATTGGTATCAATTTTCGTCCCGGCAAAGACGATAAATGCTTCTGGAAAGAGCTCTTCTCGGTTTTCAAGGGCAAAGTCCATAGCAGGGCTGTCGAAAACAACGACCTGATCGAGCTTTTTTCCCGAATATTTATAGCGATAAAGATCGAGAAGATGTCTCGGATATTCCTTTTCTGGATATTGCATGCAGTCCATATACTCGATTGCGGGATCAGAGGCTCCAGGAAATTCTCTGTGATATACCTGCAAGAAACCCCGCATCTCATCATGCACCCAGGGATGTTCTTCTGAGTAGGAGCTTAGGATAAGAATCTGGGGCAGGCCATCTTCGGCTTGCGCTGATGTCGTCCTAGGTTCCACCAGGATCAGCAGGCATATGGCTAAGCAAAGGCCTACCGAAAGGTCTGGGCGCTCTTTGCATGGCGGCATATCTCGCAGTCTCCAAATTCCAACCGTGTGCATGTATCTATAGTGATTTCTCATCTCGGCCAGAGGGTAAAAGGCCATTGAGTCAAATGGGTCTAACTATAAAATGCCATCTTAATGGGACGGGAGATCCGAATCAATAACAATTGCAATGGACGGCTAGCATCTTGACGCAGCAAAAAATAATAATACCAGTATGTCCGCATTATGCATGGTGATCTTTTCTTGAGCATGTGTGAATCGAAAACCATCTGGTGGGACGACGGCCTGTGGCTGATCGATCAGACCCGTCTGCCTGGCGAGCTTTTGCCCCTCCGCATAAAAAGCATCCGACAGCTCATCGAAGCTATCAAGACCCTGCGTGTGCGCGGCGCTCCGGCTCTGGGGGCCGCCGGAGGCTATGGGGTAGCGCTGGCAGCGGAACTCTCTCAAGTATCCAATGCACAGGAGTTGATGACCGAGCTGGAGAATGCCGCAGATATGATCAAGGGCTCGCGCCCCACTGCTGTAAACCTCTCCTGGGGCGTGGATAGAGCGATGCATGCGGCGGCCCTTCAGGAGACGGCAGAAGAGATTCGTCTCGCGGCTCTTCGTGAAGCGGAGGAGATCGCCCGGGAGGATATCCGCATCAACAAGCTCCTTAGCAAGAACGGGGCCAAGCTATTGGATGACGGAGACCATGTCATGACCCACTGCAATGCCGGAAGGCTGGCCTGCGTGGGCTGGGGGACGGCTTTGGGCGTTGTCCGATCCGCAGTTGCCGCAGGCAAGCACATTCATGTCTATGCTTGCGAGACCCGTCCTTTGCACCAGGGCTCGCGCCTGACTGCCTGGGAGCTGACTCAGGACGAAATACCGGTCACGCTCATTTGCGAGGGCATGTCCGGCAGCCTGATGAGGAAGGGCAAAATCGACAAGGTCATCGTGGGTGCCGATCGCATCACCAGGGATGCCGTCTTCAACAAGATCGGCACCTACAGCCATGCCGTTTTGGCCAGGTATCATAAGATCCCCTTCTACGTGGCAGCGCCGCTCTCCACCTTCGACCGCCTGCACAAAGAAGAGGATATTGTCGTGGAGGAGCGCGATGCTGAGGAGATCTGCTCCCTGGCGGGCACGCGCCTCGCGCCCCAGGGCATCGAAGTTTACAATCCGGCCTTCGATGCTACGCCCCTGGAGCTTGTAACCGGCCTGATCACGGAGAAGGGCGTCTTCCGGCCGCCGCTCATGCCGCCGATCTGAAAAGCATTTAAAGAGGGCGAATCAAAATGCTATTATGAATCCTGATCTGGCCGTCATCGGTGGTTTAGGCTTTGACCTGGAAGGGCTGAATGACGAGGTGGAGACGCCCTATGGTAGAGTTCCCGTTGTCCATACCAGAATGAAGGGACAAAAGATTGTCTTCATCTCCCGCCATGGCGACAATCATCGCCCCCCTCACAAAGTCAACTACCGGGCCATCATCTCCGCTGCCAAGATATCGGGCGTCGGCGCGATCATCTCCACCAACACAGTGGGCAGCATGGCCGGGCACTCCCTGGGAAGCATCTTTTTGCCGAGCGACTTTGTGGAGTTCACCAAATGCAGACCCAATACATTCTTTGAAGAAAAGGCAGTTCACGTGGATATGAGCAGGCCATATTGTCCAATGCTACGCACTCCTCTGGCCGAAGCGGCCCGCTCGCTGGGCCAAGAGGTCGCCGAGGGCGTCTATGTCTGCGCCGAGGGACCGCATCTGGAGTCTCCTGCCCAGATCAGGATGATGCGCCAGTTCGGGGATGTGGTGGGCATGACCGGCTATCCCGAGGTAGCTTTAGCCAGGGAGGCAGCGCTTTGCTATGCGTCGCTTTGCGTTGTCACCAATCCCGCGGCGGGAATGGCTGGAGGAAGCGATCTGGCCGTATCCGATATCGCAGATCTTATGGAAAAGTCTCAGGAAATTGTAGGTGAGATAATCTATCTGGCAGCGCAAAAAATTCCTGAGGAAAGGACATGCGGCTGCAAAGATGCACTCGATAATGCGATGCTTTAAGAGATTGCTGATTGACTCGAAGTGGCGTCATCAACAAGTTTATATATTAATTTATGTATTCGAAACGAATTGCCGGATTGCTTTCCTTCGTCGGAGACTCTCAATTCCTCATCTTAATGCTCATCTTCAAAAAGGTGGAGATGGCTCGCCGATATTTGCAGGCCACGGCGTGCTACCAGACCATTCGAGCGGCTGAGGTAAGGGACGAAGCGCATCCTGGCCAAGGTATCGGCAACAGAGTTTGAGGAGGCCCTGGCCGGCAAGCAGTTTCACTGCGCTATGCGTCATGGCAAGAGGCTCTTCTTGAAGCTACACGATTCGCTCTGGCTGGCCCTTCATCTGGGCCTCACAGGAAGGCTAATTTACTTGGAAAATGGGGCAGAGGAGCCCCGTCACACTCGCCTTCTTATTTCCTTCAGAAACGGCCGCAACCTGGGCTTCGAGGACCCCAGGATCTTCGGCGAGGTGAGCCTCGCGAAAAGCCCAGATGCCTTTTTGGTGGAGCGAAAGATCGGGCCTGATCAAACAAAGTTAAGGATAAATAGTACGAAACATGTAAGGATGCTGTCCAGCAGCTCCTGCAAAATCACGGCTGCCGGCGGGGAGGGTTCGATATGAAAGAGGGAGGAGAAGTTATCCGCGATGTGATCGATCGATCGGTGCTGGCCAGCCTTCGAGAGTTGCAGGATGAGGGTGATCCTGATATCATCGCCGAGGTGGGTGGTCTTTTCATCAAGCATTCGCCTGAGAAGGTAAAAGCCATTATGCAGTCTGTGGAAAGCGGGGACGCCAAGGGGCTGCATATAGCTGCTCACAGCCTGAAGTCGAGCAGCGCTTATGTCGGAGCGATGCACCTTTCGGCCATGGCCAAGGAACTGGAGCTGATGGGGCGGTCCAATTCGTTGGAGGGGTCAAGAGAGTTGGCGCAGAGGCTCAAAACGGAATTTATGCTGGTCATGGCAGCTCTCGAAGTGGAGATCAATGAGCAAAGCAAAAGAAGTTTGTGATCGCGTTTATGCCGTGGGAGGATCGGACCTCTCCACGCCAGAAGACGCTTTCGTTTATCTTGTAGATGCCGGGTCTGAGCTGGTGCTGATCGATTCCGGAGTGGGCTATGGGATGAGAAGAATCGAGGAGAATATCCGGTCGCTGGGCTTTGAGCCAGCCGGCGTCTGGAACATAGTTGCCACTCACTGCCATATCGATCATATCGGCGGCCTTTTCGCCTGGAAGGAGCGCTACGGTTCCAAGATAATTGCCCACGAGCTGGACCGGGCGGGAATTGAGGGCGAGAACAACGCTCTTACTGCGGCCAGCATGTACGGTGTGGACTACAAACCAGTCAAGGTGGACACTCTCCTCAAGAGCGAGGCGGAAAAGCTAACCTTTGGTGATTTGGAGTTTAATTTCCTGCACACGCCCGGGCATACGCCCGGCAGCATCTGCGTTTACATCGATACTAAGGACGGGCGGGTATTATTCGGACAGGACATTCACGGGCCGTTCTCACCTGACTGGGGCTCGGATCTGAAGAAGTGGCGCGTTTCCATGCAAAAGCTGCTGGATTTGCGGGCGGATGTGCTCTGCGAGGGGCATGCGGGCATTTACCGGGGCGAGAAGATCAGAACGTACATAGAGTCGTATTTAAGGAGATACACCTGAATTGTTGAGGTGAGGCATATAACCAACAGTTCATGGCTCATAATAATTGCAATGGTACTGATCGCAGGTGCAATATTTTTTTCAGAGGGCCCAAAATCATATACATCTAAAGAGAGCCTTAAGATTGCAGGCATTCCCGAGGACTATTATTTCACCATGTCGTCCGCCGACATAGACAGCCCCATTGAACTGGTCCGCTTTGCCACCAGCATCAATTACTTTCTTTTTCGTTCAGTCTCTTAATGCCGCCCGCGCCGCCAGCCTGGCAAGGCGCACCGGCTCCGGCACTCGCCCGTCTCGCGTGAATTTGTTGAGCAGAATTCTTGCCTCTTCGAACGAGGCCCCCCGGACCCGGACGAAGACCTCATAGCCAGTCTTGAGCCAGACGCTCTGGCGCTCTCCCAAGGCCCGGTAGCGGTGAAGCTTCTCCTCAGGGCTATGGAAATACTCGCGAATATATTTTTCCAGCCCGGGAGATTCTTCGTAGGTCAAACAGATCAATGGCCTTTTTGTTTTTTCAAAGACCTCCTGCAAATCGATGATGTTAAACCAGCTTATGGCCGCACCGCTTAAAATCAGGGCGTTCACATCTGCCCGGTCCATTTGCCGGTAAAGGCTGAGCACGGCCTGCGTGCCGTCGTCGCCACCCACAGTTGCATGTGCATAAGCCAGGCCGTCCACGCGCAGGTCGGCCCGCATGACCACGCCGGCTATTGTGGATGTTGGGCAAGAGCGTACAAAGCTTTCCGCAATTCCTAGAGCTCGCAGAGCAGGCTTGTTGAGATGAAGGGACATGGCTATTCTACCGTTATCTTACGACCTTCTCGGGCTTTTTCCAGGACATCTTTCAGTGGGGCCGCCAGTTCTAAAATTGCCTCGGTGGTCATCGGCTCTCCCTCAAAGGATACCGCGTTTTGTCCTGCCGGATCGATGATGAGCATAGCAAGAGGCGTGATCTGGATTGCCTGGGCCCTATCTTCAAAGGTCTTCAGAATAGAGATTCTCATTACGGGCCAGATGGTTCTATCACCCGCTTTTATCTTCTTGCCCACCATAATTTTCATATCCATCTCGGGAAACTTGATATTTTCTGAAGTCATGACTACCCCAGCATCTCTCTTAAGAGCAACCTTATCTCCCTCACCCGCACGATCTTGGTAACGGCAAAGACTGCCCAGAGCAATCTGGCCTCAATCTCCGCTACGAGTTCACCCTCAAGTCGCTCTCCCTCAAACCAGGGCTCTATGAGGATCTTGGTCGGGAAGAAGCCGAGCGCTGATGCCAAAGACCAGATGTAGCCGCTGATAATTGCAGTTTGAGCGGGATCATCCAGGCCAAAGCATAAGCGGCAAGAGCTCTTTTTAACGTGTATTGATTTGAGCAGATGCCAGAGAATTTTCGCCAGGGCGGGAGCGGCATTGATCAGAGATTGAATACTGGGAGGTCGAACGGCACCAGCTTTCTGATTATTCGTTGGATTATCGATTTCGTTTTTCTTTTTCTCACCGGCCTTTTCTTCCCAGTTGTTTTTTCTCTTATCAACAGCTTGCCCTTCTTTTTCCGCTTCCTCTTTCCAGACGGACGCCAGCAAATCGTCAGCAGGTTGGGGGGAAATCTCTGCCTTCATTATAGTCCATCTGATCCAGTCCAGCTTGATACTACCCTCCACCAGTGGTCCCTTCTTGCCGACATTCAGTGAGAGATGAAAGGGGGCAAGGAGAATAAACGCGAAAAGAAGGATCAAAAGCAAGGCAAATATGGCGATATAAGAAAACTGCATCCTCTAAGCCTCAAGCTGGCGGCTATTCTACCTTGATGGCTGCCATATTATCAGTTCCTTCATCTCGCGAATTCTTGTGTCCCATTATTTTTTCCAGAACAACATGGGCAATGTCGCCTATCGATTCTTCCGGCGACGGAGACAAGGGGACAACCTTCACACCATCCGGCCCAAAGATGCCTTTGAAGACGACAACCACGGCGACGGGAAAGATCCCCACTCCACCGCCAGCTGTGCACCTCTCCAGGCCTTCTTTGCCCACATCCGGGCCTGTTCTGCCTATATTGGCGCCAAAGCCCATGACCATCTTGGTTATGGGTATGATGATCTTGTCCTCAAGCTCAATCGGCTCGCCGATTAACTGGGCCGAGAGAGCAACGAAGAGTTCATCGAGAGTAGCTCCTATGGCATCAGCGTCGGGCATCTATATCTCCTTAAATATCTATTATATTTACATCTTTCTGCTCGTGGGTCTAATCCACCAGGGCATTTGGAGATGTATTTTGCTTTTGGTCTTTGGTTGTTTGGACGATGAGATGAAATATGAATTATTCACACAAAACGAAACCAGGTCGTGTACGCATATCATTGAATTGGTATCCTGAATGCCATTAGCTCCTTGATAGTCCA
>JBATEC010000146.1:0-13059 GCA_049663825.1 Methanothrix sp. | reverse complement strand
ATCCAGCACCTCATCTACGCCCTGACCGGTCTCTGTGGACATGTTCAGCATATTTTCATCTTCTCCGAATCTCAATATGTCTGCCTTATTGGCCACAACCAGAACCGGCAGCGTTAGCCAGTTCTTGAGATCCTCAGCCAGCGAAAGCTGTGAATCGATGAGATAGCCGCAGTGCTCACTGGGGTCCAGGATATAGAGAACGACACCTTGCAGATGGCTCAAAGCGGCTACAGTCTGCCGCTCAATCTCATTTCTCTCTTCCATGGGTCGGTCAAGCAGCCCCGGCGTATCCACGACCTGATACTTTTGATCGCCCCGCATGAAGTGACCTACAAAGATTCCCCTCGTGGTGAATGGATACATGGCGATCTCGGGCCGCGCTCCAGTGACTCGCACAATGAAGCTTGACTTGCCCACATTGGGGTAGCCGGCAATGAGAATGGTCGGCACCGCAGGGTCTATGGTCGGCATCTTGCGCAGCAGGTTCCGGGCTTCATTCAAGTATAGCAGATCTTTTTCAATGGATCTCATGACCGAAGAGTAGCGCCCAAAGGCCGACTTTCGGGCAGGAGTGGTGTCCAGACCTCGAGACCTTCTAATACTGCCTACATACTCTTTTGAGATCAGTCTGATCTGTCGGGAAGCCCAACCCAGGCGAGACAGGCTGATCCGGATGCGATCCACGCCTGCGATTATGTCTGCCATCTCTCTGTAAAAAGGCGGCAGATTCTCAAAGGAAGGGAATTTCTTGATCAGAATGCTGAGATTGTCGGAGAGGATATTGCCGGCATTTTGCACCATGGACTCGTCATCTGTGGCGCGAGAGGCACGCCTAAAGGACTTATTTAAAAGCTCTTCTGATGTTGGTACGGTTGGAAGCTGTTCGAACATTACATAACAAGTTGCCTGATTGAGTTGATAAACCTTTAGGCGGCCTTCTCGGAAGGGGACATTTATAAATGGTTTTCGGAAGGCTTAAATAATAGTTCTGCATCTATATAGATGAGGTGGCCTTTTGAAGAGATTAGGCACCGCTCTTCATATAGTACAGAATAAGTTGATTCTCCAAAGCGAGCAGATTGTTGGAAGCGAGACCAATATCCCCAGAACTAATTCCTGGGTTGTGGATCAGAAGAGGACCAGAGTCGGAAAGGTTTTCGATATATTCGGCCCCATTAATCATCCGTACATCATCGTTCGACCAAATAGAGGTGTAGATGCCGCTGCCCACGTCGGAAAGAAGCTCTATATCGACGAGGCGCCGGGGAGAGATAGCAAGTGGAAGAGATTGAGAAGCTGAGAGAGATAGAGAGGGCGGAGCCGGAAAAGCTCAAGGAAAAGACCCGGCTCAAGCGCGAGAAAGAGAAAGTAGACGAGTTCGAGAAGTTCACAGTAGAGTGTCCGGAGTGCAAGAGCCACACCCTTGTGCGCGACTATGAGCGTGCCGAGCTGGTCTGCTCTGATTGCGGTCTGGTCATCGACGAGAATTTCATCGACCAGGGGCCGGAGTGGAGAGCCTTCGACCACGACCAGCGCATGAAAAGGTCTCGTGTGGGAGCGCCCATGACCTACACCATCCACGACAAGGGCCTCTCCACCATGATCGACTGGAGGAACAGGGACTCCTACGGCAAGACCATATCCTCCAAGAACCGCGCCCAACTGTACCGGCTGAGAAAGTGGCAGCGCCGCATCAGAGTCAGCAATGCCACAGAGAGAAACCTGGCCTTCGCGCTTTCTGAATTGGACAGGATGGCGTCTGCCCTGGGTCTCTCCAGAAATGTACGGGAAACAGCCGCGGTGGTCTACAGAAAAGCCGTGGACAAGAACCTCATTCGCGGGCGGAGCATTGAGGGCGTGGCCGCAGCTGCGCTTTATGCTGCATGCCGGCAGTGCAACGTGCCCCGCACCCTGGATGAGATTGCAGAGGTTTCCAGGGTTTCCCGAAAGGAGATCGGCAGGACATATCGATTTGTCTCCCGCGAGCTGGCACTCAAGCTCATGCCGACCAGCCCCATTGACTACATCCCCCGCTTCTGTTCAGGCCTGAATCTGAAGGGAGAGGTGCAGGCCAAGGGAATAGAGATCCTGCGCCAGGCAGCAGAAAAGGAGCTCACAAGCGGGCGCGGGCCCACGGGCGTGGCCGCAGCCGCCATCTACATCGCCTCCATACTCTGCGGAGACCGAAGGACGCAGCGCGAGGTAGCCGACGTGGCAGGCGTGACTGAGGTTACTATCAGGAACCGCTACAAAGAGCTGGCAGAAGAGCTGGACATTGAGATAATCCTTTAATCTCATTTTGAATGCCCCGCAGCTAATCTGCAGGATATTCAAAATAATAACCTTCTTTTTAAAGCATATCGACAAACTTAGCAGATGTGACGGCAGAGAGCAGGAAAGACAGGCCGATCAGCAAGAATACGACACCACCAACTCTGGTAATCACTCTGCGATCAATTCTGCCGGAGATATACTTGCCCAGAAAAACGGCCATGACGGATAAAATCAAAAGCGCGATCATGACGCCAATAAAAACCATTCTTGGATTGTATTCCGTGGCAAAAAGGGCGGAAGCGATCTGGGTCTTGTCTCCCCACTCCGACAGAAAGATCATAGAGAATCCCGATACAAAGGCCCTCTTTGCGGATAGGTTGCACTCCGCCTCCTCATCCTGATCACCCAACAGGGTCAATATGCCAAAGAGGATAAACACTAATCCGCTGGCGAGCTTTACCAGATGCACTGGAATGACATTCACAGCCCATGAGCCCACCAGTATGGCAATCCCATCCGCCAGCAGAAATGCCAGCATCACACCCAAGAGAAGCCGGAAGTATTCTCGGGTCCGGGAAGAGAGCAGCAGGATAGATAGCTGAGTCTTGTCTCCCATCTCGGCCAGCCCGACGGCCAGCAACGGAATTATGATCTCATCCAATGCTATTTCAAACACCTTTTGCCAGAAGAATCAAGGGTTTTCCGGTTCTAGTTTTTGGTATTAATAATTGTTGCGCAGGCTAACAGATCTGACCATAATTACCATAGATAAATTATTAAATTATATATAAGTTATTTTTTATTCTATTTTTAGAATGCAATCTTTAAATACTATCATTCATGATATACTTAGAATTAGGCGATAGTTTATGTATGAAAAGATCTTGATAGCCACTGATTTCTCCAAATATGCCGAAAAATTAGTTGACTGTGTTGGAGAGATCCCGGGTGTAAAAGAGGTAGTTCTACTGTATGTTTTAGTTAAAGATCCTCTGGCCAGGGTCTGGTCCCCCGGCGATGAGATCAAGCAATCTAAAATAAAAATGGAAGCTCATGCTTTTAGAATGGCCCAGCAAGACGCCAATTTGAGCGTTAAGGTAAGAGTTGAGATCGCAGAAGAGACACCGGAACACGCCGTAATAGAGCGTGTAGCCAAAGAAGAGAATGTCTCGCTCGTTGTGATGGGAGCTAGAGGAAGAAGCATCTGGCAGGGCCTGCTCTTGGGAAGCGTCTCCAGCGGTGTTCTTCGCTATGGCGACAAAGATCTCCTCATTATGCGCTATAAGATATTGGGCGGCGCAGAAAACGAGGAAACTGGCAAATTCTGCTCGCACATATTCGAGAAAATCATGGCTCCTACTGATTTTTCTCCTGCCGGAAATGCCGCCATTGAAATGATAAAAGAGTCGAAGCTTACAGATAACGTATTGCTGCTGAACGTGGTGGCTAAGGGTGAAAACCAGTACCAAGTGGATGCTGCATTGGGGAAGGCGCAGGCCGGGCTTGAGGAGATAAAGGCAGATCTGGCAAAGGCAGGAATTAATGCCAAGGCCATTGCAGTCTCAGCTTCGGCTGGAGAGCCAAGAACTTATGGTTCAGGCGGCATGGTCAAGGTTGAAACCACTCCCTTTGCTTCTGTCGGTGGAGTCGCGGACAGAATACTGTCCTTAGCAGAAAACGAAAATGTTTCCATGATTGCAATGGGCTCTCACGGCAAAGGCTGGCTGGAGCAAGCCACAATTGGCAGTGTAGCTTCTGATGTGGCCAGGATGGGATCACGACCCGTGCTGATTGTCAGATCCAAACAATAGGCAGGCGGCCACATACTCAAAGAAAGCGCTGCTTTTTACTCGGAGATGTTTGAGCAAAAAAACATCATATTTTTTTTAGATACAAAATTTTACCGTCCCCAGAATGGGTCCTTCTTGCGCTTGATATCCAGGAAATTCTCCAGCACCTCGCGTTCATCCTCCGCCAGCTTGGGCTTCAGCTCCAGCTCCACAATGCGAGCATGCTTCTCTGGAATGTTGACATAGAGGATGTCGCCTTCATGGATCTGGCGGCCTACTGTGGGGCCGTCGATGGATATGGCCACTTCCTGCCCGACGGTCGCTGAGCCGACGTTTTCATTATGCGCCTGGATTCCCCGAATCTCACCCACATTTGCACCATCTTCCCTCATTAAATTGACATGAGTCCTGACCACACCGCCTATGATCTGCACACCTACAATAGCCGGCCTGGACTGACGGAAGACGCAGTCAGGGAGGAGGCGCACCGCCCCGGGCCGGATGACCGCCTCAAGCCGCTCCTGCTCTATGCGCATCTTCTGCTCCTCCGTCCACTGCTCATAGCTCTCCAGAATGGTGTAGATGATATCGCTGCAAAATACAGGCACATTGGTCTTCTGAATCTCGCTGATGGCATCAGGCAAAATTTCCACATTAAAGGCCAAAATAGCGGAGAGCAGGGGCTCTGTGATGGCCGAAGCGCGGATCACATCCCTTCGGGAAACGGGCCCTACGTCCGCATGATGGATGGCTATATTCTTGGCCTTCAGCTCGCCCACCAGCGCTTCCAGCGAGCCGATAGCGTCTGCTTTTAGGATTACGCCCTCGCTCTCGGCATCAATGCGCACTGCCTCGAGCTCAGATTTCAACTCTATGGAAAGGGCCTCGACATCTTCTGCACATGCCACCACTCGAATGGTTGATCCTGCCAGAGCGTTTTCCAATTTGGGTGCTGCGATCTTCACTCCCGATGCAGCCGCCACATGCTTTACCGGCAGAAATCTCTCCTCGCTTCGAATCTCAGTCAGGGGCTTGGGCTTTAGCAAGGCCCTTATCTTTGTGACGATAGGCTCATGAGCCGTGCCCACAATTACCGTATCGCCCGAGTTGAATTCGCCGTTGTAGAGTATGACGTCTAAAGTCGTGCCAAGACCCTTCTCCTCTTTTACCTCTAAGATTGTGCCCACACCCGGACCGGTAGCAGTCAGCTTCAGATTCTCCTTCAAAAATCTCTGCGCCAGCCCCACCAAAATCATGAGAATATCGGGCACCCCTTCACCAGTGATGGCGCTGATGGGCACAATTCCAATCGTTTTGGTGAAGTCGGTGATCCGATCATACCTGTCCCCATCAAATCCATGCTTATAGAGCTCTCCCACCAGCTCGTAGATCTTTGTATCCAGCACCTCGGCCACTCGTTCATTTTGTGCCTTGATGCACTTGGCAAAAGGAGCATTGGCTACGGAATGCCAGCCGCCGATGCGATCAATCTTGTTGGCGGCGACAACAAAGGGGGTCTTAAAACGCTTGAGAATGGCCAGCGACTCGACTGTCTGGGGCTGGAAGCCCTCGTTTACGTCCACAATCAGCACGGCTAAATCTGCGAGCGATCCGCCTCTACTTCGCATTGAGGTAAAAGCATGATGTCCCGGCGTGTCGATGAACAGCAGCCCGGGAATCTGCATCTCTTTGCCGAAACGCGATCCACAAAACTCCTGTACCACGGTTAGCGGAACCTCCGTGGCTCCAATGTGCTGGGTAATGAGTCCGGCTTCGCCCTTGGCAACAGCCGTTCCCCTGATCTTGTCTAAAAGAGAGGTCTTGCCATGGTCCACATGCCCCATCACCACTACTATGGGTGTTCGGAGGTTGGACTCATCGCCCTTCGCTTTACCGGCCTTTTTGGACTTCTGTTGCATACTGGTCGCGCCCTGAAAGAAGTTTGCCTAAAAATTTACGTTCTATTTTTAAGAATTTAAAGGCTCCGATGAGAGGAGGCAGAATTGCTTCCTGCCCGATCTCACTCGTAGAGCCATGCTTCATCGATTCGCTTATAGGCCACAAGTTCGGATGCACTGAAATGCAGCGCGATCTCGCGAGCCGCGGATGCAGCTGAATCCGAGCCGTGCACCACATTTCGTCCGGTCTCAATTGCCAGATCCCCTCGAATAGTTCCAGGGACTGCATCCACCGGATTGGTAGCACCGTTCATCTTCCTCATGGCGGCAATTGCGCCCCGCCCCTCAACCACCATAGAGACGGAAGGGCCGGCGGTGATGAAATCTACCAGGTCCTGGTAAAACTTCTTGCCAACGTGCTCCGCGTAGTGCTCTTTGGCCTTCTCCACCGGCATCAGGGCGAGCTTCATAGCCACTATCTTGAAGCCTTTTTCCTCGATGCGCTGCAGTATCTTGCCAATGAGCGCGCGCTGAACACCATCGGGCTTTACCATGACAAAGGTTCGCTCTATCTCTGCCAGGGCCTATGCCCCCTTTCTGGCCCACTTGATTCTTCTCGTTACACGGCCAAGAGCTACGTTATTCTCGCACTTGGCTGAGCAAAAGTAAAAGACCGTGCCGTCTTTTTTGGCATAAAGCTTGCCTGTGCCCGGCTCGATGGTCTTATTGCAAAAGGTACACTTTCTCTGTTCCATCTTCCTTCACCTGCTGGTAAGCTTCTTGGCCTCTCTGGCAGTCTCGAGCAGCATCAGGACATCGCCCATGCGGATGGGTCCCATGCAATTCCTGGTGATAATGCGGCCCTTGTTGTTGCCCTCCAGGATACGGCACTTGATCTGCGTCGCCTCACCATGCATGCCGGTGACGCCGATGACCTCGATAACCTCTGCCGCTACTCCGTTCTCATCCTCCATCGGATATCACCTACTTCAAAGCTGCCACTTTCTGGACGATTTCATCAAGCAACTCTTTTCCCTTTCCGGGCTCCACGATTGCCGCAGCGGCGCTCTTTACGCTAAGGCCGGCAGCGGCACCAAGCTCGCTCTGCTTCTTGACGTAGATGTAAGGAGTCTTCTTCTCTTCGCAAAGAGCTGGAATATGTGCCACAATCTCAGGAGGGGTGACGTCTTCGCCGACAATAACCAGGCGAGCTACACCACGTTCGATGGCCTTGGTGGCCTCGTTGGTTCCCTTCTTTATTCTGCCTGTATCACGGGCCAGTTCGAGGGCCTCAAGAGACATGGTGGCCAGCTCTGCTGGAACATCAAATCTTACGAATATTGGTCTTGCCATAATTTAATCTCCTTCAGGGCAGCTTGCCCATCATCATTCATCGCAAAAACGCCTAAACGGATTAGACGATTTAGATCAGATCTGCCATTAGCTCCATATGTAAAAAGGTTGCGCTACGGCCCGAGAAGAGCCGTCAGCACATTCTGCAGATTTTCCCGGGCCACAGTTCCGGATATTTCCATCTCAGCCCCTTTGGCAGAATAGCTGAGATTGTTTTTCGCGGCGATTTCTCCAACTTTGCTGCTTAGGCTAGCCTGAGGCTGCAGATACCGGGCATTCAGATTAAAGCCCTGGTCCTGACTTTTTGCCGCGCTTACACCCATGTAAAACTCCTTGTATCCACCGGAGAGGGGCATGCTCGTGCCGCCGCTGCCCAGAGCCGCTACCTGCAGGTCAGCTTGCTCATCACCGACTAGAGTGAAGCTCTCTGCGGACAGGCCTCCTGTGATCACATCTATGACGCTGCGCACAGAGTCCTGCGTGCCAAAGATGGACGGCTTTCCATACACGATTGCATAATCAGTTCCTGCAGGGACCATCATGTAATCCTGATAGGGAATTACCAGGCCATTGTAGTTTACCGGGTAGGGCTTTATCTCGTGAAACTCCGTCCAGGTACCATTGAAATCGACATGAGCCAGCGCTTCTATATTGGTGCTGTAAATCTGGTTTCCATAGCTGAGGCCCAGGGAATCAGGCAGAGCCGCAGTTACGGCATCCGTCAGATTCTGCGATGCACTCAGATTGATCCAGTATGCCATGACTGTGCTCTCCGGAGACATCTGCAGGACATCCTGTAATCCATCAAAGTCCCATTCCACCAAGCTGCCCTGCATACCAAAGGTCTGCAAAGAGTCGGCATTCGATGCCACAACACCGGTCTCGTTCTGATCGGTTCCCCTCAACACGAAACCTGCAAAGGCGGAGAGAATCATAATTGCGCCTACGAAGATAGCAAAAGCCTTCGAATTCATCCGTACCCATGTCGCGAGAACAAATATTTAACGTTTCTCTGAGGGCCAGAGAGGTTCGTCCTGAACATAGTTTTTTTTCAGGCGAAGAGCAATCTCTGCTTTCTCCAATTCGCGGCCCAGATAGCCGGCATGGTCCAGGCGGCCGACCAAATCCCGATCGATGAGTGTATTAAGGATGTCGCGAGCATTCCTTCCCGCTACAGTTATGCGGCCGTTTTGGGCAATAATCGATCCAGAAGAGAGAAATATCCTGAAGCTTCCACAACCGTCCGGCTCGTAATTGTGCCCCCCTTCCGCTTCCATGAACGTTTCGGGCATGGCTTCCTCCGGCAGGCGTCGCTTCTCCTTCAAGATGAGAAGGTCAAGGCCCAGGTCTTTGGGAGGCGTCCCGCGCAGCCGGGCAAGCCGCATCATTCTCGAAGCCTGGGCAAGCTCGTGCACGCTTCCTGTCGCTTTGGCGCTGAACTCGGGTGTGAAAAGGATAGATGCGCCGATCTCTTCACCAAAGGCGGCTAAAAGGGCATTGACGCCGACGGTATCGACGTCCATCAGCTCGGTAACATTACCCGCGCCAAAAAAGAGAGGGATTTCGGGATGATCCTGCGAAAAGAGCAGGTACCTTTGCAGCGAAAGGGCCAGGCCCAGCAGAGGCGGTTCGAGAACAGGATCCGCGATAATGGATATTCCCATCTCCTGAGCCAAAGCCAGGTTCTCCTCAAGACGAACAGATCCGGGACCGGGAATGATCACTGCCGGCGTGCCTGCCCTGGCCACCGCCTCTCCTACAAGGGATAGGTTGCCGGCGTTTAAGCTGAGCAGCAGATCGGCCCCCGCCTCAAGGCCCGCCAGGATCAACTCAGGCTTGACGGTATCAAGGCTTATGGGAAGATTTGTGGCCTTTCGGGCGACTTGCAGCGCAGCTTTCACCTGAGGCGGATGGGCATCAAGAGGAATGCCAAGGTCGATCATATCCGCACCCTGCTCCTCACAGTAGCCGATCCGTTTCGTCAGAACCTCAGGGCTGCAGCGTGTGGCATCGACGATCTCAGCCAGAACC
This sequence comes from Methanothrix sp., assembly GCA_049663825.1. Taxonomy (GTDB): domain Archaea; phylum Halobacteriota; class Methanosarcinia; order Methanotrichales; family Methanotrichaceae; genus Methanothrix. The sequence continues at coordinate 3,713 of JBATEC010000146.1, read as the reverse complement.
TTCATGCGAGAGCTCCCCCCGATCTTGACGCCCCGGATCATCTGCGACGCGCGGGCTGCCAACTCCAGCCTCTCCACCTCGCCCTGAGCCTGCTCACTCATCTTTCCGTCCAATAGCTGACAAGCAGGAACGGTGCGGGAGAGCTCTATTTTCTCCCTGGCAAGATGATGCAGCACCATTCCCAGGTCTGCCGCGTGCTTGGGCCCCAGGCGTATTTTTGTGCCCAGAGCACGCTCGGCTTCCCGAAAATCAGCGGTAATGGCGCCTGGAATCAAGATTAGGTCGTAGCCGCGGGGCGCAGCCCCCAGCAGCATCTGCGGGGTTATGAAGGAGGCTACATCTACATTCGCCACCAGGACGTCCGCTTCTCCTGCAAAAGCTCTGACCTGACTTTCGGCCAGCCTGCCTGTGACCAGGAGGATCTTCCTGGGAAGGTTATCAGTCTCTTTGTGATTTCCAGTGGATAACGTCATGTTACTATGCTTTTTCCATTTTCCATTATGGTTGTCTAAAGCAGTATCTTCCCGGCCAGGGTTATTCGTATCTCTTTGGTCTTGCCCTTTTGCAGGAGATGCAGGGCGCCAAGATCAGCCAGGCGGGCTACCTGGCGGGAGATGGTGCTCTCGGAAACAGAGAGGCGCTTGGCGATATCAGTAATAGTGGTAGGCTGGCTGTCGTTTATATCCTTTAAAATCCTCTTTTGCCGATCCTCCAGGACGGCAGTGATATTGGGCAGGGTGATCTCATGAAGGCTTCTTTCGATATCGCTGTAGTTGGTGGCCTTAAAGATCTTCTCAGACTGGGAGAGGCAGGCGATGGTGAAGGCCAGGAAGATCTCCCGCGGTCCGCCGGAGAGGTTGGCGATGACCTGGCCTTCGGCCTTCTCCAGAAGAGCTTTCAAGGAGACCACCATTCCCTCAAAATCCCGGTGATCGACGCGATGGATTTGCAGATCAATGGAGCTGTCAATTTGGCGGGAGAGATCCCGGATGGCCTGCACCGTCTGCTCGCCGCGCGTGTCCAGCTCAACTTCGGGACGGATGAGTATGATGCGGTCTTTGCCCTCCACACCGTATTTCACAATCAGGGATACAATCTGGGAGGAATCGAAGCCTGAAAGGGAGATGTAGGTTTTCATTATTTAATAATGCTGATTTGATGCATAAATGCTTTTCCTTTGTGACAGTTGCATGATGCTGCAAATGGCCGGTCGGGCCTGCGGACAGGGGTGGAGGAGCCACAGGTCGGGAGACTTTTCCCCGGGAAAAAGGCTCAAGCTCCGGGGTCATTGGTAAATATTGGTATCAATCAGATACAACCTTTCTCACCCAGATATCTCTTGCAGCATGTAGGTTTTAGAACATTGCTTTCGTATCTCACTTTTGCAGGCATCGGAGGGACGGCGCAATTAGTTGCATTATTATGAAACTATTGCAATAATCGACAGGTTTAAATGTGAGTGGATGTAATGCAGAAGTGATGCCGCAAAAGATCACACTGAGCCTCAGGCCGAAAGCCGCCTTTGAGATGCCTTACAGCGAGGGCTACCAGCTTTACTCAGCTCTGCTTCACGTCATGGAAGAGGGCGACCCCGATATGGCCAAACACACGCACGACTCGCCCATCAGCTCCATATCCCTGGGCCCCCTGGAGGGCCGGTTCCGCCGCTCGGATAGGGCTATGCACAAAGCCGTCGATGCGGAGGAGAGGTATGAACTGGCGGTAGGGATCACAGACCCAAAGGAGGTCGAGATCTTCCGCTCCATCATAACACCTTTGGTTTTGAAAGAGCAAAATCTCTGCATGGAAAAAGGAGAGCTGCGGGTGGAGGAGCTGACAAGCTCTACGGAGAGCTTCGAGGAGCTGATCAAATCCACAGGGGAGATCAAAGAGCCGTGTCTTGATTTTCAGTTCAAGTCCCCCACATGCATCCAGTACAAAAACACCAAGGTTTGTGAGATGTTCCCGCACCGTGAGGCAGTCTTTCACTCGCTGCTGTCCAAGTGGAATGCAGTCTGCCCGGAAGAGCTGAAGATGGGTATGGAGCGGGACGATATGGCCCGCTTCATGATCGAGAAGCCGCTTGTCTACGAGACGCACAGCATAGTAGTAAACACGGTCTTCGATAGGGTCAAAGGGCATGCCAGGCCGATTATGAAGCAGGGATTTACAGGCCGCTGCCGGTACACATTCGCCAGGAACGCGCCGGAGGGCCTGAGGAACGGGATTGTGGCGCTGGCAAAATTTGCAGAGTACAGCGGGGTAGGCAGCAGCGTGGCCCGTGGGTGCGGAGCGGTGGCCGTAGGAGTTGGTGGCGGCGGAGGTGGGACGGTCAGGTAACTGAAAAAGAAAGAGAAAAAGAAATTCTTTAGACATTAATACATTTCAATACCAGCCATGGGCATCGATTGCCAGCAGGCATTGGCAGCAAGCCCCAGGTTGTCAGTCTTACGGCTGGCCGCCCTTTAAAGATCTATAGGCAATTTTTGCATATAGACGGAGAGGTGGTTGATTTGCAGGAAACTAATAATATAAAAACAAATGATTTAAGCGAAACGCCAACAAAGACAACACAGTCCGCAGCTATTCCGGCAGCCGCGCCCGTTGCCTCTGAAAGTGTGCCGCAATCCGGCAAATTTTGCGGTGAATGCGGCGCCAGGATCAGCGCCAAGGCTGAGGTCTGCCCCAAGTGCGGGGTCAGGTTGGCAACAACTTCCACAAGCGAACACAACAAGACTACCGCGGCCCTGCTGGCACTGTTTCTGGGGGGCCTGGGCGCGCATAAATTCTATCTGGGCAGAACAGGAGTGGGTTTGATCTACCTGGTTTTCTGCTGGACACTAATTCCCGCACTCATAAGTCTGGTGGAAGGAATACAGTTTCTGAGCATGTCCGAGTCTGAGTTTGCAATAAAGTACAGGTGAAGGATATTCGAGTCATTTGTGCGCTTCTCGTGTCTTGCAGAGATGGTAGTACAGTCAGCCATTTGGATCATAACCAACAGCTAACGACTAATCCACCACAGAGACACAGAGCTCACAGAGGACGCACAGAGAATCCCATAAAACAGCGAAGAACCACATTTCGTGAAAGGGATTCGTCAATATTGCACTGGCATGAACACGGATCGTTATAATTGCAGAAATATGAATCAATTGCACCCATCGACAGGTTTATATGACTTCGGATGTTACTGTGGTATCGATGGCTAAGAGGTTTGCGCTCATCACACATCGGTTCCTCGATTTCGATCTGCTTTTTGGCGAAGAGGATCAACCGGGCTCTGCTATTGCGGCGAGAAAGATGGAGAAAGTTGGGCCCGACCAAGAGCAGAGCTTCACGGACAGGGGCAGGCCCGCGGGGACGGGCGCAGGGGCGCGGGCCCGGAGCGCCCACGGGTACGCAGGCGCATGCGGTGAAGGAGCGGCGAAGGCAAGAGAGAGGGAGGTGGTAAGGTAATGGCTTCAGATGCATATCAAGACATTATTATGAACAATGAGAGAATATCGAATTTGCTAGACAATCTCAAAATTAATAGGAAAGAAGATCCTCGAAATGAACCTAAATTCGAAATATTCCAAGAGTACCTCAAGGCCGTAGATATCTATCTCGTAAAAAGGGGGATGGCATTCAAGCCCGCCAAGAGCATCGAATTCGGAAAGACCGACCAGAGCATGCTTAACCACATTCGAAACGGCATACTATTTCTCCTC
>JBATEC010000145.1:0-4121 GCA_049663825.1 Methanothrix sp. | reverse complement strand
GAGCCAATTTTTTATGCACGTGCGATCGATATCGATTTATATTTAATTCATGTTTTTATATAATATACTCACTGATCCGAAAAACAGCATCTATCGAACTGCTCTGGTGCACCTAAACACATACGCTTTTTTAAATCAAGGCAAAAAAGTAAAAAGAAATATTTCTGGACACTCTCAGGGCTTGTACTGGTACTTCTCCGTGGGGAACTGCGCCATGGTGGTATTCCACTTGGGCTTCATGGTGGAGATGGACGTATTTCGGCAGGAGCAGTCGAATATGCCCTTCTGGCTGCCGAAATCCTTATCGAAATTCCTGGAAGGAATGTCAAAGAAACCACCCGAGCAGCAGGGCAGCCAGTCCTCCCCCCAGGTGGATTTGGACTTCTTTATATCGAGTGTCATGGTCTTCTGGACCTGGAAGTTCCCGATATAGTTGCTATCGACTTCGATAATAGCATCATCCCAGCCCTGCTTATTCTTATATTTAGGAGTATTCGCATTTTTCATGGGCATAGTCAAGAGCTCGCCAATGTGCAGTGTACCGGAAGTCACATCGTCATCGATCTTCATCTTCAGAAAACCTTTGCCATCGGCCGAATCGTTGGGTCCGGTACAGTTGATCTCTATAGCAATATCTCCCTTAAGAGCACGTGCATATTCTACTTGCCTATGCATCGATGCAGACTCCTGGTAGCTTTTGGCCTCATTTTTATCTTTTAATAGAGAGTTATAAACCACGGGGTGAGAACCATACCATCCCGTTCCGTAGGCAAATGCGCTAGGAGACTGGATATTGTCGTACTGCTTGGTATAGGTGATAACGCTATTAGCACTTCCAGGCTTTTTTTTCCATTGTCCCGTTGTTAAATCAATGATCCAATAGTTATTGTCTGTGCTAACGATCGACTTCTGCTCATCATAGAGTACATCTGCATAGTCCATGGTGCCGCTCCCATGAGCATACTCCAGCATAGATAGATTATTGGTATTGATCTTCATGTATTCCATAGCATAACCAGTTCCGCTAACATCACTTGTCAGATCATGTCTATGCTTCACAGCTTCTTGATTGGGGTTGAAGTCCCAGTTGCCGGCCATAGACAGGCCCGTAACCACCAAGAGCAGAATTAGCCCTGATACAGCTTTTCCTTTAACATGTCTCATATTCAATCCCTCCTCGTATTCGTGGAAATATGCAGTGATGTTGCTATTAGTTATATTTAGTCTTTTTCTTGTATGAATTAATAGGATTAATCTATACAATATAGTTCTAATCTACTTAATAATTTATAATGTTGATGTATTTAGTCTTATCAAAAATAAATGTATATTAACTTATAACAAATAACTGCCAATACGCCATTATGCGAAGAAATCAAGTGTGGCAGGAGTGGTGCATCTGTTGCTTCTTTTTATGTGTGTGAAACAGATCCCAAACGCAGAAACTTGCAGCGTGCAAACCAATCCGGCTCTGCACAGTGTGCTGCGTTACAAACGACAGGATTGCTGCGGGGGACGGGAGGAACGATTGGAGGCGCTTCTTCGGATGATCATATCTGTAAAAATCGTTTTAGTCAGATGCGTGCAGCGGAAGTGTCTATTAATATTAGGAATGCCTTTTATGATCTGGAGTGATAAAATGAGACTTAGAGTAATCAGCGCCAGAAATGAAATCCCAAATTTGAACCCAAATGAGAAGACCGTTCATCTGGCTTTTCGAGCCAGCAATGTCGATTTCCTTAACCTGATGCAGAGGTGTCCCAGGCTGAGGATGATTCAGGTTCCGCCGTCTTACCGCAAGACCATGTCCAATGCAATCCAGGTATTCCTGGAGATGCAGGGCGTTGAGATGCTGGAAGGCGACGTGTGGGGCCACAGAAAAGACCTGGATGAGTACTTCACCGTGGACGATACCACTATGGAAGAGATCCGTGCCCTGGCTGCCAGCGGCGCATCAGCTGACGAAGTGGCCGATCAGATTCAGAAGAAGGCCAGGATCGGCCCGGAGTTGATCAAGTACATCGTCAAGACCAAGGTTACTGTTTGAGCCCGCACGCCGTGTCGGCTCATTATGTCATTGAACAGGGTGTCGGGCGTGCTGTGGGCTTAACGTATCCGATGATGCTCTGATGATGGAGATGCATGCCGTCGTGGCATTGCATTTGGCTACGAGCCGGTGAGGCTGAAATTTCGGCGGGCTGAAAAAGTTGCGCGCTGTAACAGGCGCAGTAATCCGCAAGATCTCACGCCAATACACGGTCGGGGCATGAAGCGGCACAGGTCGTTGGCGATGGGGCGGGCAAGAGACCACATGAAAAAGGTTCCGGTAATTCGGACGCTGTGTGAAATTCCAGCGCTTATGCTGCCTTCGAGCCCGGCTTAAAGTCGAGCTTCGGGCAGGGTCAAGGCCGTCACTTCGCGGTGATTGGCTCCGTCTATTAGGGCGCTGTGGATCGCACCGGCCTGCTTGGAACTTGATATCGCATTTTCTTGATGATTTCCTTGGGGTGGATATGGCCTTTTCTCAACTTGAAGCGAAAGCCTTATACGTCGGCAATTGACGTATAATATATTGGCGAAAGTCGATGGCCATTTCCCTCCTACATCCAGTAGACTTTTGCCTCCCTCCTTCGTATCCCTCTTTCATGAGATCCTAAAGCCTCCGATTTCACCCTCCGCTTTCCAAAAGAAAGGTTTACTGCCTGACTCGTCCTTAATCCCTTCAAAGAACGCCAGCCATTCGGAGGAGAGAGGCAATTTAAGTCGGGGCGATAGGGCTTGAGGACTGGCCAGGCCCGCAGCTCCATTTATCTCATATCAAGTCAACATGGTTGGCCTTCTCATAACGGTCAATCCAGGCCAATGCTAGTGATTACGACGAGCCTATTTTTATAGCGCACCATCCTTTTTGGGGTTTGAGCCGGAAAGTATCCTTATAATAATATCTTGTGGTTCAATGCGTATCGAAAAAAATGAGGATGGCTTGCAGGTTGTATATACCGTTAGATATCACAGCAATTATCACTCATTTGCTCAAGACTTTAGAACCACCTTTATCTCCTCTATTCTTTCCTTACGGGTTTGCTGGCGTATCCGGCGTCCTAAATGTCATAGTTGCCTGGATGGACATTAAGTATGCAGCTATCCAGTTTCGAGGACAGCAACATACTTGACTTTCAACGCGTCTCGATGATGTGGTGGTCCGACTTAATGCTTGCTGTCGTTTTCCACTAGTTAGATATCCCGGGCGAGTCGGATATCTGGAACACTCCACCAATTGTGGCCAGGTTCTGAGCGTTACTTCTGAAGGCGTTTTTGAAGTAGACAGCTATCTGAACTATGCCCTTCGTTTTCCCCACACCAGCTTTGTAGTAGTACGTCTTATCGGTCATTGTGGCGTCAGTTTTAGATGGAGCTATGGCTTTACTATCAACGACTTGTCCATTTTTGCTCAGTTCGAGGTAGACCTTGTTGACATCGATGGACATGATGGCAAGTTCGTAGCCCTCTTCCAGCTCCAAGGGTGATCCGGAAGTGACAGTCCTCTCTTCACGATCATCGACGAGGACCTCACTTATCTCTCCATTTTTCTGAAGATCTCGATCATTAGATTTTTGCCAAAGGATTGGGATAGACTCGCCTGCATCCAGCATCTTCGGAGTGGGCTCTTCCAGATATGCTGCGAAATACCTCTTGCCTAAGATATCTGCAAACCTGTATGCTCCCCAGCCTGCAAATTCAAAGTTCTTGGTGCTGATTTCAGGTTCTACTCCATTGGTAGGTTCCATCACCAACCGGAAATTAAAAGTCGTGTAGCAGTCTATACAATAAGGTTCATCATGAGGCGATAGAACTTTTACATCATCTCCGAAAGTGCCTGATTCGGTAAGATAGCCCGGTGCTGAAGCTGAAACCTTGTGATTTCCAGGCATCAGGTGAATGGAATATTTTCCATCAGGACTTACCTTCACGGTTTTCGTATCACCGCTCTTAAGACTGGTGGCGGATACGATCGCATTAGGAATCGGATCGAATAAATTCGCTTCCAATACATCGCCACGAATTCCCGTATCGCCCTCAACAACATTTAACATAGTCCATGCTTCCCCAGTCCTTCCCTC
>JBATEC010000144.1:0-3119 GCA_049663825.1 Methanothrix sp. | reverse complement strand
TGCTAGGCAATGGTTTTTGAGCATATTTCTAATATCAAGATCCTCAAAGACGATTACTCCATATCGGTCTACCAATTGACGGCTAACCTGATTTGCAAAGTCATTTCGTCTGTTGGCATTACTTTCATGGACTCGCTCAACCACTCGGATGGCTTTCTTCCGTTCAGGCGTGCCCTTCGGTGCTTTTGAGAGCTTTCTTTGGACTCTAGCAAGCTCTTTTTAGTAGATCACTCGGGGCTTGACCATTTCTTTCTGGCAGTAAACAGATAACCAAAAATAGGACCATATGAGATCATATTGTATGAATCTGCTCGAAGAGCTGATCGCCGCCGCGCGCGGTGAAATCGAGGTCGATCTCCTCCTGGCCGGAGGCAGTATAGCCAATGTTCTCTCAGGCGAGGTGTACCGGGCGGATGTCGCCATTCACAAAGGCCGGATAGCTGGCTTTGACTGCTCCAGCGCCCGCCGGACCCTGGAGCTGGACGGCAAAATACTCGCACCGGGATTTATCGACAGCCACGTGCATATCGAGAGCAGTATGGTCACTGCGCCCGAGTACGCGCGCGCGGTCGTGCCCAGGGGCACCACCACTGTTATCGCCGACCCGCACGAGATCGCCAATGTCTGGGGCGAGGCCGGTATTCGCTACATGCTGGAGTCATCCAGGGATATTCCCCTGAACGTTTTTGTCATGCTCCCCTCTTGCGTTCCCGCCACCAATCTGGAGACCTCGGGAGCGAAACTGGATGCGGATGCACTGGCCGGGCTCTTGCCGGAAGAGAGGGTCCTGGGCCTGGCTGAGGTCATGAACTATCCTGGAGTCATCTTCCGCGATGCGGAAGTGATGAAGAAGCTTGCTCTGGCCGGACGCCGGCCCGTGGACGGGCACGCTCCGGGCCTGACGGGCCGCGATCTCTCCGCCTACATCTCTGCCGGCATCCGGTCCGATCACGAGTGCACCACGGTTGAGGAAGCCCGGGAGAAATTGCGCTCCGGGATGCACATCATGCTGCGGGAGGGCAGCGCCGCTAAGAATTTGCTCGATCTGCTGCCGCTGGTCACTCCCCAAAACGCCAGCCGGTTCCTCTTCGTCTCGGACGACCGGCATCCGGCAGATATCCTCCGGGAAGGGCATATCGACTTCATGGTAAGTGCGGCCATAAAGCAGGGCCTCGATCCCATAATCGCCCTGCAGATCGCCAGCCTCAACGCCGCCCAGCGCTTCGGCCTGCAGGATTTGGGCGCCATCGCTCCAGGCTACAGAGCGGACATCGCCGTTTTGGATGGGCTGGAGCATCCCCGCGCTGTTTTGGTCATCAAAGACGGAAGAGTGGTGGCGGAAGATGGCGACCTCACCGTCCCGCTAAAGGCACCGGTCATGGCCGGGCATAAAGCGATGCAGATCGGCCCGATAGGCCCGCGCTCGTTTGAGATTCAGGCAGAGAAGGGCCCGGCCAGGGTGATCGGCGTTGTTCCAAACCAGATCATCACCAAGGCTCTGCAGCTTTCGCCCAAGATTCAGGACGGAAAGGTTGTCTCAGACGTAGACCGGGACATCCTCAAGATGGCCGTCGTCGAGAGGCACAAAGCCACGGGCAATGTGGGCCTGGGACTGGTGCAGGGCTTCGGCCTCGCCCCCGGCGCTCTGGCCACCTCCGTAGCCCATGATTCGCACAACATCGTCGCCGTCGGCGTCAGCGATGAGGATATGCTGGCGGCGGTTCTGGCGGTCAAGCAGATGGGCGGCGGGCTGGTGGCGGTGGCGGAAGGAAAGGTGCTGGCGAGCCTGCCTCTGCCTGTGGCCGGGCTGCTCTCGGAGAGGAGCATGCGGGATGTGGCGGAGGGGATATCGGAATGCATCGATGCGGCTCACAAGCTGGGATGCAAGCTGGAGGACCCGTTCATGACGCTCTCGTTTCTCTGCCTGCCGGTGATCCCGGAGCTGAAGCTGACAGATAGGGGGCTGGTGGATGTGAGGGAGTTTCGGTTGGTGGGGATGTTTTTGGGGGAAGAATGAAAATAGTCGGCGGACTTGGCTCTCTCTGGCTAGCTAGCGTTCGGTCATCTCTGCATCGATCGCACTCCTGCCAAGCATCTGAGACGCCAGGCTGCATACCGACGCCAACAAAGATTCAAGTCAAGCACCCCAAGGGCTTTGATATAGGCCAGCCCCTTTCAGCAATGTCATATACTTTGTGATGTACTCACTTGAGGGAGGACATCTTTTTGATGAAGACTTTGAAATGATCCCGTTACTACTTCTGGTGCTTCATCACAGTTCTTATGCCAAAGGACACAGAGTCTGCCCTCAGATATTAACATTTCATCTATTATTAAATCATCAATGAGTTTGTGTACATCTCCTTCAGGGCCAAAGACCAAAAAGATACCATATTCGTAACGAATCCTGTTTAGGAATATTTCTAATTTATTTATATCTCTTTGGGCACGTTCTTTGCTACTAGTAGATAATTTTACTTCAATGACTGAAAGATTTTTATCATCACCAGGGACATGGACGACAAAATCGGGATTGGGACACATTTTTCCTTCGAATTCGTCACATATCATCTTATGATTTTTTTTATCTATTTCCCCATGTAAGGTATAAGGAAAATCCTTTCTTAAATGACAACGCAACTGGTGATATAGCTCGTAACAATAGGCTCTTTCTCTCCAAGTAGGCTCATCGTGGTCTCTTTTTATCTGAAAGTAACATGGACTAATGGCTCTTAGACTCCTATTTAAAGCAATACTGAATTCATTCCAGCACATATCTAGATAACTCCTGGTTTTAGCTCTGAAAATGATAACACTCGAATAGGTGATTTGCGCAGATACGGCGTAAATAATTCTTGATCTACTATGATTATTGGCTCGATTTTCCAGCTAGCTTTTTCATCTAATTTAAGATATTTTAAGACGGAACCAAGATTTCTTTTTACCCAGTCGCACCTTCTACTATGCCTTTCGATAATCGACCTCCCATTGTTGCTTCCTTCAAAAATATTTTTAAGCTCATTTCCCATCTCGTAAGGTGTTCTTGCCAAAGCCAGATCTTTGCATTCTATTATCTTTAACTTCTTATTTTTTTTATTTATCGCTAATACATCAATATC
>JBATEC010000143.1:0-15176 GCA_049663825.1 Methanothrix sp. | reverse complement strand
CTGATCATATATGGACTATCAAGGAGCTAATGGCATTCAGGATACCAATTCAATGATATGCGTACACGACCCCAAATTCAATCAAATTGAAATTATCGCAAGAGCTTGGGGCAGTACTTATGACTCGTGAAGGCCGCTTTCGATCCTAAAAACCCCCTTCTCCTCTTTGATCTTAATTTCCGCATCCAGGAAATGCCCGGCTGTCCAGATGTTGGTCCTGGCGTGAAGCGATATCTCTCGTACAGTATAGCTTCCCCCGGCCATAGCCAGATAGGGAATGAGCTGATCGGCCAGGTGCACGTCCACACAGGCCGCCGACTTCAGCTCAATAATCAGCTCCTCTGCCGCCCTTCTGCCCACTTTTTCCGCAGGAAGGCCCCTCTCGCCAAGACCGCTCGCTCCTTTGTACCCGGACCAAAGAGTGATGCCGCTTCCCATAGATGGCAGACGCAGTGCCTGCTCAGTTATCCGGGCAGCATAGCCCGCCTGCGCTAGAGCCTGCACAGCCGAGTCTGCCTGCCTGGCAGCGACATGTTCGGGCAGATTGGAGCAGTGTGACAATCCCTGCACCCTACTCTGCGTGCCCTGCATATTCGGAATAATCTGCCCAGTATCACAAGCCGGACTTTCCAGATGAGCAGCCTTCAGCTTTGCAGGCTCAACCTCTAATAGTACCTCGCCCTGCCCCCGTGGATAGTATCCTCTCTGTAAAACCTCCAGGCTCACCTTTGCCCCGAAAGAGGATAGAGCGGGCAAAAATACATTTTTAAAATAGTCAACCGTAGGAGACCATTGCACATCTGTGCCTCCTTGAATTCGCAAAGAGGAAGGCGCATCGGCGCAAAGCAAGGCGGGCAGAAGACACTGCATGAGCAGGGTCACGCTGCCGGCGGTTCCAATCTCTACTCTGTGGCTGCCGCCTCGAATCTCTCCCGGTGAGAAGGTGATCTCGGAAGATCCTGGCGTAGCTCCAGATGTTCGTGCATCGCAAATTGCGGCTAAGGCCGTTATGGCCCGGGCATGCTGAGCCGCCAGTCCGGGTTTGGACCGGCCCTGCCGGATTCGGGTTATGTGCACGGGCTTTCCCGTCACTGCAGAAAAGGCCACGGCGGTGCGCACGATCTGGCCGCCGCCTTCTCCAAAGGAGCCGTCGATCTCGATCATTAATTGAAGCCTTCACTTAGGCTTGAAGCCGCTGACCTTTACGCTGGATATGCAGCCCTCAACTTTCTTTATCTCTTCGGCAGATCCTTCCAGGCTCTTTAAAATCGCCTGACCGGTGGGATCATTGGTCATGCAGTCCAGAGGGAAGATGGCCTCCTGCATTATGGAGACGTCATTGAATCCCGCCGACTTTATGGCATCCAGATACTTATCCTTGCGCAGAGCTCCCGCGATGCATCCCACGTAAGCCTGAATCGATTGCTTGACGAAATCAGGAAGTCCTTTCAAAAGGACGATATCCGAGACCATCAGCCTGCCGCCGGGCTTTAGGACTCTAAACGCCTCTCGGAAGGCCTTCTCCTTGTCAGGAACGAGGTTTATGACGCAGTTGGAGATGATGGCATCGACTGTATTATCCTCTACCGGCAGGGCCTCGATCTCACCTAGTCGAAACTCCACATTACTGTAGCCACCATGATTTGCATTGGCATTTGCCCGCGCCACCATCTCTGCCGTCATATCAACGCCGATGACCTTACCCTTTGGGCCGACGATCTTCGAAGCCAAAAAGCAATCAAAGCCCGCTCCGGATCCCAGGTCCAGGACGGTCTCGCCCTCTTTTAAGGAAGCAAAGGCAATCGGGTTTCCGCAGCCTAACCCCAGGTTCGATCCCTCGGGCACCTCCTGCATCTGCTCCTCCGTGTAGCCGACCTTCTTGCTGATCTGCTGGGGCTTGACCGATCCACAGCAACTGGATGAGCAGCACGATGAGGCATTCTTTGCCACACGCGAGTAGCTCTCTTTTACCGCATTCTTTAGCTCTTGATCATTCATCTTTTCTACCATCTTTTCCACCCACCTATTCCTTAAAAGCCTCGTTTATTACCGGCCCCAATCTGGACTTGACCATGCCCTCAAGCTCTTCCACCTTGATTAATGAGAGGCAGCAGACCTTGCCGTTTTTCTCTAAGCTGAGCACGGCCAGCTTGTCTCCCGGCTTTATCTTTGCCCTCTCTCGGATCTCCTTGGGGAGCACCATCTGTCCTCTCTCGTCTATGGTTACGATAGACTCAACTGTGCAACTGCTAATCTCGCCTGGCCGGCAGCAGGATTCATTCTCATCTTTTGTGGTCACTTTTGCGCCTCATGCCATTATGGCAATTGCGAAGTTTTCTGAGAATATAAGCTTTTCTGAAAAATAGGATTTATCTGAAAAATCCATATTATCTCACTTTGTGAATGAATCCCTACGTCTACTAATGACCTTGAGACCCTCGAACCAGAGAACGCTCGCTATCCCTGCAATGAAACAAATGGCGATATCGATAAAATGCAGATTGGCAAAGCCAAATAATTCTCTGATAAATGGAACATAGACAATCAGTGCCAAGAAAGCCCCGGCCCCTCCAACTACCCACCAGAGTGCAGGATTGGGTGTGCTCATGGTCTCTAAAATCGTCCTGGACCATGATCTATTTGCCAGTATCAGACCAAGGTTGGCAATAATGAGGGTTGTATAAGCAAGTGCTCTTGCAACTGACTCACCCTGACCGCGATAAAGCGAAACGGCGAAGACTGCAATTACTATAATCAGAACACTTATGCCCTGAAGCAAGCTGAGGCCCAATGTGCGCCGGCTAAATAGAGGCTTATTTGAGTCGCGTGGCTGCCGCAGCATTACGTCTGCTTCCTCAGGTTCAGCCTCAAAAGCAATTGAACAGGCAGGATCGATGATGAGCTCAAGGAATACCACATGAATCGGGAAAAAGATTAACGGCCACCCCAGGAGCACGGGGATAAGCGACAAGCCTGCGATAGGCACATGGATAGCCAGGATATAGGCCATGGCCTTTTTAATATTGTCGAAGATCCTGCGGCCCAGCTTCACCGCTTTGACTATTGATGAGAAGTCGTCGTCCAGGAGAACCAGGGATGCCGCCTCGCGGGCCACATCCGTACCTCTTTTGCCCATGGCGATGCCAATATCGGCAGCTTTGAGGGCGGGCGCATCGTTCACGCCGTCGCCGGTCATGGCCACGACCTCTCCGTTAGCTTTTAGAGCCAGGACCAGCCTCAGCTTCTGCTCCGGCATAACACGGGAGAATATGCAAACATTTCGGGCTTGGTTCTGAAGTTCCTGATCGCTCATTTTCTCTAGCTCGGGGCCGGTAATAACCTGATCTGAGGGAAATCCGATCTGCCTGGCTATAGCCTGAGCAGTGCCGGGATTGTCTCCAGTTATCATTACTACTCTTATTCCTGCAGAATAGCATTCCTTGATAGCCTGAGGAACGCCGGGACGGACAGGATCCTCCATGCCTATCAGGCCCAGGAATTTGAAATCGAAGTCGTGCTGTCCATCCGGCAAATCAGTCGCTTGCAAGGATGCGGTGGCTACACCCAATACCCGCATGCCTTCCCTGGCCATAATCTGAACGGCACGAGAAATCTCCGTTTGCCCATTTATGTCAATGTGACACAGCTCTATTATGGCCTCTGGCGCTCCTTTGGCCGCGATCACATACTCTTTTCGGGAAGGCGATCTCCAGACGCGAGACATGGCCAGCAGCTTCTTTGATAGCGGATATTCCTTGACCAGCTCCCAGTCACTGTGAATGTGCTCAGTCTTTTCCAGGTAGTCCTCGCCCAGTTTTCTGAAGGCCTTCTCCATAGGATCGAAGGGATCTATCTGACTGGCCAGAATGCTATGCTCTATTACCTCATGAATAGCATCCGGCAAACGATCTCTGCCATCATCCAGTTCGAAGAACTCGCCGCAGGCGAATATTTTCTTCACCGTCATGCGGTTCATGGTCAGAGTGCCGGTCTTATCAACACAGAGCACTGTGGCCGAACCCAGCGTCTCTATTGTCGGAACGCGCCTTGTCAAGACGTTGCTCTGCGAGATTCTCCATGCTCCCAAGGCCAGAAATATGGTTAAAACCACGGGAAACTCTTCGGGAAGCACGGCCATGGCCATGGTTATGCCCGCCAAAAGTCCCTGCAACCAGTCGCCTCTGGTCATGCCGTAGGCAATCACTACCAACAAGCACAGGCTCAGGCCGAGTATGGCCAGTTTGGCTACCAGCAGATTAGTCTCTTTTTGAAGTGCCGTCTCCTCAGACGTGACTTTCTGCAAAGCCTTTCCTATCTTGCCGATCTCAGTGTTAATTCCTGTAGCCTGGACCGCTGCCACGCCCTGGCCCTGCACAACGAGGCTTCCAGAGAAGACGAAGGGCAAATCGTCCCCACCCGGTCGGGCCATCACAGGTAATTGTTCTGTGCTTATGCAGCATACCTTTCTAACTGAGACAGATTCGCCTGTGAGAAGTGATTCATCTGCAGAAAGGTTCGTGCAGCTCAGCAACACTGCATCCGCAGCCACGCGGTCGCCCTCAGCAATAACAATTAGGTCACCAGGTACGACCTCCCTTCCGGCTATCCTTCTGTCTTCGCCTTCCCGAATTACCAGAGCACGTGGACTGGAAAGGTCTCGCAAAGACTCAAGGGCTCGCTCTGTTTTGCGTTCCTGGTAAAAGGTAATGCCCATGACAACCAAGACGAAGCCCAGGAGCATCAAAGCCTCCTGAAGATCTCCGAGCAATAGATAGACCAAACCGCCCGCTACAAGGAGGAGAAACATAGGCTGCCTGGCAACCTCCCAGGCAGTGGCTAATACAGTGCGAGGTTTGGATGAAGGCAATTCGTTGTAGCCTACATCTTTTAGCAGTCTTGCAGCCTCGGCTTCAGAGAGGCCTCTTGCTGTGTTTATGTCAAAATCCATATGGCTTTAAATGCCAGTTTACTGCTACCTTACAGCCTCTGCATACAGCCTGGAAAATTCCTCGCATTGGCCTATGATGCGCCCTGTAGCCTCCCTCAAAACAACTATGGGGTCTACGTCTTTTGTCGTGAGCCGGAAAACGGGGTTGTCCATGACGGGAAATTTGGTGTCGTAGGTGGCCATCAGCACCCTTTCATCAGCCAAAAGTTCGGTTCGCAGCAAGTTCAAGATGGTATGCCCTTCCCCCACAAACTCGATAATGGCCTGATTTTCAGTCTTCTTAATAATCTTCAAATTCATCAAACCACTCCCAGACCGTAGGCTGAACTCATCTTGCGCGTCTCGGTATTGGCGCAATTGGGACAGACCAATTTGTTTTCTTTCTTGACCAGGCCCGCAAGACAACGGCTGCAGTAGGCCTTGATAACGCCCAGGTCCTCATCGCCCGTGGTAAGCCTCATCTGCCGGTCATCGATAATCTTGGCCTTAAGAATATCGCGGAGCGAGAAGAGGTGACGCAGGTCTTTGACATAGGAGTTTCTCACATTGGATATGTGAATGGTCGCCTCCTCGTCCGAGATGGGTCTGTCCTCATGCCCCTTCTTGAAGGCCAGCGAGACTATGACCAGGCTGTCCTTGAGATCAATTACCTCTCCCACCACGATATCACCCTGAAAGAGCTTTACCGGAGCATTGGTCTTGGGTATGACACTCGCGGATCTGGCTCTCGAATCGATCTTGACCAGGCCCGCAGTAGATGCAAAAATCGTTCCTGCCCGAGCGTAGGTGCAGTCTCCGGGAACAAACTCCTCGGTCGATCCCACCACATCTCCAGGAAGCACAAAACTACCGTCCATCATAATTCCTCTACGAATCCTCTATAAGCGTATTTAAATTCAGTATCATCACTAGCATTTAGTATTACTAGTATCTAAAGTCTGGCATCCTAGCATGTTATTCGATATAGCTCAACCTCAATGATCTTGACATCTTGGCTATGAAACTCAAAGCATCTCTTCAAGGGAAAGGGAATGCGATAGATCTCCTGCACGGTGCAGGGTTTCATAAAGCTTCTCATGAATGCTTCGCTTCCCAGATTATGCAGAGAGTAGATCGTCTTGGCGATTTTTTGGGCGGTGCAGAGAAAGGCGCGATCTCCGGCACTCGCCTTCTGGGCTCCAAAGGGCGGATTCATGACCACTGTATCGATGCCCTTGAGGGCCAGTGTGTTCACATCGGCGCGGATGAAGTCCACATCCACGTTTAGCTTTTTTGCATTTCTCCTGGCTATGTCCAAAGCCTCACCGTCGATCTCCACGCCAATGGCCCTCGCACCAAGTAGAGCCGCGCCTATGGCCAGCACGCCCGTCCCGCAACCCAGGTCACAGACAGTGCCCAGTTCTCCGCGCATTCCCGCCAGGAAAAGCATCTCCGCGGCAACGCAGGCGGGCGTAGCATACTGCTCCCTTTGAAAAGAGGGCCGACTAAAGCCCTCCAGTCGCTCCAGCATCATCTCAAGCTGCTTTCTCTTCATATTTGCCAGGCGGACATGCTATTTTGGCCTATATCAAGTATAGTATTGCCTCGATTGCCAGGAGAATCACCAAGAGAACCGTCATGACCTTGAGGAGGAAAACGGCTTTCGAGTTGCTGAATGGGCTTTCTTGAGACTCCTTCTCAATTTCAGGGTTGTTGGCGGCCTTGAAAAATTCTATCGTCTCATTATTCAGGTCTTCATCTATCTCTTCAGATTTCTCTTCGTTAGCTTCCGGATATGCCCTTTCATGCAGCTCTTGCCTCTCGTCCTCTGGTTTTAGGGGCATTTCTTTCTTTGCATCGAATTGCTGCCTAATGGGCGGCATGAAAAGCTGGCCGTAACCCTTGCAGGCCACGTCGGCTTTGACTGGGACCAGCCCGCCATCCGCCAAGATCAGGTCTCTTGCCGCGTACCTCTCCTTTGAGATCTCCAGAACAGGCAGGTCAGCCTCTGCTATTGGTTCCGGATCCGGCTCATGCAGATCATTTATCTTGATATTAACCGCAAATTCTCCCTTTTCGTTCGTGGGCAAGAGATGCAGAGACTCATCCCAGGCCAATATGCTATTACTATCCTCAATTTTACTTAGCGAATCGGTCGCCATGGCCCCGGCAATAAGAAGCAGGGCAGCTTGGCATTGCGCCGTCCCATTTCCTGCCGCCCCTTCCAGTATTTCTGCGGCCTGTGCAATCCTATTTGCGCTGCTTTCTTTCCCATAATGCTTTTCTGCTTGGCGCAAAGCCGCGGCTGCTACCTTCAACTTCTCGGCCGGATCACTTCCCGGATTTACGCTGGCATTGATATCTTTCAGGGCCCGGCAAAGAAAGCCGCGCGCGCTCTCAGATGAGCACTCCTGGGCCCCACCCATGAGATATCCCGAGGCATTGTTCAGGGCACGGGCCGGCATCAAGGGCTCGTTTGCCAAAAGTCCAATGCTGTGGACTTCCTTCATGCCGGCGATGATTCTTTGCAGGCCCAGTATTTTGTTTTTATTGCCATCATCGGAATTTGCAGCTGCATTGTTCAGGAATACCTGGGCCCTCTCCGCCAGTGCCAGCGCTTCCTCGCCCTGGACATCCCCGCAGAGCCTTACCAGATAGGACTGGCTCTTTGCAATTGCCTCGGCAACCTTGATCTCTGCCTGGCCTTCCCCAAGGGTAGATGACAGCTCTTGATAACTGTTCGCGGCCTGGACGAATAGCCGGGAGGCCTCCAGCCGTTGCTGCCGACTGGATGATTGGCCAGGTTCTTCTTGCAGGCAATTTTTTGCCAGGGAGCTATATGTTTTCGCCAGGCAATAGAGTGCATTCTGATAACCGGGCTTTATTTGACGGGGAATGAGCAGAACAGCTCTCTCCAGAGGCTCGCGAGCCGCAGTTGCCTGCCCCATTTGCAGGTAGATGCGTCCCAGGTTGGATAGAACAATTCCCTGGCTCTGACTTTCGCCTTGCTCTTCGAATAAAGATAGACTGGAATTAAGGTAGCTGAGTGCTTTATCCCAGTCCATTCTCTGGCCGGCAATTCTTCCCATCCGGTCCAGCACCCATGCAGCGCTCCTTTTATCGCCCAGTCTCTGAAAGTCGGCCAGGCTTCTCTCGAAGTACCGGGCGGCAAGCTCCTTTTCCCCCATATCGGCATAGATCCGGCCGAGGCTTCCCGTCATCTGAGCGATGCCCAGATCGTCGCCCTTCTCCTCGAAGGTCTTCAGGCTGCGGTAACAGTGTTCTATGGCTTTATTCCATTCCCCGCTGCGCCGATAGGCAGAGCCCAGATTCCCCAATACATGGGCAAGGCCGATATGATCACCCTCCTTGGCAAAGCTGTCAGCGGACTTCTGATAGTAGAAAGCAGCTTTCGCCAGATCACCCTGATGGACTAGGGCTTGACCCAGGTTATTCTGCAGCACCGGTCGCAGAATCGGATCGCGGCAGAGTGACAGGGCCCTGTTGTATGTATTTATGGCGAGATCTTGCAGTCCCGCCCTGCGGCAGATATCGCCCAGACGCTTGATCTCATAAACATCTTGGAGCTTGAGAGAAAGTTCGCGGCAAACATCCTCGTCGATTCTGCCCTTTCGGGAGCTTTCCAGCAATTTGGTTAGTAGTTCCGGACAACTTCCTTCGATGGCCTTAATATCGATTTTTTGTAGACCATCACCTCCTTTAGAAAGAGATGCATATATTTCCTGGAGAACGACTAATTGATTCATAGAGTATAAGATAACTTATATCTTTATATAGTTTTTGAATACATCAAATCTTGCGATTTCTATTTCGGGTTTATAATTCTCATCTTGAAGAAGCCTTTTATATCTTGGCCGTAAGTGTTTTTGGGAGATTCCCGATGGAGTTCACTGCACAGGAAAAATATGAATTTAAGCGTCTTCTCGATGGTCTGAGGAGCAAGACGGGTCGAGGGACTGAGCTAATTTCCCTCTATATTCCCCCCGATAAGCAGATCTGTGATGTCACAAGCCAGCTACGTGAAGAGTACGGACAGGCAGCCAACATAAAATCTCGTGTCACCAGACTTTCCGTGCAGGGATCCCTTGAGTCGGCCATGTCCCGTCTCAAGCTCATTCCCAAGCCTCCTGCCAACGGAGTGGTCATATTCATCGGCAGCGTGGATGCCGGAGCCAATAAAACTGAGATGTACAGCGTGGCTCTAGAGCCGCCCGATCCCATCGTCACTTACCGATACCATTGTGATTCTTCATTTCTCCTGGGGCCGCTGGAGGAGATGCTGGCCGATAAAAAGACCTTCGGGCTTATCGTGCTGGACCGGCGCGAGGCGGCCATTGGCATTTTAAAGGGCAAATACATAGAACCCATGAAGCACCTCACATCTACTGTGCCGGGCAAGCAGAGAAAAGGCGGCCAGTCAAGCCACAGGTTCCAGCAACTGCGTCTCATAGCCATCCACGAATTTTACAAAAGAATAGGTGAATCGGCCAACGAAGCATTCCTGCCCATCGATGCCAATGATCTGCAGGGCATATTGGTTGGCGGGCCCTCTCCTACCAAAGAGGAGTTTGTGGAGGGTGGCTTTTTGCATCACGAGCTGCAGAAGAAGATTCTGGGCGCCCTGGATGTCTCTTATACCGACGAATCAGGATTGTACGAGCTGGTGGATGCCGCCCAAGATCAACTCTCCGAATTAGAGGTGACGCAGGACAAATTGCTCATGCGCCGCTTCATGAAGGAGCTGGTTTCCGACAAAGGTCTGGCGGCTTACGGCGATGATGAGGTTCGCCATAACCTGGAGCTTGGGGCAGTGGAGATACTTCTTCTCTCTGAGGATCTGAGAAAGACGCGATGCAAGATCGAATGCACCAGCAGAAGCTGCGACTTTTCCGAATATCAAACCCGCTCAGGAGCGTCTGCATCGCTAGGGAACTGCTTGAAGTGCGGAGGTTCTCTAACCATCACCGGAGAAGAGGACATAGTCTCCGAACTATCCAAGCTGGCAGATCAGAGCAAAGCAGAGGTTAAGATCATCTCCACCGAGTTTGAGGAGGGTGAGCAGCTCTACAAGGCCTTTGGCGGGATTGCCGCCGTCCTCAGATACAAGACCAGCCACATCTAGGAGCGATGAGAACGATCGAGGTTACTATTTGCTCATCAGTTCGGCCCACGGAGCGTGTGGAGAAGGTCGTATCCGCTATTGAGAACATCTTTCCCGGTCTGATCATGGACATTCGCGGCGACAAGATTGAGGCCTACAACGGCCCGGATAGCTTGAAGACGCTTCATGAGCTTCTGAGAAGGCAAGAGATTTTGGATACGGCTCGAAAGGTATTGCTGCGAGGGCTGGTGGGCAATACCACTGCATTCCAGCTTAGCAAGCAAGCCGCTTTGATGGGAGTTGTGAGCTTTCCTCCGGAAGAGGAGGCCCTGGGTTCACTGCATGTGCAGATCACGGGGGGCGAAGGCGTTATCAACTGGCTGGCGCCAGAGACCGAGAACGGCGTGCCTGTCCGGGAGATTGATCTGAGTGAGCTAGTTGAGACGGTGCATGGGGGTGCGGATGTTTAGCTTCTCATCGAGCAAACTGGTGGACCGACCATTTGACTGGGCATATCAACTGAAAGATCTGGGCTACAGCGGCTGGGAGATCGTAAACGAGGGAAAGCAGAAGCTGACGCGAGAGAACCTGACCGAGGCGAAACAGATCGTCGAGACTACCGACCTTGTTATTACCATTCACCTGCCCTATTCCGACCTGAATTTGGCCTCCGTCAACCAGCCCATCTGGGAGGAGACCGTGCGGCAGATGAAAAGCTGCCTGGATCTTGCCAGCGACTTTGCCCGTCTGGCCGTGCTTCATCCCGGCCACTTCTCGCCTCTGGGAATGCAGTTGCCTGATGCAGCCTGGTCGCAAAGCATCCTGGGTATCCAGCAGATATGCGATCACGCCCAAAATCTGGATATGAGAATTGCCGTGGAGAACATGGTCAACATGCCAGCCATTTTGGGCCGCCGGCCGGAAGAGGTTATGGGGATAATAGAGACCGTGGACCGGGAGAATGTGGGCTTTATTTTTGATGTGGGCCATGCCAATACCAATGGAAATGTAGAGAGCTTCTTAAGGCTTAAGGACAAGATCATTCACATTCACGTGCACGACAATCACGGGGAGAGAGACGAGCACCTGCCGGTAGGAAACGGTACCGTACCCTGGAAAAAGGTTGCTGCGGCCTTAAAGGATTATAGCGGCCGCATTGTCACAGAATCCCGCTCTCTGGAAGAAGGGCAGCGATCCGTTAATCGCCTGAAGACGATGATGAACATCGAGTGAGACGCAACTTATGTCGATCTTCGAGAACCTGTCGAAAAGCATGCTGGCCGGCTTTGAATGCAAAGACAAAGCCCGAGAGGAGGCATTCCGCCTCTCCCGCGAGGTTATTCGCCACTGCTCTTCTTCTATCCGGTCCGTGCATAGAAACGACCTGGCCTCAGCCGAGAG
Source organism: Methanothrix sp. (assembly GCA_049663825.1). Taxonomy (GTDB): domain Archaea; phylum Halobacteriota; class Methanosarcinia; order Methanotrichales; family Methanotrichaceae; genus Methanothrix. The sequence continues at coordinate 3,726 of JBATEC010000143.1, read as the reverse complement.
GCTCATGGGCGAGGCCTGCCTTGGCCTGGAGAGAATTCGGGTGGTCCTGAAGGATCACCAGGATGTACGCTACGCCGGATTTGTGGATGGAGCGGAGCAGGAGTATGCAGAAGCGCGAAATGTCTATTCCATCACCACCCAACACAAGATCCTGACCCCTGACGAAGTGGGTGTTGAGAATGTTAATTATCTGGCGGGCCTGGGAGACGTCACCGGAGAGCTGCGCCGCCATATTCTGGACCTCATTCGCGCCGGGCGGGCGACGGAAGGCGAGTACTTCCTGGGCATCATCGAGGAGATTCATTACCTACTCATGCTCTTCGACTATCCGGATGCCATTACACGCGGCCTGCGCCGCAAGAGCGACCTGGCCAGGAGCATGCTGGAGAGAACAAGAGGCGACTTGACCAATGCTCTGGAGCTGGCCAAGATGCAGGAATCACTCTGCAGTTTTCGTGAACTGCCCAAAAAATAGACAAATATTAAACTAATTTAAAATCCTGGAGCTAGAAAGCATGAAGTTTGATCCCAGCATTATTAAAGAAGCTGCCAAAGAGGATTTCGATAAGGCCTGGCAGCAGGGAAGGGAGTATCTAGGCAAGCCTTCCCTAAACGAGAGGTATCCAAGAAATAGCTATTCTTTCGGGACAGTACACCCCATATTCGACACCATTCAGAAGCTTCGGGAGGCCTACATCCGCCTGGGCTTCACCGAGGCCATGAATCCGGTGATGGTCGATGCATCTGATGTTTACCGCCAGTTCGGCTCAGAGGCGCTGGCCGTGCTGGATCGCTGTTTTTACCTGGCAGGCCTGCCCCGGCCTGACATCGGCATGTCCGATGAGAGGATATCTCAGGTAAATGCCCTCTTGGGCCGGGAGCTTTCCGGGGACGAGGCTGAGGCCTTGCGCCAGATTCTGCACGGCTACAAGAAAGGCAAGGTAGAGGGCGACGACCTTGTGGCCGAAATCGCAGGTGCTCTCGGTGCGCACGATGCCCTCATCTCTATCATCCTGGAGAAGGTTTTTCCGGAGTTTCGGGAGCTAAAGGCCGAGGCCACGACGCGCACGCTGCGCAGCCACATGACCTCGGGGTGGTTCTTGTCGCTCTCCAATCTTCATCACCGCACAAAGCTGCCGCTCAAGCTCTTCTCTGTGGACCGCTGCTTCCGGCGCGAGCAGGCGGAGGATGCGGCACGGCTCATGAGCTACTATTCTGCGAGCTGCGTGATCATGGATGAAGACGTGAGCGTGGAGGACGGAAAAGCCATTGCGGACGGCCTGCTCAGCCAGTTTGGCTTTGAGAAGTTTCAGTTCCGGCCGGACGACAAGAGAAGCAAGTACTACACGCCGGGAACGCAGATCGAGGTTTTCGCCTACCACCCAGGCTTGGTCGGCTCGGCCACGAAGTACACGAGCGGCTGGGTGGAGGTGGCCACCTTCGGCATCTACTCGCCCACGGCTCTGTCGCAGTACGACATTCCCTATCCGGTCATGAACCTGGGGCTGGGAGTGGAGAGGCTGGCCATGATACTGCACAACTCCCAGGATATGCGGGCCCTCTCCTATCCGCAGTTTCAGACCAACTGGCAGCTTTCCGCCCGCGAGATGGCACAGATGATATCCGTCGAGAAGCTGCCCACGACACCAGCCGGGCAGGCCATCGCTGATGCGGTGGTGGCCGTATCTACCGAGCACGGGGAGACGCCCTCGCCCTGCCAGTTTACGGCCTGGGAGGGGGAGCTCTTCGGACGAAAGGTCAAGGTCTCTGTGGTCGAGCCTGAGGAGAACACCAAGCTGTGCGGCCCGGCTGCCCAAAACGAGATTGTGGTGCACAAGCAGAACATCATGGGCATTCCCCGCACCTCCCGCTGGGAGGAGGCCTTCAATGAAGGCGTGACCACGGGCATCAAGTATATCGATGCCTTTGCAGCGCTGGCAGCCTACGAGATCGAGGTGGCAACCATGGCAGGCAAGGAGTCGGAGACGCGCGCCCGGATCGTGAGAAGCCCAGGCGATATCAACATCAAGATCCATCCTGCCCTGGAGAGGTACATCACCAGCTACAAGCACAAGATGGACCTGAGAGGACCGGTGTTCACCACGGTGAAGAGCGAGATAATATGAAAGATGTTTCTGCCAATGCAAATGCCAAAAAAGCGGCGGGCGAGGCGGCTGCAGAGCTGGTGAAGAGCGGCATGGTAGTGGGCCTGGGCACGGGCTCAACCGTTGCCTGGACCATCAAGCGGCTGGGCGAAAGAGTGAAAGAGGAGGGCCTGGACTTTTGGGGAGTTCCCACCTCCTTTCAGGCCGAGAATCTGGCCATCGCTTCGGGAATAAAGCTCACCACGCTCAATTCGCACCCTGTGCTTGATCTGGCCATTGACGGAGCCGATCAGGTGGACGCTAACCTGTACGTCATCAAGGGCGGGGGAGCGGCGCACACGCGAGAGAAGGTGGTCGCCTGCTCTGCGAAGCGGTTCGTAATAGTAGCAGATGAGAGCAAGTATGTGCCAAAGCTCACCTGGCCGGTGCCGGTGGAGGTCCTGCCCTTTGCGGCAAGGCTCGTGGAGAAGCGGCTCCTGGACCTGGGCGGAAAGCCGGTGCTGCGGCTGGGGAAGATGAAGGACGGGCCGGTGATCACGGACAACGGCAACTTCGTCATGGATGTGGACTTCGGGGTAATCGAGGACCCGGAAGACCTGGCTGCCTGGATTTGCGGAATTCCAGGAGTTGTGGAGCACGGGATTTTCGACAACCTGGACGAGCTGTACCTAGCGAGAGCAAGCAGGGTGGAGATCATCAGGAAACACTAAGGGAGATGCATTTTCTCAGGATCGGAAGGGGGCAAACTAAGGAGGATGGGCATGAAGCAAACGTTGCTCAACCAGAACCGCCATCAAACTGCTCTTGATCTGAGGAAGCTCGTTTTCGATGATATTCCAGATCTCATCCAAATCAACACCCATATAATTATGAATTAGCACGTCTCGAAATCCTGCCAGTCCTCGCCATTGGATTTCGGGGTGTGATTGTCTCAACTCTGGAGAAAGATGCTTGGTTGCTTCACCGATAATCTCGAAGTTGCGGATTATTGCGTCTTGCATCATGTTAGATGCTTGAAAGGCCGCCTTACCTTCTGCAGAATAGGATTCGATCCTTTGAATGCATTCCCAGATATGGATCAAGTAAAGCTTGTCGTCCTTCATAGAGGCGTAGCCTCGGCAAGTACCCTGTCCCGAATGTACCAGTGCAATGCTCTTTCGCTGACCACATCTACCTTCCTCTGCAAGAGATCTTCGAGATCCTGCATAAGAGCTACATGATCCATTAAGCTCTTACCCGGTTCCATCTCTACCAGAATATCCAGGTCGCTCTCCGGCCCGGCCTCTCCTCTGGCTACGGAACCAAAGACCCGAAGGTTATGGGCACCGTGCCTGGCAGCTATGGCCAGGATCTCCTGGCGCTTGGCTTTTAGCAAATCCTCAATTTTCAGGGGCATATCAGGTCAGATCTCAAAGCATATTATGACGTATGCGAATTATAAACATATTCGTTCTTGCGGAGGACATAGACACGTTGATCTGTTTGTAAAAGAACGGGACATGAGTTTAATACAAAATAAAAAAATAATTACTTAATAAATCTATCCCATGTGGACTTAGTTTCGCCTGATGCCGGCACATTTTCTGGCAAAGGATCTACTTCAACAACCAGAGAGTAACGA
>JBATEC010000142.1:0-1577 GCA_049663825.1 Methanothrix sp. | reverse complement strand
CACTTTGGTTATATAACTGAGCTTGAGTCCTGATGTCATGTTTCTTGCAGGATCGAGATAGATGTAGTAAATGAATCCCCCACCACTTTGAGCTAAAGCTACCATATCTCTATTGATGTCAACGCCGTTGGGATCTTTTAAATCAATCCTGTTCTTGCCTATTAAGTCAGGCTGATTGGGAAGTGCCAGGGCAATACCTGCAGAGTCATAGGCGAATATATAGCGGTTTCCTTCGACGAATTTTCCATTTTTATCATTGAAGGTCTCAAGAGCTACCTCTTTAGTGGTATTTAAAGCGAAGTCTCTCGCGCCATCTACAAAGGCTACGAGATCTTTTCTGAACTCATTGCTAAATATAGGAGCCTGCCCGGCCAGATAAGTCCCCGCCCCCAGCCACAATCCATCATCTACCTTGAGAACATAGGTCAGCTTAAGCTCTTCTGCCCCAAGATGAGCAGGATTGGGCCAGATATAGTATGAGAATCCGCTTCCCCTTTTAGCCACTTCACGCATGTTCCTCTTAAGAGCGACTCCATTGGAATCGGTCGCGTTTAGCACATTTTCACCAATCATTTTAGGCTCGTACGGATGAGCTAAACAGGTCCCATTAAAATCGTATGCAATTATATAATGCTCGCCTCTTACGAACCTTCCGCCTGGATCGTTGAAGATTTGCAGGGCCTTGTCCTTGCCTTGCTCCACAACGAAGTCTCTGGCTTCATTCACAAAGGAGATCAGATCTTCTCGTGCTTCAGGTTTTATTATATATGCATTACTTTCGTTTTCATCTGTGTCCGCCGCAAAGCCAACTGAAGATGCTCCCAGAAGAGCAATTACAGAGGCAAATGCCAAAATAACCTTGATACTTCTCGTATGTAGTCCCCCATCAAACGGTTTTTATACGCAATTTTTTAATTAATTTTATTTAAAGATGAATTGAGATTTGCAGCGTTAAGGTTCAGAAATTCGGCTTTGGTCTTTCCAATTGCATAATTTTTCTCGAACGAAACCAGATCTTCTTCAAGCTTCCATTCGATTCTAGCTTTCTCATTGCTATCGAGGAAGGCCTTGCACTCTGCATTAAGGTCCTTGGAGCCGGAACTGCACCTGGAACATTCAGCGACCAGTTGGGAGTAATCTCCTCGGGATGACCTCATGTTATCAAGATTTATGCAAAGATCTTTAGCACTTGCCTGATCAATCAAATCCTCGGCATAAACAGCTCCCATCAAATGGTTGTGGATATCCCCGCCCTTGGGTATAGCCAGGAAGAATGCTCTCAACTCCTCAGGATTTTGCCACAAGGCGTCGAATATGCGACCGCTGTGTATTTGAGCTTGCGGACTGGCTCAAGATCGACTAATGCAGAGGATTTTTCCCAGAGCTTCAAACTCACATCTCCCATAATAAATAATGAGCAACAAATATGGCTTATCGGAAACTATTTAAAGTTTATTGTATTACCGTATTTTGTAGAGTCCTGAAAGTAATTCGTCAATGCTCTGGTTTCGGGTCGTGTACTGTCTTAACTGAAAAATTTTAATACTACCTCATCAATTAATAAGTTGGGGTAGCGA
>JBATEC010000141.1:0-15651 GCA_049663825.1 Methanothrix sp. | reverse complement strand
GGCTGCGACGAGGTCGTGCTTTTGGGCGATATCTTTGATTTCTGGAGGGTGCCCCCTGAGAATGCTGTGAAGGACGCCATCCCTTTTTTAAAACGGCTCTCCCAGGAGAGTCTAAAGATTCGCTACGTTGTGGGAAATCACGATCATCACCTGGTGGTACAAAAGCAGGAGGCAGAGTTCACGGAGAGGGCAAGTCGCGGCGATCTGTATCCCATTTACTATCCCTCCCTCCACTGGCGCCGGACTTTTTGCGGCCTTGATATCGAGATGCTCTATCCTACTTACCGGGCACATTGTTGCCGGAGGACCTTCCTCTTCACGCACGGCCATCATCTGGACGGCATTCAAAACTTCACTTTGCAGATGGTAGAGAAGCTGCGCCGAATCTCCGGAGAGGAGTTTCTTCCCGCTGACCTGGAGATGATGATGACTTACGCCTACGAGGGCATCTACCGCTCTGCCTGCATCGGTGAGATGGTCTCTTTCGAGAACACTATCTGGAAGGCCTCCAGCCTGCTGCAGCGGTTCAACGCCGGCTTTTTTTCCAACAAGCGCCACGCCTGCGTAGAGGGGAAATATGAGGCAATATTGAAGTTCATTCGCGATAGAAGCCTCGGCAAAATAGACTGCTTCATTTATGGGGATACGCATCGTCCGGGCATATTTCAGAGAAAGGGGGGGCCTCTGGCCGTGAACGCGGGCAGCTTCACGCGTGAGCAGGGAAATGGCTCCAGTCTTGAGACGCCCGATACCTATATGCTTCTGGATGAGGGTGGACTGGCCATAAGGCAGCTGGGCCGGAAGAGGCCTCTATTTTTGTGTGAGATTCTCTAGATGCCAAACCTATTTCATCCTGTATCATCCAAGTCAATTTATGTTTGAACCAAACGAGGAATCCCTGGTCCTGGAGATCGTTCGCGGCTTTTTTGATATTCCATCTGAAGAGATGATGAAGATCGGCGATCAATTTAAAATTCTGCTCTTCGGTCCCCAGGCCGCCAGTGAAGAGGAAGCTGCGGCAAAGCTCAAGGAGGCGCTGAAAGATATGACCAAAGAGCAGGTTTTTATGGCAGGTATGTTCGTCTCGGGCCTGCTGCGCTGCAACCTTATCCCGCAAATTGAGCAGCAATATCAGCAAGCGAAGGCAGAAGGAAAAATTGAGCCTGATTGCGGTTGTGATTGATGGCCCTTTTGCATCCGTTTCGCTATGAATGAAGCGCTTTGTTCATGCCGGGACGGCAAGGCCCTTGGCCTGGAGCTGCGACGCATAGTTGATGCCATTTTAGCGGGCGAGATCAAGACGCAGGCGGATCTGGAGTCGCATAAGAAGGACGCCTCATCACGGCTAGCCCTCGCTTCCCTGCCAAGCAATGCCGACATACTCGGCTTCGCTTCTTCTCAGGAACGCGAACGCCTCAAGATGCTGGTGCGTAAGCCCACGCGAACCCTCTCAGGCGTGGCCGTCATCGCGGCCATGACCTCTCCGGCCCGCTGCCCGCACGGCACCTGCGTTCCCTGCCCGGGCGGCATTAGTTGCTCTTCTGCACAAAGCTACACCGGTCGCGAGCCTGCGGCGCTTAGGGCAGCGCAGCACGACTACGATCCCTACCGCCAAGTAAGGGCGCGGCTGGCTCAACTGGATGAGATAGGTCATCCTCTGGACAAGTCAGAGCTGATCATCATGGGCGGAACGATCACTGCGCGTCCTTTAGGCTATCAGCACTGGTTTGTCAAACGCTGTCTGCAGGCCATGAATGATTATCCCGTTGCAAGAGCGCCGGGTCAGGAGTACCTGTACCGGTACCAGTCATTTGCCGATGTGGCTGCTGCCAATGAGACTGCATCGGTTAGAAACATCGGCACCACCTTTGAGACCCGACCGGACTATTGCGGTCCCAAGGAGACAATGAACATGCTCCTTCTTGGAGCCACCAAGGTAGAGCTGGGTGTGCAGAGCACTCGTGATGATCTCTTAGAGAATATGAAGCGCGGCCATACGGTAGAGGATGCAGTCTCTGCCAATCGCGCTCTGCGAGAGGTGGGCCTGAAGGTGGGCTTTCACATGATGCCGGGACTGCCCGGCTCCTCTCCAAAGGTGGATCTGGAGGTATTCCGCGAGCTTTTCTCGGATAATCGCTTTCGTCCGGACTACCTCAAAATATATCCCACTTTGGTCGTGGAAGGGACCGAGCTTTACCGGCAATACATGTCGGGCGAATACGTCCCTCTGGGCGATGACGACGCGGCAGAGCTGGTATCTCGCATAAAGGAAATTCTGCCCGCCTACGTTCGGCTGCAGCGTGTGCAGCGAGATATTCCCGCCCAGCTCATCGTGGCTGGGGTCAAGAAATCCAATTTGCGTCAACTTGCAGAGCAGCGATTGCTGGCGCGGGGACATCATTGTCGCTGCATTCGTTGTCGGGAAGCGGGACTGCGTAGGTTCTTGGGCGGGGTAGTGGTGCTCAAGCATGAGGCTTATGAGGCATGCGGTGCAGCCGAGCACTTTTTGTCCTTTGAAGGGGAGGACGAGACAATCGTCGGCTTCCTGCGTCTGCGACTCTCTGCCCGCGCCCGTGTGAGAGAGCTGCACGTCTACGGGCCCATGCTTCCCATAGGCAGCAGAGCGGAAGGGTGGCAGCACCGTGGTTACGGAGAAAGACTGGTACATGCGGCTGAGACCCTGGCGGAAGAGGCGGGCTACAGCTCCCTGGAAATTACCAGCGGCATTGGGGTCAGAGGCTACTATCGGCGGCTGGGGTATGAGCTGTGCGGGCCCTACATGGCCAAGCGATTGAACCGGATTTGAAACGAAATAGAAATGGGATCAAAGCACCACAACCATTAAATACCGTGCACCAAAGAGGATTTGCGATCTGAGGAATCATAATATGCGTTGGCAAGGCAAATATGGAAGGAAGCCCACCGGGGGAAAATTGATTCCCGCCAGGGGCAAGAGAAAGTGTGAGATCGGCAGAGAGCAGAGCGATACCACCATTGCCGCGATCAGAGTTAAGAAGATCGAGACAAAAGGCGGAAATATGAAGCTGCGCATGTTGCGGGGCGATATGGCCACAATTGCCGATCCCGTTACAGGCAAGTCCAAGACAGTCAAGATTGAGACTGTAAAGGAAAACAAGGCCAATCTGCACTACATGAGAAGGAACATTCTCACCAGGGGTGCTGTCATCAAGACGGAAATGGGAGATGCCAGGATAACCAACCGGCCCGGCCAGGATGGCGTCATCAATGCCATACTGCTGCCCGCCGTGTAAACCCATTCTCTTTTAGATGTTCGTCGTCTTCCGGTGTAGTTGTGGTCGCCACCTCTACGCCCAGAAGGACGCCAAAACCAGGACATGCCCCTGTGGAAAGAGAACTATTCTCAGCAAAGCTAGGGTTTTAGCCGAGGCGGAGGACGCTTATGCTGCAGGCGAGATCGTGAGAACGCTGCAGCTTGGTGGGCACGGCATGACTGGATTCAAGCCCGCCGGGCCATAGCCAAATCTATGCGCCTCAAAGAGAAGCTACAAGGAGTTGTGCCAGATCAGTGCCTGAGCAAACTTTCGGACGGCTTTCATGTCATTGGAAATGTTGCCATACTCACTCTTGTCCCTGATCTGGACCCTTACAAAAAAGAGATTGCCGGGGCGGTTCTCTCTTCAGGCAAGAACATTCATACCGTGCTCAATAAGACCTCCAAGCTGCAAGGTGATAGGAGGGTAGCAGGCTTCGAGTTTTTAGCAGGTGTCACCAATACCGTCACCACTCATAGGGAATTCGGCTTTCTCTACCGCCTGGATGTGGCAAATGTCTTTTGGAGCAGCCATCTCGGACACGAGAGAATGAGGGTGGCAATGCAGGTTAAAGCTGGGGAGGATGTACTGCTTCCTTTCTCAGGCGTGGGACCGTTTGCCATTCCCCTGGCAGCTTATGGCGCTCATGTCCTGGCCCTGGAGAAAAGTCGCGAAGCGTGTCTCTATCTGGCAGAGAACGCCCGGCTGAACCGAGTGGAAAGGATGGTCGCGATAATAAACGCAGATGCCTTTCATATGGCAAAGTTGCTCCGGAAGAATTATCACAGGGCCGTCATTCCCGCGCCCTACGGAGCGGACGGGATTTTAGAAACCGTACTGCCTCAGGTCAAATCCAAGGGGCTCCTGCACTTTTACACCTTTAAGAAGCTTCATCAGATCGAGCCGCTCAAGAAAAGCTACGAAGAAATGGGCCTGGAGGTTATGCAAGCTCGCAGATGCGGCAATATCGCTCCCGGAGTCTCCCGCTGGGTCTTTGATCTGGCGAAATCCTGAATATGGGTGGAGAACGAAATCCTTAAATACGTCGATTGACGTATGGTTAGATTGGCAAAGGTCGAAGACTCATTTCTTTCCCTCCTATGACTTTTGCCTCCCTCCTAATTACATAGTATCGATGATATCGCAGCTATTGCAAATGCCGCCAGGCCCAGCAGGCTGAGGGGCAGGGTGTAGCCCAGAACTGTCTGCTTCATGCTCGCTCCTGTGGAGCTTTTGATTAGCCAGAAGTACGGATCGGTGACATAGGAGAACATGAAAGCTCCTGACGCGATGAGCAGGGCTAAAGTCACTGCGGGCAATGGATAGCCTGCCAGGACCTGCGCGGCAACTGTTGCCGTTACCACTCTGGACCCCTGGGCAAGCTGCAGAGCGGCTGATACTAGGAATGGCAGGAGCAGAGCGGGCAGAAAATGGCCCAGGCGGAAGATCTCCTGAGATAGACCGCTCTGCGCTACCACATAGCCGAATGCTCCCGCTCCGCATAGGTCCAGCAATATCACGCCGGATCTTCTCGACGCCACATGAATCAGATCTTGCATCTTATTTTTCACCAGTGCCAGACAGAGCATGGCTCCCAGGAGCAGGGCAATGCCCGGGTCTGCCAGGATGCGCGCCTTCTCCGGCAGGCCGCCGCCCAGCAGGATCAGGGCCATTGGAAGCAGCAGAGGGGTCCAGGCACGAGACCGGCTCATTTTAGGAGGAGCTCTGATCACTCTTGATTCCGCTTTCTCAATATCCGGGAAAGAATGCTTCATAAGGACGTAGGCCAGTGCGAACAAAACCAGTGATATGGGAATGCCGCGCATGAGCAGATCGTGTGGTGCTGCCCCTAGACCAGTGGAGAGTGTGATCATGACTGGGGAGGGATAGATGAGGTTGAAAGAGATTATGGAGCAGACAGCCGTCATGAACAGGGCCCTTTTGCCGTCCTGGCTGCCTTTTCCGGCTAATCCGCTTACCACAGGCTGCAAAATCATGTAGGCGGTGATGCTGCACATCACAGGCAGCGAGATGAGGTACCCGGCCGCTCCGCTGATAGCCAGGCTTTTGTAGGCCAGTCGCCCCAAGTCGGCAACGATTCGATTCAAGCTCTCAGTGCTGCGCAGATACTCAGCCAGCAGGGCTCCGCTGAATACTACTATGGCCAGGGAGGAAAATATCCGGGATAGACCTGTGGAGATATAACCCTGCAACTCTCCGCCCATGCCCACCAAGAGGCCAAAGACGATAGAAGAGATGATTAAACTTAAGAACGGACCAAGCCTTGGTATGATCAAACTGACGAAAATCACGGCTGCCAGAAAAGCAAGGAACGGGTCCATACGGCCAAATATATCTTCTCAGCTATAAAACTATAATTATGCCTCATACAGCTTTTTTCCCTAAACATCCGAAACGCATTTATAGATAGAAATATAAAAAAGGCAGAGAAGGGATTTAGTCTTATTTAAATCAGCTCGGGTCGTGAATCGCGATCCTGGCAAGGGATAAATTGGCTGGGGAATGAAGGGAGTAGTGGCATGAGTAGAGGTAGCTTTAGGGGTAGACTACCTCGGGGGAGGCAAGACTGTAAGGTAAGTCCGGCACTCCTGGGCGTAGCCATGTTTTTAATTATTCTAGTTCCATCTCTATTCTATATATTTCCGAATGTCACAGACTCTTCTGGTGCACATTCTCCAGAATTATTATCCCGTCTCGAATTGAAATCAAGCCCTCCTTCCTTACCCAACCGTCCCCTCGACAAGGAAACGAATAGCAATGCATCTCTTTTGGCGACCGTCCATCAGTCGCCCGAAATGTCTCAGGTTTACCTGGAGAACTCCGGCGCATTACAACTGCATCAGGTGCAGATTGTCGGCGGGGGAAGGTCTCTGGGCGTACTATCTGAGCTTGTTTGCGGCGAGAAGAAGGTGCTGGCCGTCAGCGGCTCTCCTGAGGAGCTGCAGGTATCCGCTCTCGATCCTTCCCAGGGCGTGGTCTTGGCTCGTGTCCAGTACATCTCGCCGGACGCAAGCCTGGCTCCACCAAGCCCCATTTCCGGAGAAGAGGTGCTGAGCACCAAAGTAGCACCATTCGCTACGCCCGGCGGGCCGTCAGGAGCCGACGTCGCGGCTCCTTCTCCCATAGATCTGCCCGGCGAAAGCAGGACCGGGATATCCGCCCTCCTGCTGAACATAACTGCCAATAAGTCGGAAGGCAGAGCCGGCGAGGTCGTGGGCTACAGGTGCCTGGCGAAAAACCAGGGGTATGTGGAACTGTCCGACATCCGGATATCTTGCGCCGGAAAGGTGGCCTCCACAAAGTATCTTCCTGCTGGTGAGGAGCTTTTCCTGGATGGAGCCATGCTGATTGAGAATAATACCAGGCTATCGGCTGGCGTGCGAGCGTTGGATGCCCAGGACAGAATCTACACCAACAATACGTCTCTCGAAATTTGGAAGATATCTCCTTCCCTCAAGCTTGAGGTTACTGCCCCCCAGCGAGCCCATCGCGGCGAGAGCATTTCCCTGCAAATGCGCATCGAAAATAAGGGTACAGAAAACCTCACAGATATGCTTGTCAGGGATAGTTTTGGGGAGATCGACCGGATCGCTCAACTTCGAGCAGGCGATTTTCAGGTGCTGCAAAGGAAGATTACGGCCTCTGTGAGCCAGGAGGATATGTTTTCAGTTATTGCTCATGATCAAGCAGGAGCAGAGGTCTATGCCAGCGAGAAGCTGCGCCTTCATGTACTAAATTCATCGCTCTTGATACAGGGCGACCCATCTGAGGTCAGCATCTATCCTGGAGAGCCAGCCGAGGTGACATGGATCGTGAGCAACCGTGGAGAGGAGCTCTTGCAGAATATTACCTTAGAGGGAGACGGAAAGAGGCGCATTCTCAAGGAACTGGCCCCAGGTCAATCGGTAAAGATGGCGGCCATTTACACCAAGAACTCTACCACCTGGATAAACGTCACTGCGAAGGGATTTGACGGCAACGGTTATGAGGCTGTCAGCACGGCAGGCGTGCTTTTGAGGTCCGTTCAACCCGGCATCACTTTGAAGCTCATGCCATCTGAGATCGAGGTCAGCCCTGGTGAAGCGGCAGAAATAAGTGTCCTTATCACCAATTCAGGGGACGATCGCCTCGATGATGTTGTTTTAGCTTTGAACGGCTCCACGCAGTCATCCCTGGGCAGTCTACTGCCTGGTGAGTTCAGAGTGATTAATTCTAAAACGAGGATATACGACAATTGCACAATTCAATTTGAGGCCAGTGGAAAAGACTCGCGCGGCTTTACCTTATCGGATGGATCTGCTGCTAAGGTGGCGGCTGTTGTTGCCGCACTCAAGATATTCGTCAGCTCTTCGCCGCCAGCCATAGTACCGGGAGAGAAGTGCCTTCTCACCTGCACCGTGGCCAACACCGGCATTGTCCCTCTCTACAGCATATTCGTAATCAGCAAACGGCTGGGTCCTATGGGCAATATCGAATATCTTTCACCCAAGCACCAGATGACGGTCACTGCGGAAAAGACTGTGAACGAATCTATCGATGATATCATAATCGCAGAAGGCTTCACACAGGACAGGAAGCCCGTGCGCGGCACTTTTAGCCTGAGCCTGAAGCGTCTCAGTTCTCCCGGTCAGGTCGTAGAAGCTCCTGAGGTTGAGGCTTTGCAGCCGTCTGCCGTGAATATGGCTTCTGCCGACATCAGCATCGGCAATGTCAGCCTGCCCTTCAACCTGCCGGCTCAAGAGGAGACAGAGAGCGATGTCTCGAATACAATGGCCGGCGATGTGGACCGCTCGGCAACAGCGCAAAACAATGTAGTATTGGATAAAATAGCCAACCTGCTGCGCTATGTGGAAAAGCTCTTGGGATTGGATGGTGCCCAAGGTGAGCCTCAAGGCGAGAATGAGTCACAGTCTCATGCCGCCCAGGAGTTTTCTCCTGCGGGAAAAGATAGCCTGCCCGGATCTAAAAATTACGAGCTATCCATTGAGGGAGTGAAGGGCTCAGAGCACGGAGCCATAAGCATTCTGGATGTCAATGCACTTCCCTCTCAGCCAGCCGCCAATGAGCCGGTCAAGGTGACTGTGCACCTGCAAAGTGTGGACGGAATAAAGTCCGCCTCGGTGAAATACGGACTGTCCGAACTACCCCTCACCAGACAGGATATGCTAAGCGTGGATCGGGTCTATGAATGCGCCCTCCGATTGGAATCAGGCAGCCAGAAAGACGGATACTGGAGCGGCACCATTCCCGGCCGGGGGCCGGGCACCTACATGCCGCTTTCCGTCTTCATAACTGGTGAATCGAGCAGCGCCGAAGGCGGACCGTATTTGATCCACTGGAGCACAGTTAACTCCGCCAAGGAGAAGACGGTCGTCGCCCCATCCACCGGAGGAAACGGCATGCTCTTCATTGAGTCCTCGTCCGTAAAGGGCAGAGGCGAGGTCACCATCAAAGACACCATCCAGGGATCGACGATGCAGTTCAATGAGAAGATAATGGGCAATGGCTCCATCAGCCTGGAGACGCTGCGCACCATTGATCGCAGTGGTTCGGCGGACAAATTCACCGAGAAGAAGGATCTGGTTTTTTCCGGCGGCAATCTCAAAGGCCACAAGACTGTGGCCTCCCCCAACTTCCAGGGGGGCCTGGGCGCCTCGGTCACAGAGAGGTTCAACTTAAGCCATGTGGACAAGAGCGAGACCTCCAGCGTCAGCAGCAATAATCTTGCCAACAACACCCTGTCCTTCAAGACGGACCAGGCCTTCGATGGAACCTGGAACATCCAGACCAAATATGCCAAGTTCTACAAGAAGATCAAGGCCGATCAGAAGTACACAGGCTCCTTCCAGACTCAGAAGGATATCAAGTTCTCGGATGCGGGGCAGAAATAGAAATATAAATAAAACATAGAGAAAAAAGGATTGCCGTTTGTTAGCTCCGTCTCGCCCCTGCAGCCTTTCGCCAGACCTCGTCGCTATTGTTCATGGACTCGATCTGGTCATGAATGTCGATTCTGTGCAGCACATCCGCTGCTCTGAGCCTCTTTTCCATGGAGAGCCTCAAATTCTCGCGGGCAGATTCACGCAGCTCCTCAGCCTCTTGCCAGAGCCGTTCCGCTTCGGCAGCATCGACGGGCCTCGCTTCCACTGACTGGGTCCGCGAAAGCATCTCCTTTTCTGTTGATCTTTCGTGCTCCTCTCTCAGGCGCTCGGCCTCGGCCAGCAGCTCCTTGACCTCTGCTGCCAGATCCTCGACGCTTCTCTCAACCAGGTCATTTTCCGAGAACATACTCATGCCTCCAGCATCTTCAGGAATATTTGATGAATCCTTGGGTCTTCCGTCAACTCAGGGTGAAAGGCCAATGCCAGCAGATTCTTCTGGCGTGCCGCCACCACCGCGTCCCCTATGCGCGCCAGCACCTCTACGTTTCTGCCCACCTGGGCTATGGCCGGGGCGCGGATGAAAACAGCCCGGTAAGGACTGTCCAATCCTTTTATATCGAGGTCCGCCTCGAAGGATTCCCTCTGCGGCCCGAAGGCGTTCCTGCTGATCTTGATGTCCATGAGGCCTAAAGGCCTAACCTTGCTGTTGCCCGCTACCTCCTGGGAGATGAGCACCAGGCCGGCGCAGGTGGCCAGGATTGGCTTGCCCCGACGCGCTGCGGCCTTCAGCTCTTCGGTGAGGCGGGAGCTTTCCAGCTGGCGGCAGATGGTTGTGCTCTCCCCGCCCGGCAGCACCAGGGCGGCGCACTCTTCAATCTGGCCGCTCTTTCTTACCTCCACCGCCTGGACTTTTCCCTGCCCTGCCCTCTCCAGGGCCAGGACATGCTCCGAAACGTCCCCCTGCAAAGCCAGGACGCCAATCCTTGTCACTTACCAGCCCCTATTCTGCAAAGCTTCGGCTTCGGGAATCGTAGAAGCATCCATTCCTTTCATGGCCGCGCCCAAGCCCTTGGATACCTGTGCCAAAAGAGCCGCATCATCGTAATGATGTACCGCTTCAACGATGGCCCCTGCCATAGCCTGCGGATTTTCCGACTTGAATATGCCTGAGCCCACGAAGACCCCATCAGCCCCAAGCTGCATCATCAAGGCTGCATCAGCCGGCGTCGCAACTCCGCCTGCTGCGAAGTTGACCACAGGCAGGCGCTGCATGCGGGCACACTCTCTGACCAGATCCAGGTCCGCTTCAATCTCCCGTGCCACCTTCAAAAGCTGCAGATCGTCCATGCCCTTCAGTGTCCTGATCTGGCCGTGGATCATCCTCATGTGCAAAACTGCCTGGCTCACGTCCCCAGTTCCCGCTTCGCCCTTGGTCCGGATCATGGCCGCACCTTCCTTGATGCGCCGGCAGGCTTCGCCCAGGTTTCGAGCACCGCATACGAAGGGAATGGTGAATTTGGTCTTCTCGATATGAAATTCATCCGCAGGAGTGAGCACCTCGGACTCGTCCACCATATCCACGCCCAAAGCCTCTAAAATTTGGGCCTCCACAAAGTGGCCGATCCTTGCCTTGGCCATGACGGGAATGGTCACCGCCTCGATGATGGCCTCGATGATTTCTGGGTGGGCCATCCTTGCCACGCCGCCCATCTTTCTGATGTCGGCTGGCACGGCGTGCAAGGCCATTACGGCCACAGCGCCCGCCTCTTCCGCGATAACGGCCTGCTCAGGGGTTGTGACGTCCATGATGACGCCGCCCTTCTGCATCTTTGCGAAACCGCGCTTGAGCAGTTCCGTACCAAATCTCAGATTTTCAAGCTCCATGAATTGCCCCAAATGTTCTTAAGTGCCAGGCTCATGCAGTAAGAATAAATAAACTTTTGGGCAGGCAGGCGGCCTGCCCCTTAAACTCTTACGGCATATAGTTTTCGTAAAGATAGATATCTTTGTCCCCACTGCGATCATCGGTCCAGACGATTCGCCCCGTCCTTATGCGCGGCTGGGTCTGATTAGCCGCATCAGTGCAGATAGCTTTCTCTTTTTTCACGTTACGGTCGTAGACATAGATATCCCAATTGCCGTTCCGGTTGTCCTGCCAGACAACGACGCCGTTTTCGACATCCGGATTGGTCTGATCCGCCGGATCATTAGTTATCTGTATCTCCTTGCTGGTGTTCAGGTCGTAGGCAAAGATATCCCAATTGCCGTTCCGGTTGTCCTGCCAGACCACAGTGTGTCCGTCCGTAGCCGCATTGATCTGATCGCTGGCATCGCTTGTCAGTGCCACGGAACTGCTCCCCTGTTTCCACATCCAGATATCCCAACTGCCCTTCTTGTTGTCCTGATAGACTACATAGTCTCCTCCCGCCCGCGGATTGATGCCGCTCGGCGGATAGTCCGGGGTGGTCTCCTTCTCGTAAAGCGGTCTCGTGTAGACCATCCATCCGAAGTAATTCTTTCGCAAATAGGTCAAGTAGTCTGCACTGAGGGAAATGGGTGCCGCATTATCCAGACCGTAGACCAGCTCAGTGGAATTGACCGTCGATATGTCAAATGTTCGAATGGACCAGTAATCCTCGATATTGTACTGGTTAATGGGATTGCGGGAAATCCAGGCGATGATGCCTCCATCGATATCCGGATACATATCCTCATACGGGCCTGCCGCTATGGGCAGCTCTATTTCCTGGGACAGGCTGTAAACATAGATATCCGGTTTTCCGGTGCGATTGTCCATCCAGGCCACATAGTATCCCACCTGGTCGTTGCCGCCCACGACTGGGTAGCTCTGGTCGCCTGGTGCGTTACAGATGATGCTCGTCTGAGCCGCAGTCACGGGCACTGTCCTCGGCCTGCCGTTATGGGTGTTGAGCCAGACCAGTTTCTCGTCCATGCTGGGCTTGACCTGGCCCGGTCCCACCTGGATGAGTTCATCCTTCCAGTTGGTGAGGTCCAGCTTTCGAATGGATGTGTCCGGGTCGGTTCCGTCAACATAGGAGATGTATTTTCCCGATACTACTGCATTGGTCTGCTCGCCTGGCCGGGGATAGGTCTTGCCCCACTTTTTGTCCCAGAAGTAATAGGCGATATCTTTGCTCTTGGCGTCTTCCCAGGCGATGGTGTTTCCGGATATGTCGGGATAGAGCTGGTCTCCGCCTTCTGTAAGTTTTGTCTCATTTCCGGTTATTAGATCTTTGACATAGACATCAAAGTCGCCGTTCCGGTTGTCCTGCCAGACGACCAGATTGCCGCTGATGATCGGATACATCTGCTGGCCGGGTCCTTTGTAGACTGCAACGCTCTCTCCATTCGCCAGATCTTGCATGTAAATGTCCCAGTTGCCGCTGGAGTTGTCCATCCAGACGACCTTCTCTCCAGAGATGGAAGGCCAGGTCTGATCTCCTTTTCCAGTCACTATGGCCGATTCTATGCCTGTGGTCATATTCTTAATATAGATGTCTGCGTCCTTATTTCTGTAATCCGTCCATACCACAGTATTCCCTGAAGCTTTGGGATAGAGCTGATCCCAATCTCCTTCGGAGATGGGCTTTTCCGCCCGTGAGAAGAAATCAAAGCCAAATATATTCCAGTTGCCTCTCCGATTGTCGCTCCATACCAGCAGGCTGCCGTTGGTGCTGGGATAGTCAGTGGCCAGCAGCAGCAGCGGATCGGAGTTGATGTACCTCATCTTGATCTGGGAAAAGCCATTGCTGTTATCCATCCATACAATCTTGTTATCGGATATGATCTTGGAAGAGAGGTATGGCTTTACTTGGTCCGGATCGCCCTTGCCGTCATTGGGCGTCTGCTGCATGGGAAGCGTAACCACTGGTATTTCCACACCTTTTTCCAGGTCATAGAGATAGATATCCGAATCTCCACCTCTAACATCCAGCCAGGCTACATAGTTCTTGTATATCGTCGGATAGCCCTGGTTGGCGGAGTTGGTTGTTACCGCTCTTTCGGTTTTGGTGGATAGGTCGTAGGTGTAAATGTCCCAATTCTTACTTCTGCCATCCGCCCAGACCACGGTATTGCCATTGATCCAGGGTTGGGCCTGTCTGGCGGGGTTAGTGCAGATTGCGGTCTCCTCTCCCGTGGTCAAGTTGTAGAGATAAACATCCCATTTATCTTCACCGTTGCGGGAATCGATCCAAACGATCTTGTCGCCGTTTATCACTGGCGAAAGTTTCAAAGACGTTACTGTGGTGATTTGCTTCTCCTTTCCTTTAACGATGTCATATAGGTAAATCTCCTCACTGCCTGAGCGTTTATCGATCCAGATGAAATTATTGCCGTCTATCATTGCGTAGCGGTTATCGGATGAACCATTGGTAACCTGTGTCGTCTTCTTCGTGTGCAGGTTGTAGAGGAATACATCGAGCGTTCCCTGGCTCTTGTCCGTCCAGATCACGTTTTCGCCGCTAATATCTGGGCTGCTGTGGTCAAAATCGCTATTGGTAATGTTCTGTTCCTTGTTAGTTGTGATGTTGAACAAATAGACGTTGAAGTATCCATTCCGGTTGTCCGTCCAGACGATGTTGTCACCGGAGATGGAGGGGTTGGTATGGTTGAATGGTCCGTTGGTTATGGTTACATCTGCTAAAATTTTGAAGTCATACATCCGGATATCCGGATCGCTTGGACCTAGTCTGTACTCTGTCCAGACCACGCCACGATCGCTGATGGCAGGCTCCATCTTTATGGTTCCCGGTGCCAATGGGAAATCATTGCCGCTCTTGATGTCATAAAGATTGATATCTGTGCGGTTGTTGAGGTAGGCAATAAAGTTGCCAAAAAACCTGGGATCTGTCTGCATGCCTGGCTTCGTAAGCGTAGTCGTCTTCTGAGTAGCAATATCCATGAAGGCGATATCGGACTCGCCTGTACGATTATCAGCCCATGCTACGATGTTGCCGTATATGGAAGGAAACGCCTGGTCTTTTGGCCCTGTGGAGATGGCTGACTCTTTGCCGCTGGCAATATCGTACATATATGCATCAAAATCTCCAGAGCGCTTATCCATCCATACTATTTTGTCGCCATTAATCTTGGGCTCAATCTGCTCGCCCTTCCCTGTGGAAACGATGCTTTCCTTCTTGGTATTCAGGTCGTAGAGACCAATGTTGTAGGTGCCGTCGCGGTCATCTGCCCAAACCACCCGCTCTCCGCTGATGTCGGGTTGAGTCTGGTTGCCTTCGGCTGCAATCACCGCGGATTCTGTGCGGTTGACGACGTCGTACATGTAGATGTCCCCGTTGCCGGCACGCATGTCCTGCCAGACGATGCGCTCGCCTGATACTGCCGGATTGATCTGGAAGAACGGATTAATGCATACCCATTTCTCCAGGCCGGTCTCCAGGTCGTACATGAATATGTCGAAGTTACCACTCCTGTTATCCGACCAAGCTACAATATGTCCGTCTATGGCAGGCTGCATCTGCTCCGAGCCCACTAAGGTAGCTATGGGACGCTCTTTTCCATAATCCGCTCCGCTGGCAGCGCCAATATAGAGAAGTGCTGCCGTTATGATCATAATGGAGATTGCCTTCTGCATCTTATCACTCTGTGGTCGAATGGGTTTCCTTTTGCGATATCTTTCTAGGTGCTTTTAGCGAACCCATATAAGGACTTTTCTCGACGTTTGTCGTGATCAGTCCAAAATTGATATTTCTGCAAGCTATTGAATGGTCTCAAGGTTAAAGAATCATGGTTCTGCCTAATGTTACCAGGAAGAGGGCCAAAAGCAGCCAGCCTAAAACCGATTCCATTGTCGCAAAATAGCGGAAGATGTCTATCGGATACCATTTTACTTGCGTCTTGGCTGTGAAGACCATGGCACTGAAGTAGAGATTGTCCAGGAAGTTGAGGTTTTCTAGGGGAACGATACTGGGGCCGGCTCCGTTTAGCGGCTCCACCACAATGCCGTCCCCCATCCAGAAGAGAAGGGCAAAGAGTACAATCAGACTGCAGCTCAAAAATACGGTATACCTGGGCCGGACGCCGTAGCCGCATGAGATCCATGCCATGCCATCCAGTATCTTGGACCAGTTGATCTTGATCGACATTTTATCACGAATGAGCAGGGTCTTGCAGGACTGACTCATGCGCCGGTAATGATAGTAGCAGTCGTCTGCGTCCTCGAACCACTCCAGGCGGACGAAATCAGCGTTATGCAGATCAATCTGCCCGGAAAACACCGCATCAGAGATACGCATGACATGAATTTTTGCATTTGCGAAAGTCAGGTTCTTTTGAAAATTTGAGCTGGAGAAATTTGCAGAACCTGTAAACCGCGTTGCCAGGAAGGATGCATCTTTGCAGAACTTAACGCTTCGAAAGTCGGTTTCCTCTAAAAAAGAGACATCCGAGAATTGGGCACCTCCTGCAAAGAC
>JBATEC010000140.1:0-13891 GCA_049663825.1 Methanothrix sp. | reverse complement strand
GAATCACATATTAACTATATCTATTTATAATTATTGTTCTGGCAAATTGGTAACTCTATTGAGCATGTACGATTATATATAATTTTAGGACAGAAGAACGCATATGGAACAGAAGAAACCCAATACGATCCTGAATTGGTCTTTCATACCTGTATGATGATCTTTAAAATAGGAAAAAAATTAAGTATTGTAATATCTAAAAATTTTAAAATTAAAAAGACTTAAATTTGAATAAACCGTATTAAGAACTAGAAAGCATAAAAGGAGGACTAAAAGAAATGGCAAACGAAACTGTAGAGAAGGCAAAGGCTGATGTTAAGAAGGGGATTGCCGAAGTAGGGAAGGCGGCAGCTAATTTAAGTGATGATGTAAGGGCTGATGTAGAGAAGGTGAAGGCTAAATTTGTGCATAATGCTGATGTAGAGAAAAAGGCGGATGCAACCAGAATCTTGATCACTGAGGCAGATAGTGGAGAGAGGTCTGATTCCGAGAAGAAGAATGTTGATGGAAATTCCGATACAAAAAAGGAAGCAAAGGATATGGTTCCTTTTCAGCAGGATTTATATGATGATGTTCAAGCAGATGCAAATGCCTATACAAAGGATGCAAGGAATATGATCGAACAGATATTTGGCGTTAATGCAGGCATCGTCTGGAAAGCGCTCAATCTAAGTGGTCCGATGACTATTGATGACATCGTGAAGTCTACTGCTTTAAACTCCGAGGAGATCTATGGCGCATTGGGCTGGCTTGGACGCGAGAATAAGATCTCGTTGGAGATACAAGCAGAGGTTAGGTTCTTTTCGCTAAGGCAGTGACGATCATTCGAATGACTTGAGTGCGGTTCAGAATGCGGCACCATATCCAATATATTCAGCGTTATTTTGGATGAGCGGCATGCAAAATCTCACCTTCTACTATTTGGGCACATAGGCTCACCGCCTTTAACTGCAAACAAGTTAAGCGTTCAGGATCGGACCAATTAGATCAACATATCAGTTGAATAGATCCCGTCAGCACAACTATCCTTCACCATAAAAGCATTGCATTCGTTTTTTCCTATTTATAACATTAACTCCGCACATTAGGGAAAAAATTCAGTCCCATTTTCTTATCTAGCATTTCTAACTTTTTCGGAACCTCCGAAATCAAATTGCAGTCGTCCAATTCAACCAAATAGACTTTGCTTAACTCTAGCAAAACGTCTTTGGATGAATGCTTATCTAAAATATCTGCTTGTTTCAGAAATGCCCACGATCCCTCAGTCAGGACAAGAGTGGCCAGTTTTACGGTCAAAAAGACTTTCGAGAATTATGAGATCGATTTTCAGCCATCTCTGGACGGATTTGTGATCAAAGATCTCAAAACTCTAAGATTCATCCGAAATGCCGAAAATGTAGTCTTTCTTGGGCCGCCCTGTGTTGGAAAGACTCATCTTGCCATTGCTTTGGGAATGACAGCTCTGGATGCTCGATTGAGGGTTCGGTTCTTCAACGCTTCAGACCTGATGGAAAGAAATTTACCGATATGGATCAGAGAGAAAAATGGAATTACGTCTCGTCGCAAGAAGAGGACAGAGATAATTAGAAATGGGAGGCAGACTGCCCGGACATATCCGGCTACAAAGCGGGAGAACTTAAGGTTGCCAGTACCAGCGATAAAGAGGCAACTTCCATTCCAATAGGTCAAAAACGCAGCGTTAGGGGAAATAACTTCTACGCAAGCCAGACGGATTGCGTAGTCACTCTGAAGTTCAATGATAATGAAATCTCCGGGACGATGGTCAAGGTGTCGCCAAATTAAAAAATAAGGTGAAAGGCACAGTCAGTAAGGCAATCCTGACCCATGATGAAGATAACCTTCAAGTCCTTCTTGATCAAATAACCCCATGCGGTGCTGTAATTACCAGCATTGGAACAGTGAGATAGGTAAGGTAATCGTACTAAGGAATTCGACTTATCTTCACTTATCATTTTATATTTCTCGAATCAGGCATTAGCGAACCGAGATATCAGCAATCCATATCTACCACAATCAATATATTGTATCGGTGTGTCAGTCGTATCATTTGGATTTGAGGATTTATGCAGGAGGGTTAGATATGGTTGTAGCGCATCACAGGTTGCCCCTAATAATCATCATAGCCCTGGTTGTGATCTTCTTGACGCCGTCTTGGATTACTGCACGGGGGATTGTGGATTGTTATGGATCAGATTGTTACTCATCAAGGTCAGAATGGCAGCAGCGCGTATGGTATGCGGATATATACAATTTTCTCTATGGTGATTGCCAGTGTTATTACGCGCAACATGGCGTTTATTACCCACCTTATGCAGGAGAGATCTCAGATACATCTGCAAATAAAGCGCCCATTTCTAGCTCAAGTACAGTTAGCGAAAATGCCTCTAGCTTGCTGGATGGAGCAAATGTCTTCTACCTAACCGGTTCGTATGAGCAAGCTGCAAAATCATATGCCAACGCAGTCAATATCGATCCAACTCTATCGAAGGGTTGGCTTAATCTGGGAAATTCCCTGTACTTCTTGGGCAGATACCAGGCATCACTGGATGCATACGAGGCTTTGCTCAATCGTGAGCCGAATAATGCAAATGCATTGGCCGGTAAGAACAATGCCCTCTTAGCATTAAATAACTCCAAAGCCATTGCGCCTTAACAACATACAATAACGGCATGCATAATTCAGTCTTTTCCAGAGGAAGCTTTAGCTATAATTATATACTTTCGATTCAAATGACTGTCTATGATTAATAGACTAAATTTGATCCTATTTCTTGCCTTGTTCGCCTTGTCCAGTTTGGCTTGTTCGCAGGATAACGGTGACGGATGGTACCTTCAGGGAGATCCTGCGATAACCAAGGACAAGGAAATAGACCTCCCTCCCTGCTATACCGGCAGGACAGTTACCGTGACCAACGGCGAAGGGCATGGCAGTCAGACTTATTCTGCAGAGTGCTTCAAGGAAGGCTCCGGCACGTACAGCAGCAGCGTGACATGGACGAAGCCTCCGGCATATATGAAGCCTGGAAGCAACATCAGCTTTTCTATGACATTTACCTCCCCTGATGGAAAACCGACCGGCGGGGCGATCAAAGCTAATGGCGGGACCATAGTGGAAGGAGACTCTAGAAATCCACTGGGAAATAGTACGGCTACTTACACGGTGCCCAAGGGTTCGCCAGGCAATGAGCTGGAACTATATACCAGCTTTGTAATGATAAGCGGCCTGCACGGCTATGTTACTTACAAATATAAATATCAAGTAGCAGGCACATCTACAGTTTCTGTAACACAGCCAGCAGCTCCTGAGCGTGAGACGTCAACGGATATCGAAGGCGAGGCTACCGGTACGAGATCATCGAAGACATTTGATCCTCGATCGTTGAAACCCAGGACAGGATTCTATATTAATAATTTTTATGGGGATGTGTATGTTATTCGAGACGGAATGAAGATTCCAGCTACAAAAGGTTTTCAACTCCGTGAAGGAGATGCTGTAAAAACACTATATGGTTTTGCAAAAATTGTCCTTCCCAAGACATTATTTGATGGACCTTGTGACCTTAAGGCAGATGTTGGTCCAGATAGAATCTTCTATATTTACTCATTAGATAAAAATGATATTAAAAAAATTGAAGAGAGAGAGAGAAATTTCGCATTTCTTGTGGCCGAAAATTTCATGCAACTGGAAGCGAAGGATAAATCTGAAGAAATGGAGAGAAAGTACGATGAGGCGAGAGAGAAAAAAATGGAGGCAGTTAATCGTTATATAACAATGAAGTATGGCACTGCTGAAATCCTGCATACTCTCTTCGTTTGCGAACAAACAAGCGATGCCTCAATTCTTAAAGTTTTGAATGGAACTGTCAAATTCACATCTAATGTCACCGGCGAAGAGATATTGCTGAATGATGGTCAGATGGTGACGGCCACCGCCACTGGCCTTTCTCCACTCGAGTCCTTCGATGTTGGGGCCGAGAAGGCAAAATGGAAAACATACCTTCCTACTACTTTGGACACCGAACCAAAAGAAAGCAAAGTGATCTACGACAGCTGGAACCTAGACTCCGTGGATAACAATCCCACCTGCAGTCCGTTTTTCACCACTGCTGAACCACAGATGATAACCTACATCGACACCTATCACTGGAATTACGGCACAGGTGCACCTGGAGGAACTATTAGCCTGCGAAATGGTGATGGCACCCTATATGGACCCTGGGAGGCTGAGAGCGCGATTGACCAGGGTGAGGTGCCCAGAGGCTACTGGATTGCCCATCCCAACGAAGTCATACCGGCAGGTACCTATACAGTCGAAGACTCGGACCCGGCGACATGGTCTCAAAACTCAGAATCACCCTGCGGATTCACCAAGATAGAAGGTTATGCCACTTCCATGGATGCTTCCGAGGAAACAGGTGCTCTTGCGACCGGCATAAAAGAACCTGTATCAAGCGCAACTTCAGCTGAAGGTATATCCCACCAGCCTGCCGAAACCGATACGGCAGATACTGGCATTAAAGGCGAGCAAGGACTTGGATCGACGGCTCAGGAAGAAGCGAGTTATGAAAAGACCATCCCACATAGCATTGACGAAACCATATCATCTGCAATAAAAAGGAGTTCCACTGCAGCCAAGCAAGAACCTGCAACAATTGAGAAAAGCACATATTCGACTGTATCCGCTAGACCTTTAGAGATCCGCAGCCAGGTAGCAACCGGCGACTTTGAATGGAATCCCCAAAACTTCGCCGGGTTCTACTATGATCTAAATCAAGATGTGGGCACCGAATTGTTAACTGCAACAGTGAGCGATGGCAAGCTAAGCGGGAGCTATCCTTATGGGCTCTCCTATCAAACCACCTCCCAAAAGAATGACTTTGCCTTCGAGGATTGGGGGTCTTATAATGTCATAGGGTTCATGGGCGAGAAATATTTTGCAGGATACATTGACATCGCTGGCCGCAATGACGATAGGCTCTTCGAGGAATCCGGCGACGAGAATGTTCTTTCCGACAATAAGCTTCTCAATATCCTGGTGGATGACGATACTGAGATGACCATCACCACCGACAAGCCACTCACGCTGGAAGATGGCTACATGCTGTTTATCGATTCAATTGATATAGACGGCAACGTTGTCACACTCACGCTCTCCAAGGACGGTGCCAAGCTAATGACAAAGAAGATTTCTCCGTCCAGGGATGGCGCAACCATGGCCGATAGAACCTTCATTTACCGGAAAAAAATCGGCAATTCAAGGGATGTGGTCATCGTCGCGGTTCACCTCAAGAACGCCTTCCGCGGTGCAGATCAAGACCTGGCAACCGTAGATGGAATGTGGCAGCTCTCTGATGAGGCTTTGGATGTGTCTGATGGCACCAAGTACGATAAGAT
This sequence comes from Methanothrix sp., assembly GCA_049663825.1. Lineage (GTDB taxonomy): Archaea > Halobacteriota > Methanosarcinia > Methanotrichales > Methanotrichaceae > Methanothrix. Next base: position 8,476 of record JBATEC010000140.1, on the reverse strand, counting down.
GACTATCCAGACCATAACTGCCGACAGCATCACCATGAACAATGAGGACAACGACGTTACCCTCAGCAAGAACAAGCATGTCTCCCTGATGCCCGGCATAGGAATCAAGACGGCGGATGCCGATAGCCTCAGATATTATGTCTACAAGGAGATCACACAACCGGGCAAATATGAAATAAGGGGTACCGTGGCAACGGATAGATATGCCTGGACTGCGGACAATTTTGCCGGTTTCTACTATGATATCGATGACGACATTGAGACTGAATCGCTGAGAACGACCATCACCGATGGCAAGCTTGCACAGCCCGATGGTGTTACATACACCACCGGAACTATGACAACCAACTTCGAATTTGAGGATTGGGGATCCTATAAAGTTATTGGATTTTTGGGAGAGAGATGCTTTGCCGAATATGTAAGAGGAGTTGATAGCCTCGGCTATAACGACCTTGAATCCGATTCCGAGAAGGGCTACCTTTTCGATAAGTCCACAGACAAAAGTGCTCTGGACAAAGAGCAGCTATTGAAAATCCTCGCGGATCATGATACTGAGAAGACTGTCACAACCGACACTCCCTTGAAGTTGGAAGAGGGCTATGAGCTTGCCATAAAGTCCATTTCCTTTGACGGCGGCAATAACGTCTACTTGGAGCTGTCCAAGAATGGCGATCTTGTGCACTCTGCAATCATACATCCTTCTCAGGACAATGCTACCATGGCAGATAAGACCTACATCTACAAAGAAGATATGGGAGATCTGAAAAATATGGTCGTCATCGCAGTTCACTTTAAAAATGCTTTTAGGGGCGCTGATCAGAACCTGGCCACCGTAGACGGAGTCTGGCAGATTTCCAATTCTCCGATCTCAGTCAAGGGCGGCGCATCCTTTGGGAAGTTGGTGATCTCCGATATTGCTTACGGTCAAATTTCGATGAAAAACAAAGACAATCCCATCACATTGAGCAAGAATAAATACGTATCTTTGGCTGGCGATATGTATATTAAGACGGCGGATTCCGATTCTCTGAGATACTATATTGTCAAAGAAACATGAGGATTGTCAGAGAAACATGAGGTGCCGATCAGGATCTTGCAGCCATCTGCCGTGAGATTAATATTATCTGAACCTGGCCAACATCTCATATACTCCATCCTCGTTTCTCTTGCTCACATCAAAGCCCATTTTTTTGAAGAGCCTGAAGACAGGCTCATTTCCGACCAAAACCTCGGCTGTGAAGCCCAAGAGCCCCTGTTTCTTGGCAAGATAGGTCAGATAGCTTAGCAGCTCTCCGGCCACGCCCTTTTTCTGGCAGTCGTCCCTCACCACTAAAGCTACATCAGCCGTGTACGTATCGCTGTTCAAGCCGTACTGGCCCAGTCCGCAGATCGACTCCCTGTCATCCTCCTCCTTTACGGCTACAATTACCATCTTCTGGAAGTAGTCCACAGCCACAAACTTTTGCAGCAATTCATGGGGAATGTCTCTCCTGGCGGAGATAAACCTCTGATACATGCTTTCATCGGATAGTGAGTAAAAGAAATCCTTGAGCAGCGGCTCATCGCTGATCTTGATCGGCCGCAAGAGCAGCTGTAAACCCTTGCCTGTGGTCTTATGAACCTCCAGGTCCTCAGGGTACTCGCCTTTTATGCCGGGGATGAAGGCCTGATCCGGATAGATGAGATAGAGCTTCCGGGCCTCCTCTATCAGCCAGAGCCGGAAGAATGGATTGGCAATAGAGATGAGGGCCATGGCCCTCTCTCGAATGCTTTTGCCGTGCAGGTAGGCGATGCCGTATTCAGTGACGACGTAGTGAATGTCGCCCCTCGTTAAGGTGACTCCCGCACCCTCACTCAGGAAGGGCACAATCCTGGAGACAAGCTGTCCTCTCGGTGAAGATGCATCTCTCCCCATGCTTTGCGCTGTGGAGGGCAGAGCAAGAATGGTCTTTCCCTCAGGGGCAAGGGCCGCCCCACGCATGAAGTCTGCCTGGCCGCCGATGCCGCTGTAAAAGCTATGCCCCAAAGATTCCGCAGTGGCCTGTCCGGTGAGATCGACTTCCAGAGCGCTGTTGATGGCCGTCATCTTCCTGTTCTGAGCAATGATGAGTGGGTTATTGGTGTAATCGATAGTATGAAACTCTATTGAGCTATTCTCCCACAGGAAATCGAAGGTATGGCGCCGGCCCATGCAGAAGGTGGCAATGCTCTTGCCCGGATTGATGCTCTTTTGGCTGTTATCTACAACTCCCTTTTCCATCAGAGCGGCAATGCCGTCGTTGAGCAGTTCCGTGTGCACTCCCAGGTGCTCTTTTCCCTGCAGACTGGAGACTATTGCATTGGGAATGCTGCCGTATCCCACCTGGATGGTAGAGCCGTCTTCCACGATACGGGCCACGTACCGTCCTATCTTCTGAGCAATATCGCCGGGCACATTTTCGATATACTCCAGCAGGGGCTCATCTTTTGCAATGATATAATCTACATCATCTATGCAAATCCAGCCGTCTCCTTCCACAACAGGCATGTATGAATTGGGCTGAGCGATCACAATTCCTGCCTTCTCCACAGCCGCTGCGACGATGTCCACGCTGACGCCCAGATTCATATTGCCGTCCTTGTCCGGCAGAGTGGTCTGGATGAGGGCCACATCAAGAGGTATCCTCTCCGACCTGATCAGAGCAGGCAGTTGGGAGAGAAAGATGGGTGTATAGTCGGCTCCGCCCTGGTTTACGGCCTTTCGGGTGTTGTCTCCGATGAAGAAGGATTTGAGCCGGAAATTGTCTTTGAACTTTTCATCCGTGTAGGGTGCCACACCCAGTGTAACTATGTTGATCAGCTCGGCATCCAGAAAGGCTTTGGGCTGGTTCTTGACGAAATTTAGCAGAGATCTGACCAGATATTGAGGCTCGCCACAGCCCGTGCCCACGAATATCCGGTTACCTGGACGGATTTCCTGAAAGACGAAGCGCTCCTGCTCCCGGAACTTGCCGGGCCATCTCGTCCGGATTTCCTCCCACAACGCAATCTGATTCATCGATTCTCTTTTTCCTCTACCTTCGGCACATTTTTATCTGCCTTGCTATTTATTTTCTTTTTTTCCAGATTTTTCTGAGTCTGTCTCAAAGAGGACATTATAGCTATTATTTGGTGTATCATGAGATTAGCCTTCTCGGTTCAATCATCTCGGATCCAGCGCTATTCCTGAACAAATCCTCTACATGCGATATACTTGTATTGGACGCAAGGAAGACAACCACATCATCCGGCAAAAGCACAACTGCCTCATCGGGATCATCAACGGTCTGTGAAGCTCTATGTATTGCCAGCAGAGTGATCCCATTCTCCTTTAGCCCGATTTCTCCGATGGATCTTCCCGCTATCGGGGCCCCTTCACTAACCTTAAGAGTGATGATCTCGCCGCTGGTCATATTGAGATTTGAATCGCAGTAAGGCTCCCTGGAAATGCTTCGGAACATCTCATATCCATCTGACCGGATATGGTCGATAAAGGACTCGATCCGTCCACTTGGCACCTGGTACTTCTTCAGAACTCTGCTAAATATCTCTACAGAGGTCTCATATTCCTCTGGAATAACCTCATTTGCTCCAAGATTGTGCAGAACTTCCATCTCCTGAATGTAGCGAGTCCTGGCAATTATATATATATCTGGATTTAATCTTCTGGCAAGATCAGTTATTCTACGGGTTGCCGTTCGATCCGAGATTGCTATCACCATCACTTTTGCATTATCGATCCCATTATATCGGAGAACAGTCTCTTGGGTCGCATCTCCATAGCTGATCGGCTCGCCGTTTTTTGCTTCAATTTTAGCAATCTGCGGGTCGATGTCCACAATTACATAAGGTATGTCTTCGCTCCTTGCGGACCTTGCCACATTTCTGCCATTGATGCCATAGCCTATAATAATGAGGTGATCTTTCGTGGCTTCGACATTTGCGCTTATTGCAGGCTTTGAGGAATTCGAGGATTTCCGGCTATGCAGGAGCGGCAGCCTCGATACGGCATCAGCTACCTTCGGAGATATTGCGATGATGACGGATGTAGCAGCCATGGTCAGCACTGTTGCATCTAGAAATATCTGATAAACCTCTTCCGAAAACAGACCATACTCTAGACCGACCTGAGAAAGAACGAAGGAGAATTCCCCGATCTGGCTCAGGGCAAGACCAACGAGAATTGTTATGCGAAGTGGAAGCCCGATAAGAGCTATCACGAAGCCGGCGATCAGAGCTTTTAATGCCATGATGCCCGCGGCAAGTAGCACGATATACACCGGATTTTGCAGCAGTAAATTAACATCCAGAAGCATTCCTATGGAGACGAAGAAGAAGCTGGTGAAGGCATCTCGCAGAGGCAGTACATTACCAAAGGCCTGGTGGCTGTAGGGCGACTCGGAGATGGTAATGCCTGCCAGAAAAGCACCCAACCCCAGGGACAATCCTGCCAAAGAGGTGAGCCAGGCCACAGCAAAGCATATTGCAACCAAGCTGAGCAGAAATAATTCTCTATCGCCGATCCTGGCAATATGATAGAGCGCTTTTGGCACGATCCATTTGGCGCTTACTATAACAATGAAGATCAGGCCCAAACCTTTGGCCAAAATGACCGGAGGCGAATCGGTCACACCACCCGTGACTCCCGGCAGGAGTGGCGTTATAAGCATCATGGGCACTATCGCAATATCCTGAAAGATCAGTATGCCCAGAATTGTTCGACCCTGTGGGGTATAAAACTCATCACTCCTTTGAATTATGCGCAGCACTATGGCGGTGCTGCTGAGGGATACCAGAAAACCAAGAAGGATAGACGTTCCCTCAGGCCAGCCCAGAAATCTCAATATGGCAAAGACTACAAGGGTGGTCAAGGCAACCTGGAGCGATCCGCCTACCAATACGTACTTCTTGATAATCAGCAGATCTTTTAATGATACCTCCAGGCCGATAGTGAAAAGCAGCAGGATAACGCCGATCTCCGCCAGGACGCCGACCTGGTCCGCGGCATGGATTAACCCCAACCCCTGCGGACCTGCCAATATCCCTGTAACCAGAAAGCCCACAATGGTAGGCGCCTTGATTTTGTGAAAGATGAACAGGACTAATACTGAGAGCACGAATATGACGGCTATATCTCCAAGCAGCGGTATTTCCATATCTAGAAGCCCCCTAAAGTCCTCTCTTTGAGTCAATCGGCATGTATTATATCGATTTCGATGAACCGGATGAAAATTTTTGCATTGTATTTATGAAGGTTTTTATTCTTCCATCCAAATGGCGTCTCAGAGAGTCGTTGGGGCAGGCCAATGCGATTGTGCAGCCTCTCGCTCGTCCGCAGTCCAGTTCTATTTTGGAAAACTCGATTGAGAATTTAGTGATACTGTCTGACGCAAGAGCATCTCTGTCCATCATATACCAGCAGAGCACCGTACAGCCCTTTTCCTTCGCTGCGACAAATAGCTTTTCAGCAGAGATCGCCTCGGAGGGATCAATGAATGGTGGGTCTATAAGCAAAAGTCCTGGTGGCTGCCGATCCAGTAGAGACATGACTCCCGAAAAGCCGTCACCTAAATGAAGAGCGATCTGCTGATATTGCCGCCATGCATCTATGACATAGGCATCAATATCCCAGAGCTCGGCCTGTAGCTTTGCCCTTTTCCTTTCGGCCAGTTCCATGACCAGGCGGGCCGATCCCGGATAAATCCCCAGGCCCTGTATCAGGCTCTGTTGATTCAAATCTGCCAGGATATCAAAATAGCAAAAATTTCGAAGGGAAGGCAGATGCGGCTGGATCTTGCCAATTCCGCCCTCCCAATCGCCGGGCGCTCTCAGGGCATACCCGGGGCGTCCCACATGGCTTTCCGCATAGACAAGGCTGCTGTCGGAGTCGAGGAGGTAATTTGCCGCTTCAAGCAGGAGGAAATGCTTCCAGACGTCCCCAGCATTGCCCGCATGCACTCTGTGATCGTAGTGGCCCATTCATGTCTTTAGTTTATCCCTCTTTGTACATCTTCTTGGCGATATTAAAGGCCTGGGCCGGGGTGGCTCTGGCAATTTTTTGGGATTCATCGAAGGACGCCTTGGAGGCCGCTGCCGTGACCGCTGCCGTCCGCAGAAGCTTCTTGTCCACCTCGTTGGTCAGCCAGCGGGCTCCGCCTATCCCTATCAGGACTGCTCCTGCAATGGATGAGATGGAGACGGAAATCTCAGCAGTTCCCATTCCCGAGGACGATCCCCAGATTACCACACTGCTGAAGGCTCCGTAAAGTCCCCAGGAGATGAAGGCGGCCACGGCTCCTAAAATTATGTTTCCAGCAAAGCCTGGACGGATGATGACCACATCGCCCGAGGTCTCCTCACTTGGCGTGACAAAGCCGTTGTCGCTCACCAGCGCGTTCACAATTCCGCCTACAGCGCCGCTCAGCATTACTATGCCGATAGGTATCAACATTGACGTTTTATACTCCCCCTTCATTTAAGCTGGTTAATTCAAGCAGGATTTCGGGAAAGCTGCATCCATCCCCTCAGATGGCTCTCGAAGACCCGGATCTCTTGCCATTCGTTATTTCCAGATAATTTTTTTAATACTGATTTATCCTAATACTATTTGAACTTTATGTCTCAGGTGGCTTTGCATCTAAAGTCAGGTTTTAGCCCTACTTTAGTTGCAGACACGATATTTTAGATGCAAACAGTACTAATATCGGATGTTTTATATAAAGTTTGTTGGATTTGGTGATGGGTCTTGTCAACTTTATATCAGAAGTTGAATTTTGGCTTGCCGCTGGGCGCGAGTCGTGATGATTTACGGATCGCACATATAATATAAATATATTGAGAAGGAAAAAATCATACATATAAACCCGATAACTAAAGATAATCTAGCCTTCCACACACATTGCGATAAGTTGGTGCATTCATCACCCCATCGTTTCTTGGTCAACCCTGGATCATTTGTCTTGTAAGGATATGGGTTCGGTTCAAGTGCATGCACCGCGATCCAAAGTCCCCACGCCCATACAATAGCAGGAAGCAAAACGAGCACAATCCAACGCACATCCCAGAATGATCGAATTGTTAGATGCTCATCAAGCGACCCAAACGAAATAGAAGCGAAATATACTCCAAGGAGAACACCATTTAAATTGATAATTTGTTTTGCGCCATCCAGGTGCCTGCTGACCTTTCCTCGTTCAATGTCTTGCGCTACACTGTTCCAAAATTTCTTCTCTTCCGTTTCTTCATCCAGGATTTTCTGTGAAACGTCATCTGGAACCTTTTCTCCAGATATTATGGGGGGAACAGGCATTTTCATCTAATATCTTGTGGTTCATCTTTGACGAATATTGCATCCAAACCATAAAATGATGAAACGGACCTTTTTAGCCAAACCATATTCTTTGTATTACAGAAAGGGCAGTTAATAATATACCTCATCGCAGACGGCTCATTTAAACTGGCTGGGCCAGCGGCCCCTATCTTCGAGTCGTCGAACTCGAAAATACCGCTTGGTGCCGTGCATTTAGGGTTAATACATTTTATGCGAATCATATTTTGATCATCGTTTGATCGTCTACATCCAAATAGATTTCGCCATGAAAAAAAGGATAACAGATTAGGAACACTCAGTGCGAACATAATCCTCCTTGCAAGAACTCAGGTTGTATCCCATTCTCATACATCTCATGGATAACTACTGTGAGATTGTATGCTATGATCTTTGCCAGTAGTTCGTTTACCTGGGCCGTTGGATTCTTGGATTTCAACGTCTCGCCAAACTTTCGTTTGATGGCTGCGTTGGTGGCCTCAATATTGCTTCGCTTGTGGTAGTGCTCCATGAAATCATCGCGGTTAAGCTGGAAATAGTGGTACATCTTGCTCCAAAGAGATGATCCTCTGGATTTGCCAGTGGCATTTTTCCTGTAAGGGATGTATGCCTTCCCACCTTCGTTAGCCACTAACTGAAGATTAAGCCTTGATGAATAAGCCATATCAGCAGATATCTCGTTAATGGTGAAGCCTTCTGAGGTTCTCTTTACCAAAGGCCCGAACTGAGGCGAATCGCCGCCGTTACTATCTGTGATTGCCACAGCTGCGACGATGTTTGTCTTTACGCCTGCACAAAGGTGAGCTTTTACCCATTGATGTTCTTTCTTTTGGCCGTGCTTCATGCCGTTGTAGGCGTTGAATGTGGTTGTTCTAAATCCAGTAGAATCTACTGAGAAATCGTTCTCTATTCCAGCGACGGGCAATGCAGATAGCGTTACCAGTTCATGTAGGATAGGTGTCATCTCTGGATTCTTGAAGAGCTTCGATGGTACGTTGAAGTCCGGTGTGTGATCTATTTGTCCCTTCTCTGTGGCATTCTGGAAGAGGCCATGCGCGCGGCGGCTAGTGTTACAGTTCCAAATTAACATACCAATACCCCACCATCCATATCAACAACAATCCCTCCCGC
>JBATEC010000139.1:0-18165 GCA_049663825.1 Methanothrix sp. | reverse complement strand
GATCAGGCACCATTCGACCTCTTAATGTGGATGATATCTACTGATATTTAACATTTCGCTGGCGTATTTCTAGAAACGCTTTTATAATGATTGACGTAATTGTGATAATACCAAAAACTAAGCCAATGGAGATAATATCCTCTGCATCAATGTAGGCGGACAAAAAAATGCCAACTATCATTATTAAAACAGATGCAGTCATTAATCCCCAAATAAGATTATCATTAAACAGGTTAATGCTGAGCCAATCGATAATGCGTTTAGAGTAACTCTTTAACGTCTTTGTCAAAGACATGTCGACCACCGGCTGTAGGTTACTTTATGCGCTTCGAAGATAAAACCTTTCATTCTTTCTGCCTGGAAACTTAACATGAAATCCAAATAGCAACACGTTTTACTAATTTATATTCGTCCAGTGTTGTACAAAATTTCTCCCTGTAGAATATAACCAATTCACTGAATATGTTTGTCACTTTAGATTCAAGTCTTAGACTTTAGTTGCAAAATCGAGTTTAGATGCAAAGCCCGTCTGACCAAAAAATATATAACCTATAAATGGTAACTATTTAAGATTATAGTTAACAGATGTGCATGACGTCGGTTTGGGCCGGGTGAGTATGATACGAATTGGAATTGAGGTCAACAGAACAAATCTGCACTGTGATCTTCTTGAGCATCCGGGAAGGTACTTTTTCATCCTGCTGGCAGACAGTCGTGCCTCTCTTTGCATTCGAACCTGCGACTCTCAAGGTGAGAATATTCAGGTACACATCATTGACGGCCTCTCTTTAAACGAGGATGGAAACCTCTATTCGGTCTTCGAAGAGAGCATCAATGATGCAATTTTGGAGCTGCACGACTTGAAAATACATTCATCGGAGGGGGCTTTATATCCACTCTCTTCCCATCTGGCGCGTATAATTTCCAGTATGCCTGACCTGGTGGATTGGATTGTCTCATCAATTCTCTCGAACGGAAAGAATCTGGTTATCTATTATGCGGATCCATAGAATACTGCTCTCCAGATTTTAATGTCTGCATAAGTTGCTGCGGCACATCAGAAACAAGTTGAAAGTGCTCTGATAAAAATCTCCTTGTAGTAGTAATGACAAGCAGAGTGCAATGGGCAAAGGAAGGACGTCAATAAAATGATCCTCAAAGATTTGGCAAAATGCAGATACTTTCACGCGGCTGATAATACTCTTATCTGCGAGCTTCTTCATCCTGGCCGGGATGGGCTGGATCTTCCCTACAGCATCGCCCATGCCATGTTGCAGCCCGGTGCCGCATCTCTTCCTCATCGGCTGAAAACCTCCAGCGAGGTCTACTTTATCCTGGAGGGTGTGGGTGAGATGCACATCGACTCAGAGAAGGCCCCGGTTCAAGCCGGCCAGGCCATCTTAATTCCGCCAGGCTCCTGGCAGCATATCCAAAATACAGGAGACATTATTCTAAAGTTCATTTGCATAGTTGACCCCTTTTGGCGTGCGGAAGATGAAGAGATTGACGAGACTCATACAATGTGGTACAAAGAAGCCTAAAATCTGGTGGTGGCAATAGATATGGATCTGCAAAACAGCGATGAAATTTTGAGAAGAGGAGCGGCCCGTGTCATGGAAGAGCGGAAGCTCTCCGGACTGGAGGGCCTGGTGGGAGGGCTGCAGGCCGTAATCATCAACACCGAGAAGCATCTGCAAAAAGCAGCAGCCGAGGAGCTCATCAGATATAGCGGCCTTCAGTTTCAGGAGGCATTTATGGATACAACGCATAAGACCTGCGTTCTCAAAGTCCCAGGCTCGGACAGGTTTCGCTCGGCAGATTTCCTCATCCGTTCCAGGCTAAAGGACGGCAATCCCTTCCATGAATTCAATGCCGCCCCACAGGCCCGCAATTTGCCTAACACTCGGCTGGAGACCTTTGTCTTTGAGACCTACGATATCGAAAAGTATGTGTCCCTGCAAAGCCAGGCAAATATAAAATTCCAGAGCGAGATCCTTGATTTTGACAACTACTATTTTATCCAGACAATGCCTTCCAAGTTCACCGGAAACTCGCTGGGGTTTATAGAATGGAAGGGAGAACGTGGCGTCTATTCCTCTCCAGAAAGCCCGCGTCTCGGCTGGAATATGCAAACGCACGGCTCGTCCGCCAGCTCATTTGCCGGATCCTCTAATATCGGCAATATTCGATGGCTGGATCATGCCGCCACCCGGGTCAGGGCTAAGGATCGCGATCCTGCCATACTGGAGTTCATGCGGCTTACCAATTACAATTTTGATTTCGCAATTTATGTGAAAAGTCTCAATTCCATCACCAATGTAGCCCGCCTTTCCTCTTCGGACTTTGCCATGGTCTTCACCTCCGGGATTACTCCTTTTATCAGCCAGCAAGCATCCGGGCCCACTGAGAAGTTCATAAGCAACTTCGGCCCTCGCGTCCATCACATCGCCTTCCAGACGGAAGAAATTGTTGAGACGGTAGAGGCTCTGCGAAAAGATGGAATGGAGTTTCTACTCGATCTGGTGGGCTCTCCTGAAGAAGGGCTGAGACAGATCTTCAGCCAGCCCTCTAAAAATACTCTTCTGGTTTTAGAGTATATTCATCGATATGGAGATTTTGACGGCTTCTTCACAAAATCGAATGTGACCAGCCTCACCGCCGCCACCGCAAAACAGTGAACAGAAATAAATATATCCAATAGAGGCTAAAAAAGCAAGGGCTTTCTAAAATTTGCCGCGCAAGAAAGGCAAGTGATGGCTGATGAATTCCACAAAGTTAGGGGAGATTGCCAGGCTTATCTTATGCATAGCTATATGCCAGCTGGCCGGAGTCATGGGCTCGCTATTTACCGCAAGCTCAGTTACTACCTGGTATACAACCCTTGAAAAGCCCTGGTTTACGCCGCCGGGGTCCATCATCTCTGGCGTATGGATCATTCTCTTTGCTCTCATGGGCCTGTCTCTTTTCTTGATCTGGCAAAAGGGAATAAGCAGCACTAACAGCAAAATTGCCCTTGGCGTATTTGCCTGCCAGCTCCTGGTCAATATTCTCTGGTCCTACGCCTTTTTTGGTTTGCAGTCGCCTCTAGTTGCAGTCATAGTAATTGTATTCCTCTGGCTTCTCATACTGCAATGCATCATCCGGTTTTGGCACATCAGCAAAGAGGCAGCTCTACTTCTCGTTCCTTACCTTCTCTGGGTTAGCTTTGCCGCTTTTCTCAATTACACCCTCTGGAGGCTCAATTTATGAACTAATTGCCTTGCCCCGACCGATTCAAATATAAACATAGCATTCGATCTTAAAATGGTGCCCACAACAATGCAGAATACTGTAAACATATTGCTTTCTGTCCTGATCTTTCTTGCGGCGACAGGTGTCGTTGTCGCAGCTTCTCAGGATCAAGTTTCTGATGATTTTATAAAAGGCGATTCATCTTACAACAATTCATCTATCACTCTAATAAGCCAAAACAAAATCACCAGCGCTCCGGTGGACCTAACCGCAGGAAGCGGCTACTATTCATCCCATCCTGTTGCCGTTGGCACGGGAATTGGCAGCCGAACGGAGCTTGCTAATGCCGATTCAGGTACCTCCATGAGCCACGAGGTAGGCTTTGCCCAGGAAATTTCAGGGAAGAGGGAATATGCGGTCTCTTCTCGCAGCAGCCAGGGCGAATACGATAGCATCAGCTCCGACACGACTCAGATGCAGATCGATGAAACCGTCACAAGCGGCAAGGTCAATATCGGGGTGCTTTCCGGCGATGGTTCTGCAGGCTATACTATGGGTAGTGCCTGGAAAAATCCGGCCATGGAGATCGAAGAGGAATACATCGGCACATATCATATATCCAAAAATTTTGCCATTAATAATAGCTACTCTAAGAGGAGCTTTGCAGATGGCTGGCTGAATTGCTGTGGCGGAAGTTATGATGTAAATCCCCCTAAGCCGGCTCTTCTCAGCGCAGATGATGTATTTAATTGCAAAAATCATCGCTAAACAATAGCTAAATCGAGGTGTAATACCATTATGCTCTTGGAACGGATCGTTTCAGCAGGCCTTGCTCATTACTCCTATCTGGTCGGCGACAAGAACCAGGCTCTCGTAATTGATTCCAGAAGAGACGTTGATGACTATATAAAAATGGCCACCGGAGCGGGAATGAGGATTGCCCACGTCCTGGAGACGCACCGGAATGAGGATTATTTTGTAGGATCGATGGAACTGGCCGCCCGGACTGGGGCGGAGGTCTGGCATGCCGACAGTCAATGGGACTACCAGTATGGACGTCCCGTCACCGCCGGTCAGAAATGGAGAGTAGGCCGCCTGGAGGTAGAGGCCCTTGCCACGCCCGGCCACACTCCGGGAAGCATGAGCTATCTGTTGCGTGATCCGGCCGGCATTTCCTGGATGCTCTTTTGCGGGGATGCTCTCTTTGCAGGAGAGGTGGGCAGAATCGATCTGCTGGGCAGAGATCTGGCGGCAGAAAATGCCGGACTGCTTTACGAGAGCCTTTTTTCCAGAATATTGCAGCTGGGCGATGAGGTCATCCTCTGCCCGGCGCACGGGTCCGGCTCAGTCTGCGGCGAGCTAATTGCCGAGCGCATTTGGACCAGCATCGGTATCGAGAAAAAGCACAATGCACGGCTGCAGGTAACGAGCAAAGAGCAGTTTGTGGCCTCAGTATTGCAGAGCCAGCCGGATAGGCCACCTTACTTCAGCCGCATGGAAAAGGCAAATCTGGAAGGCAGGCCGGTTCTGGGAGCTTTACCGTCTCCCCGGCCACTGGATGCCAGGAGCTTTTTTGACCTTTCCCTGAAGCATAATGCTCAGATCCTGGATACGCGCCAGGAGCTGGCTTTCGGTGCCGCTCACGTTCCAGGCTCTCAATCAATCTGGCTGGATGGCCTGGCCAGCTTTGCCGGCTGGTTTCTCAGCTATGACCGGCCCATTCTTCTCGTAGGCGAGGGCAATTTAGTCGAGAACATAGCAGTCATTCTCCTGCGACTGGGCTATGATGATATCGCCGGATTTCTGGCGGGAGGCATGCTGAGCTGGCACATGTCCGGACTGCAGTCGGCGGCGATCAGAACCCAAACGGTGCAAGAGTTATGCCGCTTGCTGGATGAGGATGAGCCTTCATGGATTTTGGATGTCAGATTCGATAGCGAGCTTTTAATAGACGGCAAAATCGACGCCGCAGTGCATATTCCCATCACAGCCATAAGAGAGAGGATGGACGAGGTGCCCAAAGACAGGGATGTATGCATATTCTGCGGCAGCGGCATGCGGTCCATGGTGGCGGCCAGCTATCTGAGGGCTCGGGGCTGGAAGAGACTGAGCGTTATTTTAGGAGGGATGGCCGGCTGGAAATCGATAAAGTGCCCGCTTAATAGATAGTGTTCTTTTCTAAAACGATGAGCCAATAGTCTAAAAACCGGATAGATAATCAGCTCCCCTATCCTGAAAAAAAAATATAGAATATTTCTCTTGCTTCACACGGAGAGCCTTATGGGCACAAGCACCTGGTCTATGACGTAGACAATGCCGTTAGCATACCTCTCGGACTTCAAGACACTGGCACCGCCCACCAGGCCCATGTTTAGATCGACTGCCAGTGAGTCTCCCTGCATGGTCTTGGCGGAATTGCTGTCGGTCAAGTTAGCCAGGTCTTTGGCATCCACTATATGGTATGACAGAAGGTTCATCGTGCCCGCATCTTTCTTGCTGATGGCATCAAGGGTTGCTTTGGCATTATCAAATGCCGCATCGCTTGGTGCGAATACCGTAAAGGGCCCGGCAGCTAAACTGGAAAAGCCCATCAGTCCCTGGCCGTTGAGCGTCTCTGCGAGGCCGGCGGAATTGATTGCAGACGCGAACTTTTTGGCGCCCAGATCATTGGCCGCATCAGCTATACCCAGGCTGGAAACGGTCTTGGGCAGCAGTACTTTGTCGATCACATAGATGGTGCCGTTGTCGTAGCTTCGGGACGCCGTGACATTTGCTCCATTTATCTTCAAGCCCTGTGTAATATCGATGGTTAAATTCTCTCCTTGCATTGTTTTGGCTGATGAGAGCTCGGAGATGTTTTCAAAGCGGCCGTCATTCCAGACGATGTGATAGCTGAGTATTCTTTTCAGCTCTGTGGCATTCTCCTTGATGGCGTTCATATCAACATCAATGACTGCTGCAAAGGCCTCGTCGCTGGGCGCGAAGATCACGAAGGATCCTGTGGCGAATGTGAGCACTCCATTGTTATTCAGAGTATCCGCCATTCCTGCACCGTCCATGGCCGCAGCGAATTCGTTGAGGCCCAGCTCGCTTGCCGCATCCTTCACGCTAATTATTGCCGCTCCGCTATCCTGGGCGAAGCCGGAGCCAATGCACAGCACGGTTGCTATGAACAATAGGCTCAGAATTGCCCCATTTTTTTGAATCATAACTTAACCTCCACTCTTTTCTATAGCGAAGTTATGGCCGGGATAAATGATAATCTTTTCGCAGTCTCATGATGTTCTCTTGCCCGAATCAAGAGCCGAAATATTGATTACCGATCGGGTGTTTAGCATCGTTGTGAAACCAAGCCCCATCCACTTCGCAGTTCTGCTGGTACTGCTTTCCTTGGCTTTTCCGTCTTCTGCCCACGTGCCCCTCATGGCCGGTGGAAATGATAACATCTCCTCAGCCATGCACATATCGGATCCGGGTAAGTCCTGGGCGGTTTATGGCTCTCTTGAGAAGGGCGGCGTAGCTTACTACAGCTTCGATCTTGAGGCGGGCGAGCGGATTTATCTCTCCCTTTTCAAGTCATCCGATGCAAAAGAAGGGGATTTTCTTCCCGCTCTGGTGCTCCTGGGTCCGGGATTGAATACGATCGGTCTGCCACCGGGGCAGTCGGCCACGTCCCTTCTCCTGCCGGGAGAAGCTTCAGGCCTGAAAATGATGGCTGCGGACGGCAAGAGCGCTGCCGGTGTCGTCTACGAGCCATTCGGGCCCAGCAGTTTCAAAGAAATCGCGGAGATAAACATATCCGCTCCAAAATCGGCCCGCTACTACGCGGCGGTCTATAGCAATTCTACTAATAATATCGCATCTGGCATAAACGGGCCAAATGGCACTCTAGGGCATTATGGATTGGCGGTGGGCTACCGGGAAGAGTCAAGCTTTTCTGAGAGGATTACCACGCCTCTGCGGCTCATATCCGTTTACCTCTGGGAGGGCCAGAGTCTGGGGCTTATACTCATTCCCTATTTGGTGGCCGAGATATTGGCTCTCCTGTTCTTCTGGCGCGGCTCTCGACGCACATCATTTTGCCTGGCTGGATTGCTGGCCGGATTTTTCTTCCTGGCCAGCAGTGCCTCCGTCTTCACCCAGATGGTCTTCAATCTCACTCGCGCTCCATTTGGTCAGGAGGTGT
Source organism: Methanothrix sp. (assembly GCA_049663825.1). Lineage (GTDB taxonomy): Archaea > Halobacteriota > Methanosarcinia > Methanotrichales > Methanotrichaceae > Methanothrix. Next base: position 10,748 of record JBATEC010000139.1, on the reverse strand, counting down.
ACATCACAGCGGCCATAGCCGTTTTGCATGCTTTTTTAGGCGTGGCGGCAATTCGTCTGGCCAGAGGCGAGGCGGGGATACTGCAAAGAGCTCTTCTGGCAGTCATTGGAACCCTCGCTCTTCTGGCAGGCTCGGGGCTGATCATGGGTCCCATTCTGGCAGTGGCAGCAAGCTTCCTGCCTTCGAAGAGCGGAAGCATTTTCGGCACAAGAGCGCAAGAGAAAAAATGACGGAATAAATCCTGAACGAAACGAAACCTATTATGCCAAATTTTTAAATAGATTTAGGATTATACTGGGAGCGAGGGTAAGATTATGCTCCAAAATAAGGCTGCGTCATTGCTGATATTGCTGGCTATGATTTCTGTGGCCGCCTTGAGCGGCTGCACCGAAAAAACGGAAATAAAGCCTTTGTCGGTCACGAACCTGGAAATTGTTCCCGGTCAGATAAAGACATCGACGATCGAATTGAAGGTCACGACTTATATCAAGAACTCCGAAGAGGGGCCTGCTGCCAAGATCAGCAAAAACACATCTCTGCTGCTAAAGGCCACCAGTACAGATAGAGACTTCCTTGTCAACCAGACCACGACATTTATCGGCAAGATCGCGCCGGAGAAGACCGTTAATGTCACTTCGACCTTGACGCTGCCCAAGAAGGGCGGCTACAGTCTGGAGGCCATTCTCTTTGAGGAGGATAAAGAAGTTGACAGGGGATACAGGACGGTTTACAATCTTGAGGACCTTCCCGCCGACAGCAAGGCGATCAGCCTGAGGATCGACGGCATCGACTTCCTGGTGCAAAAGGCGGCTGAGGATAAAGTAGTCATCCAGAGCGACATCTACGTGACCAACTTTGGAGCCAAGCCCAGCCAGGATTATAGGCTGATGATTAAAGCCACCGACATCGATTCAAAGCTGGTGGCAGACAAGCAGTGGAGCAATACCGGAATAATCGCTCCCGACGAGACCGTCATTCGGGGCGTCAACCTCACTGTTCCGGACAGGTACAACTACGTTGTGGATGTCCTTATCTGGAGCAATTCCACAGTCGTCGGCCAGGGTCAGGACTTTGTGCAGCTCAATGCCACGACGATGATGGGAGAAAAGGAGCGTATGGCAGCCAGAGGAACGAAGGCGGGAGCATTCGTCAATGAGCAAGCGGCTGCCGGGCCCGCAGAGATGGGGGTCGGAGAATTCGAAAACGCTACAATGTCTGCGGAGGCCACAAAACAGGAACCCGGTTTCCTGGCATTTTCGGCTATGGCCATGATCGGTCTGGCAGCGGTAGCACTGCGAAAGAGGCGACAGTAAGATTATATTCATTTTTTTTTGAAACTGCCTCTTTCAATCGCTCAGAAAGTCCTCTAGAGTTATATTTTTCCTGTTCTGCACCAGCCGCAGACCCGCAGCCTGCTGATCTCTTCTGGGCATGTGCCTGTGAAAGGCCGCCAGGTTCTTTCTCTCCGGACAGTACTGGCTGTCGTAGTAAACCTGCCAGAGGCCCTCTACATCCTGGACCTGCTGGTCAGTCTCCTTCTCTATATCATGCAGTATTCTCTTCAGCTTCTCCAGGCTCTCATTCAATCCCCTGCCGTGGTCCCGCCAGATCCTGCCGTCCCAGCAAAGCGAGATCCAGCTCTCTCTCATGTTTCCCAGTACTACTATCATCCCGGGGTTTCTGCGGGCAAAGTGATCGCAGATGTGCTCTCCTATTCTGTGCCTGGGCTTTAAAGAGCCATAAAGCACCTGTGTGCCCATGGGCTGCAGTCTCACAAATGCCTTCATCCGGTGCGTCTCGCCCATAACGGCATAGACCATCTTTTTTATGCGGGCAACTTCTGGAGAAATGCAGACTTCCACCTCCTCTGTCCGCAGCCGCTCCGCTCTGGCAAGAAGCCTCTCATTGCAGTCCTCATGCAGGGAGAGGTAGTAGAGGAAGTTGTCCGGAACATTCAATCCTGCCACATCTCCAGAGTTGTATCTCTCCAGCCGTTGATCTTCAGAAAGGGCGCGGCTCTCTTGATCCGGATGCCCATTGCTGCAAGCTCTGCTTTAGCCACAATCGGCTGCCTTTTGCGAAAGGCTACAATCTTTTGCGCGCTCCTGGGACCGATGCCCGGCACCTTCAGCAACTCACGGAATGCTGCCGTGTTTGGGTCCAGGGGCTTGTCCATGAACTCTCCGGCGATGGCCATCTTGGGATCGGCGTTGCAGAGAAGCCCATTCTCATCGAAAGCATGGCGGATCTCGTACGGCTGGAAGTGGTAGACACGATAGAGCCAGTCCATCTGGTAGAGGCGGTGCTCTCGCCACAGCGGCTGGGCTTTTCTGTTCTCGAAGGGCGTGCCCCCCTGAGGGGAAAATGCGCTGTAATAGGCCCTCTTCACCCCGATTTCGTTGTACTCATAAAGGATTCTTTTGAATATCTCCTCATCGCTCTCTCCGGCTGCACCTACCACAAGCTGTGTGGTCTGGCCAGCAGGCAGAATGCTCTTGCCGGCCACGGGCTTCATTTTCATATCGCGGATATATCTCTGCCTTTGCAGTATGTCGCTCTCGTAGTTCTTGGTAGCACAGATCTCGCTCATGTGCGAGGCAGATGCCGCCTCTAAATTTATGCTGACCCGATCCGCAAGCTCTACGGCTTCCTGGATGTGAGCCCGGGAGCATCCGGGCAGAACCTTGAGGTGAATATATCCGGAAAAAGCGAATTTTTGGCGCAAAAGCCGCACTGTCTCTATCATCTTTTCCATGACGCTGCCTTCATCACGGCCTGCGCCTGAGGAAAGAAAGAGCCCTTCAATATAATTCGACAGGTAAAGGGAAAGGGTGATCTTGGCCAGCTCTTCCGGAGTATAGGAGAAGGCTTTTGCTTTGCTGCAGCAGTTTGCAGCATTGGTGCAGTAGCTGCACTGATGGGTGCAGTGATTGGTGTAAAGGGTCTTGAAGAGGCTGACGCATCTGCCGTCCTGGGTGAAGGCATGGCAAATTCCGGGCAGAGGCTCCTCACGCGGCGAAAAGGTGGATGCGCATACATCATGCCGCGTGCCTTCTCCCAGAGTGCATAGCTTCTTTGCGTCCACGTCCACCACGGCTGGACTCTGAACCGGGCCAAGTGAGTCAAATTTGCACTCCTCTGCCAGGTGGGCAATCTTCTCCAGGGTGACCATTGGCATTTATCTGTGAACCTAAAGGTTATAACCGATATGCATGCGGGGCGAAAGTAATCTCTTCGAAATCTTTTTCATGTATCAAACGGAACCTATTAGGCAGCCCTTCTCGGAGGAGACTGAAATGCCCGAAGAAATCTTCAAAATGCCCCGCATGGGAAAGGCGGAATACGATGGTCTGGTGGAGGAGCAATATGTATGTCGCATTGCTTTTAAGGGCGAGACGCATCCTTACATAGCGCCGTTTCTCTATGTGTTTGATGGCCGGTTCATGTATTTCCTTTCCACTAACTACGGCAAAAAAGTGCATTACTTTAGGGATAATCCTTTTGTGACTGTGGAGATTGAGCACTTTTCTCCTGATCTTTCCGCCTTCAGCTTCGTGGCGCTACCTGGACGGCTGGTGCAGGTGGAGGACGCCGGGCAAAAGAGGGCGGTGCGGGAGAGGTTTGTGCATCTGATAAAAAGCAAAGCTCTCTCCACCAGTGTCCTCTCCGCTTTAGGCCATTCACCGCAGGAGCCGGTGGAGGTCTTGCTCCACGGAGAGAAAAGCTCCGTCTGGAAGCTGGTGGGCGTTAAGGCTGACGAGATTTTGGGGCTGAAGAGCCATAGCCTCTAGTAGGGCCATTTTTTGGCCGACAACGGGATCTTGGACAGAGGAAGGTTGGATCAATTTTATGTTTCAGAATGATGGAGAGAAACTTGACGCTGATATCGCTGCCGTGAGGATTTGGTATGCTTACATACACACCGTCCCTAACCATGTAATCATGGTCGGAACCTGGATAAGGGCCTGCGAATCCCAACTTTCTGAGCCGTCTGATTAGCTCCCGCCTGGGAATGGGAATCAGCTTAAACACTGGCTACCGGCTCCGCTGAGACGTTAATTGAGATCCCTTTTATTGGCGGTATCGAATCGCCCAATCGGAGTCGTAGCGCAATCCAGCCATCAATCACTTCAATGAGATCTTTACGGCATTCATCGATAGTGTCTCCAATGGCGATTATACCTTGAAGCCCTTCTACGGTAGCTACGTAAGAGCCATCTTCTAACGTGTCGTACTCTGCCAGCTTCAGTGCCGCCTGGATGTCTTCATATCGGCTGGAATGGCCCCGGTCATTATCAGTGCCTGCTAGATGGACTTGTGGCAGTTCCTGTCCACCAGGACGTGGTCGCCACGGGTGACGCTGGCCATGAAGACGATGCGGTTTGATGCGGAGGTGCCGTTGGTCACAGTGTAAGAGTGGTCTGCTCCAAATATGCGAGCTGCATATTTTTCGCTCTCGCCTATTGGGCCGGAGTGGTCCAGCAAAGAGCCCAGCTCTCCCACATATATGGAGAGGTCCGACCTGAGCAGATTCTCTCCAAAGTATTGGAAGAATGCTCTGCCTACTGGTGATTTGAGGAACGCCGTTCCGCCGTTATGTCCGGGGGTGTGCCAGGAGTACTCGCAGACCTCCGCGATCGGCCATGAGAAAAACCGGCATGTGAATATTTCAGGTGCGTATCAGCTTGAGCAGCTCTCTGGCTTTGTTGTGTTGGGTGTCGTCATCGTCAAGGCTCCCGTCTATAAGGGTGCACTGGATGGAGGGGTCTGAGAGAATGACGGACTTCCCATCGTCTGCAGAGTCCGATTTGGTCACCGTGGCATCCCCTTTCTCAAGTTCATCCACCAGAGCGCGCACTGATCGACCTTCTGCAGTGGGCGAATCGATCTCGTCGTCTACAATCAGCACTTTCATTCCCAGTGCCAGCTCATTGCCTGTTGTCATGCACCATCACACTCTATACGTTTTCTGCGTGTGTATAGATCATTGTCTTATTAATATTTGCAGAATAGTTGGTTGTTTCCTGTAGCAAATCCTGGGCTCGTTATTGGCGTTTTTTAGTTGTTATTAAAATCTCAGAATCTTTGGCTTCTGCTGAATGTCCGAAAATCCCTCATTAATTTCTTGCTAAAGAAGTGGGATCAATGGCTCACGATGGAGCCGCTTGAGATATGCCAAATAATTTATACCAAGAAGCTCTACTGTTAAAAAGGATTATTCGTGCGAGGTTAGAATATGAAGATTTTCCTGTCTTTAGTGACAGCGTGTCTGTTATTGTTGATTTCGCTGTCCACCTGTACCGCCAGCTTGGCCCAATTTGCCGGTGACTGGAGCAACGTTGACACGAATACGGGAGGAATAACTAAATTGAGCATTGCCATCTCCGGCGACTCCGCCGATGTGCATGTTTGGGGCAAGTGCCATCCCACCGATTGCGACTGGGGAGATGTGACTGCCTTCGCTTTTGCTCCTGATGTTTCTTCCGATCTGGTCAGCCAGGCGAGAGCGTTGATGGCAATATTCGTTACTTCTTTCTCAGAGACCACTCTCTTCATCAAGCCCCAGGGTAGCAGGCTGTCGGTGCAGTCATACACTCGCTTCACGGACGGCAGCGGCAGAAGCAACTATGCATCCAGCGACGTATTCCAGAAGAACTCTCCCATCAGTGCAGCCGGCATGATCGCCGAAGTTCAACCGCTGAAAAAATTCGGTAATCTGGAAGCACTTCCCATTATGAGAAAGATAGGGGACAGCTGATGAGATAAAAAAAACGTCATCGAGGTCAAAATATGAGATTACTTTATCCTTTCCTGGCAGCAGTCCTGCTGCTTTTATTGACTGCCACCGGCGGTCTTGCCGGTATGGCTCAGTTTGCCGGTTCCTGGACAAATGCGGATGCCAATACCGCAGGCATCACTAGCCTGGATATTGCCGTCACGGGCACCAACGCTCAGGTACAGGCCTGGGGCAAGTGCCACCCCACTGATTGTGATTGGGGGACTGTGCAGGCTCAGGCCTTTGCACCCGACGTCTCCTCTGACATACTCAGTGGTGCCGATACTCTGATCGCTGTCTTTGATCCCGGATTTTCGGAGACCACTCTGGTCATAAAACCCGCCGGCGATCAACTTAAGGTGGACTCTTATGATCGCTTCAAGGACAATAGCGGCAGGAGCAATTATCTGGCCAGCTATACCTTCCAGAAGGCTCAGGCACCCGGAGGCACAACACCCGGTGGTTCGACTCCCGGCGACACGGGTACTGGTGATATGGGTACTGGCGAGGTGGGTCCAGGTGGAACGATTCCCGGCAGCACGCCGGCTCTAATAGATCTGACCGGAGTCTGGAACTGCGATGACGGCGGCATTTACTATGTTCGCCAGTTAGGAACAACTGTCTGGTGGTATGGCGAGCTGGACCCCAATACACCCAACTGGTCTAATGTCATGCGTGGTGCCATCAGCGGCAATATGATCAACGCAGACTGGTCGGACGTTCCCAAGGGAAGCGTAATGCAGAACGGTAATCTGGTCCTCCAGATAGCGTCCAATAACAAATTGGTAGCCATTTCCAAGACAGGCGGATTTAGCGGATCGGTCTGGACGAGATAGGGGCTAAAAAGCATTCTTTTTTTGCCCCTGTCGAGGATTCCTACTTACCATCATTTGCAGAAAATCTTCAGATAAATAACGAGTGAGGAGAGTAAGCCCCCTTCTGTTCGTGACGGCATTCAGCTTAGCGCCATACCCGAGCTTGGCTGGACGTCCGTGATTTCAGCTCTATTTTGGCTTGCACCCACAGGGTTTCGCCGTTTCATCCGCTTCCCGCGCGACCTCAGCCTCGCGGCATCATCGCCTTAACGCGGAGCGGTCTCGTTTCTGTGCCAGAGCCGGAGCTCTCGCCCCACATCCTCAGGGGATGTCTGTGTGTCCAGTGGTGGGGGGACTTTCCACACCGGCCTGAATTGGCCAGCGGCAGCCGCCCTTCCTCTCTCGCTGAGGATTAGGTCTGTGGCGCGGTTTATAACGCCTTCGCTCTCAATGTAGGGCAAATCTTTATCCCAGGACCGATCTTTCTATCTATCAGATGGCCCGAGATCAGAGAGATTACTACTACTGGCAGGCAAAGCAAGATGGCTATAGAGCCCGCTCCGCCTATAAGCTGCTGCAGATAAATGAGAAGTTTCACATCATCAAGCGAGGGGACAGCGTGGTTGACCTGGGGGCTGCACCCGGCGGCTGGCTACAGGTGGCGGCCAAGCTTTCTGGTGGCAGCATTGTGGGCGTTGACCTGGAGGGCATAGCGCCCATCCCCGACGTGAAGACTTTTAAGGCGGACATAACCAGTGAGAGCACCGTAGATCTGGTGAAAGAGGCTTTGGGCGGAGATGCGGATGTGGTGATCTGCGATGCTGCGCCAAACATCACCGGTGCCTGGCACAGGGACCACGCCGTATCCATCGACTTAGCCCGCTCGGCACTTAAAATTGCCAAGAAGCTGCTGCGGCCGAGGGGAAATTTTGTGGTCAAGGTCTTCCAGGGCGACATGTTCCCTGACTATTTAAACGAGGTTCGAAAGGAGTTCTCATCCGTTCACGCCCATTCACCGCTTGCATCCCGAAAAGAGAGTGCGGAGACCTACGTCGTGGCGAAAAAGCTGCTCACAAGCCCAGTGAGAAGAGGCGATATGCTGGACGTGCAGATAGAGTATCTAGGCAAATCTGGAGACGGTGTAGCCCTGGTGGAAGGCTTCGCGATCATTGTGCGCAAAGCTCAGCCTGGCGAGAAGTTGCGGGTGAAGATCGATGCGGTCAAGCCCAATTTTGCCTTCGCCGATATACTGGAGAGAAAGTGTTAATAACCTGCCCAAGAAACCCAGAGTGAAGGGGCGATGCTATGGAAGACAATGCAGTAATTTTCATCGGTGACAAACCAGTCATGAACTATGTTCTTGCCGTAATGACCCAGTTCAACAAGCCGGTCTCCACAGTAACGCTGAAGGCCAGGGGACGTGCCATCTCCCGGGCAGTGGATGCGGCTGAGATCACCAGAAATAGATTTATGCTTGATCTCATCGTCAAGAACATAACCATCGGCACGGAGGCCATCCAGAGTGAGGACGGCAAGACAGTGAATGTGTCTTCGATGGAGATTGTGCTGGCCAAGACTTAGCTAAACTTTTTTATAAATTGGAGATAGGCCTGATATCGACCTTCTTAATATCGATGCTGTAGAGCAGATAAGGAGAGCATTTATCTCAGAAGGGATGAGATAAGATACAAATGCGCCTGATAGAGATATTTTACTCCATACAGGGTGAGGGCCCGGCCATGGGAAAGCCGGCAACCTTCGTTCGGCTGGCCGGCTGCAACCTTAGTTGCCTGGGATGCGATACAGACGATCGGTCGTACAGGGAATTATCCATTCCGGATGTGTTGGAGAGCATCCAGGGCAAGAGAGTAATCATCACGGGAGGAGAGCCTACCCTTCAGATGAGGCCGCTGTCTGAATTGATATCTCTGCTGCATAATCGTGGAAAGGAGATTCACATTGAGACCAATGGCACCAATCTCATTCCAGAAGATATCCTGGAAAAGATTCATTACGCAGTAGTTAGCCCCAAGCGCGGATCGAATTTCCATCTCGACTTTTGGACCCGCAAAAGGAATGTCCACCTCAAATTTGTATTGGGCAAAGCTCCGTGGTGCTGGACCTCTGAACTCTTAGAGGACCTTATCCCAGCTTTGGCAAAGGAAAGGGTCTGGGTAATGGCCTACGGCACAGACCAGGATATGCCCGGAGCGCGAGTGGCCTGGGATCTGGCGTTACGTCTGAAAATCAACTACTCAGACCGACTGCATATCCGGCTGAAAAGAAAATAAATCGAATCTCAGCCACGAATGCTCTCTAAACACGCTTCTGCCTCACGAAATACAACGCTGCACCTTTATAAAATAGTCATATATAGATTGATCTTCGATCCTTGAGGGGATGAATCCGCCCGCCGGGAGTAGTCAAAAGAGTCTGGCCGGGCGGTCTAAAACATAGTAGTATTAGTGGCTATGAGTAGATTTGCCGCGCGGGGCGAAAGTAATAAAGGACGAATGTTGATTAAGGAGGCTGAAATTCATGAGAACCATAGAGATCGAGATTATAGGAAAGGGAAAGGCCCTGGCAAAGCTGGATGAAAGGAATCCCAAGATGAGAGAGACATTTTTTAAGGCGCTGCCCATGGAGGGCATAGCCAACCTCTGGGGCGAAGAGGTCTATTTTGATGTGCCTTTGCAGATGGATAATGAGAATCCTTCACCCTCAGCAGTCGCGGGCGACATATGCTACTGGTCGCCTGGCCCTGCCTTTTGCATATTCTTCGGCAAGACCCAACCTTATTCGTCTGTGAACCATCTCGGAAAGATCACACAGGGGCTGGAGATATTCAAGAGCGTGGCCACAGGAGACAAGATAGTGCTGAGGAGAAGGTGAGATATCGCCCTTTTTTGTGATATATTTGTGTTGTTTGTTATATTTGCGGTGAATCAGCGAGATCATGATTTGATATTGGATATTATTATCAACCACAAAGCACACAAAGCACACAAAGCTCGCAAGGCACGAACAAAGATTCTATGCGCATCTTGGCGATGCTCTTTGCTTTAAGAGAGTGACAAATTGTGTCATGAACAACAGAAAAATCCTAAAAAAGTAGGCAATCATTTGTAGCCGTTTTAGGGATTGTGTTATAATCTTATAGTTATTTAAATCTATTAATAGACAATAGTATATTTTAGTTACAGTTATATCCAAATAGTTATTTCTATAACTAAATTTAAAAATATAAAAAAACTAAATAGATGCAGTGCTTAATGTGCTATTTGAAAGGATTTGTGGAGTAAGAGAATGGCCTGCAAAAGTAATAAGATGATGCTAAATAAGGCTCTGGTCGCCAGAATACTTTCGCTCTCGCTTTGCCTTCTGTTAGGTATATCTTTCTGTCAAGCATCGAGTACATTAGCTGCTCTTAATAGTTACAAAGAGCTTCAATCAAATTTCAATAGCGATAAGGATAAGTTTTCTGAGATGCATCCCGAACCAGCCTTCCTCCCCACCTCAGAACGCATTTCGTCATCTCATTTTGGTGATATGCCCACCTCTCGTCCAGTTAATGAAGAAATCGCCATGATGGGAGCTAATTGCAAAGAGCAAGTGCAGGATATAGAAGCGATAAATACCGTTAAACAAAGGACTATCGTTTATGACGATGTTCAGAGAGATGAGGGAGTGAATGAAAGCAACTCCATGAATATTGAGATAACTGGAAATGGGCAAGAAAAGCAGAGCAGGATGGATATTGATGATGATTTCGGAAATGCCATTGAAGAAAAAGTAGATTCTGCTATTACTTCCGGCACGAATCATGAGTCAAGAGCCAATACAGGCTCGATTCGCAGCCAAGTTAATAATTTAGATATAGATGTCAGTGGAATTTCTGTGAAGGCAATAAATACCGTGCCAGGTGGCACGGCTATCGCGACATCCAACATAAAAATTGAACCGGTGCAAATTATCGTCGAACCATCCGAAGCAAGCGAAAAACTAAAGTGAGAAATCGATATCCGGTTTGCAAGTCCTGCAAAAAGAATTTCCAGCTTCTGTTTCGACTTCCATTGCTTCCCCCGCCATCAGCACAGATAAGCAAATATTTGTCTCCAAGTCCTACCCGAGTTCTTAAAATCACCAATGCTCTCTTT
>JBATEC010000138.1:0-14278 GCA_049663825.1 Methanothrix sp. | reverse complement strand
GTCGAAGTAATATCATCCGATCCCAGTGTCTCCATGGCTGAAAAGTCGTGGCTCAATTGAAACAAATTATCGATAACTTCCTTTGCGAATTCCAAACTTAGTCTCCATGGCTGAAAAGTCGTGGCTCAATTGAAACTCTTTTGGCCCGTGAGTTTTTCCTGTTTTCTCTCTTGTCTCCATGGCTGAAAAGTCGTGGCTCAATTGAAACCCCGGTCCGGGTTTTGGGCATGGGCGCCTTTCCCGGGCGGGGTCTCCATGGCTGAAAAGTCGTGGCCCAAATGAAGTGTAGTAGGCTTTCAGGTCATAGAAGCAACCGCTGCCCTGCAAATGCCGCCTTTAAATTCCAGAGATACAAACTAACGCAGAGGAGCATTTGCATCTGGATAATTCTTCTAATTCCTAGATCCCTCACCTGCATGCCGCAAAAATCTCCTGAAACTTTATGATCTCTTCCATTACATTCTCTTTGGCGACAACGCAGGATATAGCGCACAGGCCGTCTGCTCCTGCTCTGACGACCTTGGCGGCATTGCTATGATTGATGCCGCCAATTGCGATCAGGGGGATATCAACCTGGGCTTGGATCTCTTCGATAAGTCTGATGCCCGCCGGCATTCCGGCATCCGGTTTTGTCGCAGTCTGAAAGATTGGTGAGACTCCCAGATAGTCGGCCCCGATGCGTTCTGCCTCCAGGGCTTCGGCAAGATTGTGGACAGTAACGCCGATTATCTTCTCCTGGCCGAGCAATTTTCGTGCTGCAAGGCACGGCATATCCGACTGGCCCAGGTGGACGCCATCGGCCTGTGTTGCAAGTGCAATGTCTACCCGATCGTTGATGAGAAAAATCGAGCCGGCATTCCTGCATATCTCCCGCAGCCGCAATGCTTCCTCGTACATTTGTCGGGTTTCTGCATTCTTGTTTCTGTACTGGACAACTTCCACCCCGCATGCTACGGCCTGCAGCACATCGCTCAAGTTCCCGGCGCGGCTCAATTTAGAGTCGGTTATGAAGTAGTATCCTTTCACTATTCGACCCTCTGCATTCTTTCTACCGTTTCGGCATCAAGATTGTACACGGCATCAAAAAGCTTTTCTTTGAAGCTGCCCGGCCCTTCTGCCTTTGCGGCAGCTATCTCAGCGGCAACCTCGTAGCAGACAAGACCGGCTACAGATGAGGCAACAAAGTCTTTTTCCACGGCGGCAAAGGTGCCAATTACCGATGCGGCCATGCATCCCGTGCCCACAATACTGGCCATCGTGCCGTGGCCGTTCTTCACCAATGCCACTCTTTTTCCATCAGCCACGATATCCTCTTTGCCGGTGATAACCACTGTGCAATTCCTTTTTTTGGCCAGCTCTCTCGCCACATCCTGCATATCCATCTCAACAGTCGAAGCGTCTACGCCCCTGGTAGAAACGCTCTCCCCGGCTATGCGAGCGATCTCTGAGGAATTGCCTTTTATGATGCTTACCCTTGCTTCATCCAGGATCTCAAAGCATTTATCATCGCGAAATTTTGTGGCTCCAGCTCCACAGACATCAAGTACCACTGGTATTCCCTTTTTATTGGCACTCTTTCCGGCAAGTATCATGGCATCGACAAAATCAGTTGTCAGCGTCCCGATATTCAAAACCAGAGCGGAAGATATGCCTGCCATCTCGGCGACCTCTTCTCTGGCATGAGCCATGACCGGAGAGGCTCCAAATACCTTTACAATATTGGCACAATCGTAAATAGTCACCCAGTTAGTCAGGTGATGTATGAGCGGCTTTTCCTTTCTCACTCTTTCCAGGCAATCTGATGCAATGCTTTTCACGGGAAGCCTCCAATTCTCAATCAAATGTCAGCCAGGTCATCAACAAGTTAAAACGTTTTCTATATCATCTCATCCGGAAAAAATGTAAATACCCAGATGAAGGACATTAACTGGCAGTCCGATATCAGGCTGGTGGTTGAGGATTTGGTCCGAGAGAGAAGACGACAAAAGCTGCTGGCTGAATCGAGCGAGATTCGAAAAGGAACCAAGAACATTGGAGTCAGTGCATCAGAGGTATCAAGATCTATGGATTTTTCGCTAAAGGTTAAGGGATGGATGGAGCTTGAGGGAAAGCGGCTGGAAGAGAGCGACGCCGGTGCAATTCTCGCGAAAAATCCGGCTGCGATCTGCAGATTTGGCGGCGAGTTCTTTTTGGAATGCAATGACTGCAAGGCGCGCGATCATTTCGGGATCATGCCGGGAGACTGCCCGGCTGGTGCTGTGGTCTGCAGCGGCAAAGAGACGGGAAAGGTGGACCCCAACTATCCGCTCATGGATCTGGATGAGGCCATAAGGATTGCCGTGCAGCTTCGCAGCGATGACGGCATTGTGGCCCTCTCGGGAGGCGTGGACTCGGCACTGGTCGCCCGGCTGGCCGGCAGAGAGTGCGTTGTGGTAGGAATTGCCGGCTCACATGACCTCATGCGTGCTAGTGAGGCGGCAAAGGAATTTGGCTTGACACTTCACCAGCAATTAATAGATCCTGCATCAATCGAAGAGGCCCTGGCCCAGGTCTTGGCCGTCATTCCAAAGAAAGATCCGGTAAATGCATCCATTGCCACGACGCTGTATTTTGTTTGCCAATGGGCAGGGCTACATGGCGAGAGGCGCATCCTGGCCGGGCAGGGGGCAGATGAGCTCTTTGGTGGGTACTCCCGCTATCTGCAGACGGAAACCCTAGCATCGGATATGGAGAGGGACTTTCTGGGGCTTGCCCGGCAACTGGCCAGAGATCAGGCCGTGGCCGGGATGCATGGCACATGCTTCTCCTTGCCCTATATGGACTGCAGAGTAGTAGCAGCTGCCAGGGCAATTGCTCCGGAAATGCTGATAAGAGATGGAGTGCGCAAGATACCGCTGCGGACTGTAGCCGAGCGGTATATGTCGCCGGCAATTGCCCAATATGAAAAGAAGGCCATGCAGTACGGCAGCGGTGTCATGAAGGAGATACAGAGGCTGGCCGCCCGGAATGGTTACAAGAGGTCGCTGCAGGGTTATCTGCTGGAAGTCTGCAAGAGAGATGGCCTAGAAATCGATCGCCTCGTTTAAAATGGAGTAAAATTTATCCTTTGCCCTTTTCTCTGTCCAGGGCTTATGCCCACAGTTCTCCAGCAGAATGAACTGAAAGCTTTTCAGGGTAGCCTGCAAGGGCTCGCTGACGCCCTCTGCTGGATGCGGGTCCCAATCCCCGTGGATGGCTACAACCGGGCAGAGGATTTTCTTGCCTAACTGCAGCAGCTCTCCTGTCTGCCTTAAAACCGAGGCCTCATTCCAGACAGATTGATAGATATCTCCATTGCAGGGTGTTATTGAGTCGTCCAATTTCTTCGATTTGCATTCGGTTGGATCTAATCGATTAAAGGCGTCGGTTCTTGAGAAAATCTCGCCCATCAAAGAGAGTGCCCTATTCTTCTTATCAAAGTCCACCTCATTTGTGCCATCCAGTATGGCAAAGATGCTTTCTATCTGGATTCGTTCCCTTTCGGGCAGGCGCGAGAGCCTCGTCTGCATTATTCTCTGAGCGTATTTCTCCTGGAAGGGGCCGCTTCCTACCAGAACCAGCCTCTTGACCATGGCCGGATAGCGAGCAGCCAGGATAAAACTAAGCCACGCACCCCAGGAAAAACCGATCAATGTGACGGGAAGATCTGCGCACTCCTCCAAAAGCCCTCTCAACTCCTCGACCTGGCCCTGCAGGGAAGGGGCAGTCTGCAGCGGCTCCAGGATGCCACGGCCGGCGCACAGCTGCAGCGCCACTTCTGCCATCTCGCCCCCGGCCCCCGGGCCACCGTGAATGACAGCCACGGAAAAGGGGGAGATGCCGTATATTCTTGGATTGATCATAGTATTGCTAAATCAGTTATAGTGCTGGGTAGTCGACATAGCCTCTTTCTTCACCGGCATAGAAAGTCGTTATGTCTGGTGTATTAAGTGGGGAGTTCCTTTTAAAGCGTTCAGGCAGGTCCGGATTTGACAGGAAAAGCGAGCCGTACGAGATAAGGTCCGCTTCACTTTTTTGAATGGCAGCATTTCCTTTCTCTGCATCGTAACCCCCATTTAGAATGAGCGTTCCCTTAAAGCTCTCGCGAATGGCCGAGGCAAATCGCGCCTCAGGTGCCACAAGCATAGGCCCGCCAACTTGCTCTATCATGTGAAGATATCCAAGCCTAAGCTTATCCAGCTCCTCGGCAAAACGGCAAAAGGTTTCATGAGGATTTGAATCAGACATTGAATTTCTCAGGAAATGGGGCGAAATTCGATATCCAACCCTGTCTGCCCCAAATACATTTATAACAGCTTTTGCGACTTCAAGCGGAAGACGTGCACGGTTCATCAAACTACCACCATACTTGTCCGTTCTATGGTTTGAACCGTCTCTCAAGAATTGATCCAGCAAATAGCCATTGGCTCCATGGATTTCGACGCCGTCAAAACCAGCGGCTTTTGCGTTAAAAGCTCCTTTTCCAAATTGATCGATGATGCTTGGTATCTCTTCGAGTTCGAGGGCACGCGGTGTTCCTATTTTCTTCTTGCCAAAAGATGTGTGTATGTCGCCCTCAACAGGCAGTGCAGAAGGCGCAACAGGCAATTCTCCGTTGAGAAAATCGGAATGTGACACCCTTCCTACATGCCAAAGTTGAAGGAAAATCTTGCTTCCTGATTGATGAACTGCGTTCGTCACTTTCATCCAGCCTGCAACCTGCTCCGGAGAATAGATTCCAGGAGTGCGAACGTAACCAACTCCTTGTGGGCTAACTTGCGACCCTTCCGTGATGATTAAACCTGCCTGGGCTCTCTGTTCGTAATACTTAATTGCCAGCGCATTCGGAATATTCCCTTCAATCGCACGACAACGGGTCATCGGCGCCATAACCATGCGGTTGGAGAGTTTGATATTGCCCAATTCGTACTCAGAGAATAGATCCATATTCTTTCTTGTCGTCTTTTCCAGTGGTCCTTCAAAAGGCTCTAACATCTCTTATAGTTCAACATGCGAGGGACTGCGAAAGCTATCGACTCCTAAGTCACTCAGCTTACGGTCACCACATCGCTCTGGCCCAGGAGTTGGTAGGCCCCTTGATTGTAATCTGTGATGTCAGAGCGGAACATTCTGAAGTCATACTGCCCGGGACTGGAGGGAAGCTGCCAGGTCATTCTACCGCAGTTTTTGCTGCCAATAGACCTCTTGCCAATCGGGAACTTGTCGGGCCGGTTCATGCCGTACATGCCGATAATGCCCGTACCTTCCGCAGGTGCTCCCCAGTAGGTTACGGTAACTGTACCTCCTGGTGCAACATGATATGACGAGACCAGGACTTTGGTGCCATTTCGGGTTTTAGCCACTACATCGTTACTGATGGCCAGCCGATTGTAACTATCGTTCTCAAAAATCCTGAAGTTATAGCTACCCGTATCGGGAGCATCCAGGATCACAGCGCCGTTCTCTTTTCCATCCAGATACTGACGGGTGATGTAACTGGTGTCGGATGATCCGGATTCGTACATGGCTATCCAGTCATTCTCATAACCAGGGGCCCCTGTGTAATTGATGGTGATCTGCTCGCATGTGTTTACTGAGGCCGGAGCTGCAGTAATGGTTGGTATGCCGACATTGAAATTTAAAGAGGCCGTCTCCTCGCCGCCGGTAATGTTGTACATGCGAAGAATGTAGGACCCCTTGTCGTCAGGAGCCTTTAGCTTCAGTATGCCTGATGAGCCTGCCAGGTTCTGATAGGACAGAGCCTTCTTCTGGCTGGCTCTTGCACTGGGCTGATCTGTCCCCATAACACCCACCCAGCCTGAGAAGTTCCTTGGAGCCACATACAACACATCGATATCGCTGCCAGGCATGTATGTTCTGTGTTCAATCTTCAGCTCGAAGCCCTTCAATCCCAGGGACTTGTAACTGAGTATGGCGTCAGGAGATGCTTTGGGCAGCTTGTCCACGTTGTGTCCTCCTGCAATGCTGTAGCCAGCGTCGCAGATTCCGTCCCTGTTGCGATCCTTGCAGCCCTGCTCACGGGAATCGTAGTTGCTGTAGTGGTTGCCTGTTTTATCGTTGTCCCACTGGTTGTAGCCATCGTCGAACGCGTTCTGGCCGTTGTCCTGCAGGTAGTTCTGATAGAGAAGGTTGGCACCAAGAGAAGAGCTCGTGCTATTCTTGTCGATGTTGTAGGTGGTCGACTGGCTGCTGGAGACATACTTTATGGATACAGCTTTGCCTTTTGTAATGATGCTATCGCTTAGATTAACGTTCAAGATGTTTATGCCCAACTTGTTCCCGGTCAGGTTGTTGGCATTGATGATATTACCTCGGGAGGATTCCATGGAGATGCCATTCCTGTTCATGCCGGCATAGTTACCCCAGACCTGATTGTTGTTGGAATGAATCAACAGGATTCCGCCATTTTTGTTTTCTGTTACGGTATTTAAAAAGACGGTATTTTTGTCGGCATGGTAGAGGATAATTCCGTAGTTATTATTTTTGATGGCGGCATTGTCTTTGATTATATTTCCGCCTGAGAGCATCCTGATGCCGGCATCGTTAGCACCGTCGCCGGCTCCCGTAGCTGTAAATCCCAACAGAGTTGAACCGTTAGCTGATATGGTAATAGCGCTTCCCTTTCCGCCTGCGTCAATAACCGGCCTGCCCATGCCTTTGAGGATGAGCGGTTTGGTTACATTGATATTCTCGCGAAAGGTGCCGTTTTGCACCTCAATGGTTTGGCCAGGACTTGCGGCGTCTATGGCCGACTGAATACTATTTCCTGGTTTGACAGATAATGTAGCGTTTGCAGAGCCAGAAAGCAGCACTAAAGTGACCACTAGAATTGCTAAGATGGATTTACTCATCATGGGGCTCAACCCGTTCTTCATGTTCACCAGAATGCTCAAGCAGTATAAGATGGTGATCGTCAAGGGTTGTTAAGGATTGTTGAGGAAAATGAAGCTATCAGCTATTTTGCAGGCCTTCTCTTCCTCACCTTCAGGCACGGGGATTTCAATGTCGAATGAGGAGCGAATATTGAGTCCGACTAACTGGGTGAAGGAAAATATAAGCACCGCTGGCTTTTTTCCGGTTCTTTTATGGAATGCAGCGGCGTACATTCTCATAAAGAAAGATTGGTATGGATATATTGCTCCTTCATAAACAATCCCATTCTCCGCGATATACGCCTCTCTGGGAGATGCGAGTGCATATCTGAGCGCGATTACAGGCATCAACCTGGAAACTATGAATAGAAAAACCGTGAATGCCAGAAGAAATACGCCGGTGATGAAGCCACCCTCTCCGGCAAAGATCATCATAACCAGTGCGACGATAACAAGCATTCCTCCAATAACGAGAAACATAGCGCGATTTCTTTCCTGATAATTTGCACATTCTCGCCTCGCACTCTGCTCGGCCTCTTCTGAAGAATATATCCAGTGGGCAAGAAGCCGCGTGCTATTCAAAATGGAATCCATAACCTGGGCCCGGCGGAAAAATAATGCCGCGACGGCTATCCCTGTAACGGCAAGGAAGAACGACACAAACGCGACAGCATAGCCGCCCGACATGCCGTCAATAAAACTGAATGCATAGATGCAAACCATTGTAAAGATCGCCGTCGATAACAGCGATCTGTAGCACCATTCCCACTGAGTATTCTCCATAATCTTTCCTATTTCCAGGCTATCATGATAATAATTCCCGGGCAAATGACTCCGTTTCATCCCGTTGCTACCGAGGTCGCTACTACCGCAAACTCTGCGAAGTTGGCGAGATCGACCGTGAGGCCGGAGACTTGCCGCTGTTTCGAGATCTCGTCGAGACTCTCCCCGGCCCGCGGTCAGCTATATTCGTCCTTCGTGATCCTGCAAGTTAAACTACTTTTTATCGTATTTACTGTTCAGGTAGTTCAGAAAATCATAAGCCTCGGTCTCGTTTCCTGTTGCCTTCTTCATCAGATGCGGCGTATCAAAGACGGCACCATACTTGTATACATGCTCCTGCATCCAGATGGCTGGTATGGAGAAGTCGCCTGAAGCGAATCTCTGGTCAAGGTCAGGATGGTCTTTTCTCATGGCCGCCTCCAGTTGAGCTGCATTCATGGAAGCCAGAGCATAAGCCGGGAAGTAGCCGAAGCATCCATCAGCCCAATGAACGTCCTGAAGTATGCCGTCATCGTCATCGGTGATGTTCAAACCCAAATACTCCTTGTACTTCTGGTTCCAGATCATCGGCAGATCGTCAACGCTGATCTTTCCCCCGAAGAGGTCGCGTTCAATCTCATAACGAATGATTATATGGAGAATGTAAGATACCTCATCTGCATCGATACGGATAGGGACAATATTGAGCCTATTGATGTATCTATACATGTCATCCACTGAGACGTTATCCATGTTTGGCCTGAACTCATCCTTCATCTGAGGCAACCAATACTGCCAGAAAGCTTTGCTGCGACCCAGATTATTCTCGAAAAGCCTCGCCTCGGCCTCGGCCATATCCATGCCCGGTTCCGTTCCTATCGGCATTCCATAGTACTCATCCAAAATCCTCTGTTCGGCAATGCCGTGACCGCATTCGTGAATTATATCGAGAAGGGCAATCTCCGGATTGTGTTCGTCATATCGAAGGCTGGTCCTGACATCATGCACCCCGATAATGTCGGTTGACGGGTTCCTCTTTGCTTTGACCATAATTCCGGCACAGTAATCGAAGCCCAGGGCAGACGTGAGATTCTTCAATAGCTCCTCCTGTTTGTCCTTTGGGTAGTAGGCGTTGCCATAGATATTTTTGCTGGAATCGTTTGCGCCGGAACCGTTTATATTCCTTGTTAGCTTTATGATCTGGGGCTTGATGGTTTCAAAGAGCTTGTCGCACTTGGCTACAGTCATGCCGGGCATGAAGTCATCCAGGAGGGCGTCATAAGGATGCTCCTTGTAGCCCCAATATCTTGCCTTCTCCTGGTTCAGTTCAATCAGGGCCTTAAGGTGAGGCTGGAATATGGAGTAATTGTCTTTCTCTCTGGCATTCTCCCAGGCGGCCAGGGATTTGGAAACCATCTCGGACTCGCGAGCCGCGAAGTCTGGAGGGAGTTTTATCCTCTTGTTGTAGTCACGATTCCAGAGCCTGAGGTTGGCTTCTTCGATCGTAGACCAATTACTGCCATTATTGGCAATAGAAAGAAGCCTCCCGAATTGAGGATCAATCCACTTCCTATTTTTCAGATCCACCATGTAGCTTTGAGCCTTGGCCCGGTATTCAGTCGCATTCTGAGGCATAAAAATGTCCTGATCCCATTGTGAGAGGCTTATCATCGTATCGAGGTAAGCCATCTCAAAGGAAGTGTTAAGGAGTTGATTGTATGCCTCTTTAGTCGTTATATCTGGAGTGCTGTTCTTGCCGGTGCTGCCTTGCATCTGGCAGCTTGCGCCCAGAGTGGTGATAAATATTGTCATTGTCAGAATGAATCCTATCAGATGGATGTTGTATCTCATTATTCCCCACCTACACGATGAACCATTCAATCGTTGATGATATTGTAAAATCCATTATCTATTTTGGACCTGCTGCGACATCATGAACTGCAGGCATGTGGTGGCACTGGGTTGGCGACCGTACTAAGCGGCGCACCACCCAGCCATATGACAAACACCAACTTGTACCGCACTACAGCGGCATCCCCCACATGGGATACCACTTGCTTTCGTCCTTTTCGAGGGGCATTTCCTTCTCCATCAAAGCTTTCAGCCTAAATTCCCGGGATGTGTCGCGCTGACGGCCGCTTGCCGGGACAAAGGGATAGAAAGAGCCCAGCTTGAAGTTATATATCCAGTAAATTACAGCCTCGCCCCGGAAGCGGTAGACGGCAGCCAGAAGCTGCGTTCCGAAGCCCTGCTCCATCAGGATCTGGCTGACCATCTGGATGTTCGTCACCAGATCTTCGAAGTCCGGGTCAGCCAAAACCACCCAGACGTAATTGTACTCGTCCTGCTGGATTTTGTACTCAGTGCCGGTTTCCTTGACGCTTAATTTGAGCAGCGCCTCTATCTCGGATCGGGCGGCCTCATAACGGGATGACTCCATAGGCTTGATGCAAACCGCGGCTTTGCCGTCAGCCTTGTAGCCCAGGCTTGCATCTAATGTGACGGCTGCAGTGGAGATGGCAAAGAGCTTGTCCGTCTTGGCCTCAGGCAGCTTGGTCTTTCCCAGGATGGAGTCCAAAAATCCCATCTCATGCCTCCAGTTCTATCTCGATCTTCTGCAGAGCTGCAATCCTGGCTTCCAGAGTGGGATGGGTGGAGAACAGTCTCATGAAGGACGAGCCGGAGATAGCAGGCGTGATGAAGAGCGCGCTGACCGGCCCCTCTACCTTTCTCAGGTCTTCTGTCGGCACCCTAAAGCCGCTGATCTTCTTCAGAGCAGAGACGAGATTCGACGGCTGACCGGTCATGATTGCTGCGCCTCTGTCGGCTGCAAACTCCCGGTACCTGGAGAGGGTGCGAATGAGAATGAAACTCACTATCCAGACCACCAGGGAGACAAGGAACAGCACTATGAAGCTGCTGCCGGAATCGCGATCACGATTGCCTCCGCTCATGAACGGCAGCCACTGTACCAGTATCTGGGCCATGGATGAGAGGAATGTGGCGATGGTCATGACCATCATATCCCTGTTTTTGACATGAGTCAGCTCATGGGCCAGTACCGCCTCCAGCTCCTTATTGTCAAGCCGTTCCATGATGCCCGTCGTCACAGCCACCACGGCATTCTTCTGATTTCTGCCGGTCGCAAAGGCATTCGGCATGTTGGTCTTCACCACAGCGATCCTGGGCATGGGCAGATCTGCGTTTTGGCATAGCCTTCTTACGATATCATGAAGCTCGGGCTCTTCGCTCTCCGTGACGATCTTCGCGCCCATGGATGACAGAATCATCTTGTCGGAATAGAAATACTGCAGGAACATGAATCCGCCCATGAACAGTATTATCATTATCCGACTTGCACCCATGGTCAGCAAAACCGCCAAAAAACCAAGGTAGAGCACGCCCAGCAAGAACATGGTCAGCAGCATTCTCGCTTCGAGTCCTCTATCAGACTTCCATCCTCTCATATCTCAATTTCACCTTGTTATTCTATCATGTCATTTTCGTGAATGCTTTCGCTTTAGATATTATACTATTCTCTTTCTGGTACAAATAGTTCCCTCTTAAATAGTTGAAGCTGCACATGTTAAATCGACATTTTCCGAATAGATTTGGAGGCGGATACCAAAATGACGCAAGCGAAAGTGGGCGACACTGTAAAGGTGCATTACAACGGCAAGCTCGATACGGGCGTTCTCTTTGATACCTCAGAAGGCTCCGATCCACTGCAGTTCGAATTGGGCACTGCCCGTCTCATCACGGGATTTGAAGAGGCAGTGGTGGGAATGAGTCCCGGCGAATCTAAAACTGTAATCATCCCTCCGGAAAAGGCATATGGCCGGTACATGGAAGATCTAGTGATTAAAATAGACAAAAAAGATCTTCCAGAGGAGATAGTACCTGCGGAAGGCATGACTCTTGAAATATGCGCATCCAATGGTGTAATGGTTCCAGTTCAGATTACCGAGATCGAAGGGAGCACCATTACTCTAGATGCCAACCATCCGCTCTCCGAACAGACCCTGACCTTCGAGATAAAGCTAGTGGAGATAACGGAAAGCCAGGAAACAAAGGGTACATAAAAGAAAAAGTCGGACCTCTCGCGAAGGATAAAATATCACCGGCAAGTCCCGGAATGTATCTGCTGGCTGTGTACCACATATTTTTATAGACGGTCGTGAAATAATGGTTACCAAAGGAGCGGGATTTAAACCAAACACAACTTTGATATACCATTGAATGAGAGAGTGGCTAGGATTATGGCCACTGCCGTTCGGGGCGGACGGCAGTAATTATAAATTATAAGGTGGGAAACAATTTTGGCTGAGCGTGCAGCGGTATTTATTGATGGAGCTTATTTAACCAAGATTCTAGATGTTGATTTTGGCAAACCCAAGATCGATTTGGCCGGATTTTCGGATATTCTTTGCGGCAATTATGAGCGGCTGAGAACCTACTACTATAATTGCATGCCCTACCAGAGCTGCCCACCTACGGAGGACGAGCGTCGCAGGTTTGCCGCCATGGACAAGTTCGTCTACACACTACGTAAGCTTCCCAGATTTGAGGTAAAGCTGGGACGCCTGGGATGCGTGGGCGGTGAGTTTATACAAAAGAGAGTGGACATCGCTTTAGCTGTTGATCTGGTGCGGCTCAGCTGCGGCAGGATGATCGGAAAGGCGGTCGTCGTCACTGGTGACAGCGATTTCTTGCCTGCCATTGAGGCGGCAAAGGAGGCAGGCGTGCTGGTGACGCTCTACTACTCGCAAAGCTCCATTCACGACGAGCTGCTATCTGCAGTTGACGAGAGCGCAGTCATCGGGCAGAATCTTATAAGTCAGGTGACTCGATAACCCGGCAGGGATTTTGCGGATGGCAGGAAAACCGGAAAAATGATAATGATAGCTGCATGAATAATACTGCAGCAATCATTTCAGTTCTATTTCTTCGCTTTCTCGTCCTTGGCGAATACATCCCGCAGATCCACGACCTTCTTTGACTTTCCTGCGGTTCTTGGTATGGACCCCTTCTCCACCAGCTCGATCTTGCTTCTCACATTGAGCACCGACTTCAGCTTCTCTTCGGTCTTTTTCTTGATCCTCGCCAGGTCCGCGAGTTCGCCGGTGAAGGCTTCGTCTTTGAGTTCCACCTGGATGCTGATCTCGTCGAGACCATGCTTCTTTCTGTCCACGACCACCTGGAAATAGTTTCCAATCTCAGGAATGCTGACCAGCACATCCTCGATTTGGCTGGGGAAGACGTTGATACCGCGCACAATGAGCATGTCGTCCGCCCGGCCAAGGAATCTGTGCAGCTTTCTGCTGGTGCGCCCGCAACTGCATTTCTCTTCTATGATGTAGGTTACGTCGCCCGTGTGGTATCTGATGAGCGGCATGGCCTCTTTGGTCAGCGAGGTTACGACCAGCTCGCCCGGCTCTCCCGGCGCACAGGGCTGCTCATTCTTATCCAGGATCTCGATCAGGAAGTGGTCCTCCCACATGTGCAGGCCATTTTGCTCCTGGCACTCGAAGGCCACACCCGGTCCCATCATCTCGGAGAGGCCGTAGGAATCGTAGGCTTTTAGGTGCAAGGCATCTTCCAGCTCCTTTCTCGATTCATCCGACCAGGGCTCGGCTCCAAAGCAGCCGATGCGAAGCTTAAGCTGGTCCACCACGCCCTTTGCCTTGGCCGTTTCCGCCAGGTAAAGCGCGTAAGAAGGAGTGCAGTGCAGCACAGTAACCCCGAAGTCTATCATGATCTCGATCTGCCGGTCCGTGCTGCCCACGCCGGAAGGCACAGCCATGGCCCCCATGCGCTCGATTCCGTAATGCACTCCGAGGCCGCCCGTAAAAAAGCCGTAGTTCACAGCGTTCTGGAATATATCGCCCTTCTTGACCCCAACCATCACGAAGTCACGGGCCATGAGGTCCGACCATGTCTCGATGTCTTTGGCCGTGTAGCCGACCACGGTGGGCTTGCCGGTAGTGCCGGAAGAGGCATGCACCCGCACTACCTCATCTCGCGGAACGGCAAAGAGGCCGAAGGGATAGTTGTCCCGCAGGTCCTGCTTTCTCGTAGTGGGCAGCTTAGCCAGATCCTTGAGGCTCTTGATGTCCTGCGGGGTTATGCCCGCCTGCTTGAATTTGTTCCTGTAAAAAGGAACGTTTTTGTAAACCTTCTCTACAACACTCTTAAGCCGCTGCAGTTGCAGCTCTTCCAGCTCTTTTCTCTCCATGAGCTCCAATTTCGGTTGCCAGTAATTCATTTTCATACCCTGATGAAATTAGATTTGTTCTGCCTATGCTATGCCGTGCCATGATAGGAAACGTCAGGGTATATCAATAATTCCCATGTAGCCCAAAAAACCATCATGATCCTCAGGCAGGGATCATGCCCAAATGATCTCATCAAAACTTCAAGAATTTATCAGAAGGACTATCGAGAATTGAGAAGTATAACTCGTTCTCGCGAGGCTCTGGTCAATGCAAGATCCAAGTTCAAGAACCAGATTCATCAGATGCTTGCGGTCTGTTGCATTAAGCTCTCTTGTACTGTGGACACATATTGGGAGTATGGCAACGCCTGACCGGTGCCGTAGTATATCT
>JBATEC010000137.1:0-3482 GCA_049663825.1 Methanothrix sp. | reverse complement strand
GATCAAGGGTTGAATGGGCACAGAGGGAAGCTGTGGAACGATACATTCCAGTTCTGCCGAAATACTTCTAGCGTCTGTTATATCTGCAATAATAAATTTAGATATGTGGGCCAGTATAGAAATAGTTTCTCTTGTATCACGTCTCTCGGGACCTTTAAAATCGAATAAGATGGGCAAATAGCCATGAGTCAAAATTTTTTCTTTAATGGCTTCAAGAATGGGCTTTCGTTTATCTGTAAAGCGTCCCAGTATTAAGACTACTTTCAGGGTTATGGTGTCGATAGTATCCCTAATCTTTTGACTATGGAGAAGCAAATGAAGAAATTGTGCCAATTCGATATTATCGACTGCGAAATAGGGTTCGTCATAAAAGGTAATTCCAAGGTCTTTCTGCATAAGTATTTTTAAGATTTAAATCCCATGCTGAAATTCCAAATACATTGCAGCCACTTAGGCAAGCTTCCTGAAGATCCGTTCCAATTAATTGAACCATGCTTAGGTTAGACCCAATAAGGTTTGCTTTGCGAAGATCAGATCCAAATATAGTCGCACCACGAAGGTCTGCAAAAAAGATGCTTGCCTCATGTAGATCCACTTCACTCAAGTTTGCTTTAATTAAGACTGTTCCACTCAAGTTAGCTTTAGACAAGATCGCTCCGTGAAAATCCGCTTCGCTGAGATTTGCATTGTGGAGATCCGCTTCATGAAGATCTACATCACTGAGATCAATCTTTGCATCAGGGAATTTATTTCTCCAATCATTCCAAATATTTGCACCCTGAAGAAGAATTTTGAGTTGTTCGTTGTTTGCCATAGATCCTCGCGAACTAAATGCCCCTATGCCCTAATAGTATAAATTTATAGACGATTCATAATTTCAATCAGACTCTGTCGAGCGAGAAAGCTATCCAGAAAGCGAAAAATAGGGGTGGGTTCGTTATAAAGAACATATAACGAACCGGCTTCCAAAAAAAACTGGCGTCCTCACTTCACGTCTCGCAGCTCTCTCCCTCTTCGCCCTCCTCGGGCTTTGCCTCTTCGGGCTTGATCTTGCCGATCTTCACCCAGTAGTTCTTAATGGCCGCATGCAGAGCATCCGCGCCCAGGTTTGAGCAGTGCATCTTCTGGGGCGGCAAACCGTCCAGCTCGTCTGCCACATCCTTGCGGGTGATTTTCATGGCCTCGTCTAAAGTCTTGCCCTTGGCCATCTCTGTGACCATGCTGGAGACGGCTATGGCTGAGCCGCAGCCGAAGGTCCTGAATTTGATGTCGTCTACTCTGTCTTCCTTGACGGTAATGAATATCTCCATGAGATCGCCACAGACGGGGTTGCCTACTTTGCCGTATCCATCCGGGTTCTCGATCACCCCCACATTCCTGGGGTTCATGAAGTGTTCCATAACTTTCTTGGAGTAACCAATCTGTGCCATTTTGTTTTCACCTTTTATAGCGGAGAGAGAGCCCTCAGCCGTTCTACTGTCTTTTTCGCCGCATTGGCGATGAATGGTATCTGACCGGGATTGCTCTGCCGGCCCAGCGTCATGATCATGGAGCCATGCGCCTGCTCATGTCTTAAGCCTATGGCTAAAAGCACATGGGAAGGCTCCAAAGTACGTGAGGAGCAGGCCGAACCAGTGGATACCTGAATGTTGAACATGGCATCCATGGTGAGAAGAATGCTCTCTCCCTCAATGCGGTTGAAGCGGAAGCTGGCGTGATGCGGGAGCCGCAGCGTCGGATGACCGGTTAGGTACGACTCCTCAATCTTGAGGATCTCCTTGATCAGAGCGTCCCGGATGGCCTGCAAACGCTCGCCCTCCTCAGCCATCTCCAGCTTAGCCAGCCTGGCCGCCTCGCCAAATCCAGCCAATGCATAGAGATTCTCAGTACCGGGCCTGTAGCCGCGTTCCTGCCCGCCGCCGAAAAGCACGGGCTGAATGCGAACGCCCGGTTTAACGTACAGCGCGCCCGCACCCTGCGGCCCGTAAAGATCGTTCGAGGAAAGGGTGAGCAGATCGATGCCGTCCTTTTGCACATCGATCGGGATCTTGCCTGCGGCTGCCGACGCATCCGCGTGCAGGAACTGCCCCTTCTCGTGCACAAGATCGCTTACCTCTTTTATGGGCTCAATGGTTCCAATCTCGCTGTTGGCGTACATCACCGATGTGAGGACCGTCTCCCTGGACAGCAGGCCCTCCATGGCCGCCAGATCGATGATGCCCATGCCGTCCACCGGGACCAGATTCAGGTCAAAGCCGCCCTTCTTCAAGTCCTTCATCGGGTTAAGCACGGAGATATGCTCGATTTGGCTGGCAATCAGCTTCTTGCCCTTTGTTGCGTTCCTTTGCGCCGCTCCACGGACGGCCAGGTTGTTGGCCTCAGTGACGCCTGCCGTGAAGACGATTGTCTCCGGGCTTTCTGCATTAATCAGCTCCGCTACTTTTGCCCGCGCCTCTTCCAGAGCGGCTTTCGCAGCCAGGCCCCGGGAATGCAGAGCAGAAGGATTGCCAAAATCGCAGGAAAGAAAGCGTTCTGCAAATTCGGCAACTCTTGGGTCCACAGGAGACGCAGACTGGTAGTCTAGATTAATTCCACACATAATTTCCTCTAGCCATTAAAATGTTCAGCTCTTCGGATTGCCACACAGCCGCCTAGAAGCTGATAGTCGAGTCTGCATCCAGCGCCAGGTCATTTAATGTCCCGGCTCCGGCAATTTTTGCCTCGACAATAAAGTCGCCCCGGGCAATGCCAAGGAGCTGGGTGCTCTGCTCGCAGATGTACATCTTCACGCCGGAGGCGAGGGCCTGGTCGACGACCTCTTTGAGAGAAGGAAAGCTTCCGACCTTAATCTTCTCCGCCTCGCCCTTCTTCATGGCGGTGATGCCCTTGATCATGAAGAAGATGGTGGCTTCTATATCCATAGCTCGGGCAGTCATTCCAAGGATAAAAGGCGCGTAAAGTCTTTCCGGCGTATCCAGGCCGCTGGTCTGAATGTAAAGAATTTTGCTCATAATACGATCACTGCCATATTAATTCATTTATTGTATTCTGTGCTTTTACTTATTCCTTCTTATCCAGAAAGTTATGATATTTCCGGACTTCTCAAGCCGGAGAACCTCATGGCCCGCTCGCTTGGCCCAGCGGGAGATGTCTTCCTCGGCGGCAGGATCGTCTGCTTCTACTTTCAAGACCTGTCCTACCTCTATGTTCTCAATCTCTTCCTTGGTCTTCGCGATGGGCATGGGGCAATAGAGGCCCACGCAGTCCAGCTCTGCATCATGAGCCAAATTCTGATCCGACATCAAACAACCTCATCGATGCATATTGTTAGGTTCTATTCTATATGTAACTTTTTGGTATGTGTTTAGCTGGCCAGCATTGTAGTTAGCATTTGGAGACTGTTCAAGCCTTTCTGTCCCCATGTTGCCAGTGTCGTCATAATTCGCTCATGAATCGAAGTTCCTTTGTCATTGCGAAGCGTG
>JBATEC010000136.1:0-4207 GCA_049663825.1 Methanothrix sp. | reverse complement strand
GGCAGAAAGACTTAGGACGGGAATAAGTTGGTTCGAGTCTAAGCGGAAAATTATTCGTCCGGCGATAAGATCATATATAAAATATCTGAATTATTCATTGTTGAGGGTGTCAACTGCGTAAGTCCTAAAGTAGTCTCATAGATGACGTAGAAAATTGGGAGAGCGGTTCTTAGGGCCTTATTGATACCAAGATCATCAGCCTTCATTTTTCGGGCCTTCTGTAGGGCCCCATCCTCGGATAGGCCCATCTTGCCTTCAGCCGGGGGCCGTCTCTACTATACCAACTGAGGCTTTAGCCTCAGAGCTAGCGGCTTCCTCTCTCAATTTAGTCAATAGGGCTTTGGACCGGCACGAGCGGCCACACGATCACGCTCGACCGCAAGCGCAGCCGCCTTGCGGAGCCCGGCCGCATTCCTGGCCGAGTATAGTTCCCTCCACAATCCTGATCTCCTCTTCTGTCAGCCCGTAAAGCTCGTAGACCAGGGCCTCTATGATGGAGGTTCAATAAGGACCCCCGCCACGGAGGCTCGTCCATTACAGCTTTTCGTCTGAGGGCCATCCATTCCCGCCCAGAACAATTTTGAGACTTAAATGTTTAAATGCGTAAGACTTATAAACTCAATGCCACTTTATGAAGTAATGCCAAAAACCACATTGACTCTATCTGAACCTGTAGCCAAAACTCTGAAGATTTACACCGCACAAACTAAGAGCAGTTTGCGTGCCCAAAGCCAAGTTGTAGAAGATGCACTAATCGAGTTCTTCGAGCGGCACAATGTGAAGATAGAGGTGTAACAAAGTAAGCGAACTATTGAGGCATAAAAGAAAATATATCTGCCTGAGCTTCAAGCAGTTATCTTGGTCTTGGCGATGTATTTGATGAGATCAGGTCCGATTCTTGCCTTCTTTTGAACCTGATTGGCTACATCGTCCATACTAGAACCGTTGTCTGCAAGAGAATGAATCTCCTTTACAGTTGCATCTTCAACGGTGAAGTACTCATCAAGATCCTTTCTGTGACCCCATACATCACCTTCCAGCATATCAATGCCCTGCATATTCAGAAACACCTGAATGGCATTAGACATAGTCTTGCGGTAGGAAGGCGGTACCTGAATCATCCTCAGCAGGGGGCATCTCTGCATCAGATTAAGGAAGTCTAAGTTGCTGGCTCGGAAAGCCATGTGGATCATCTTTTCATTAGGGTTGAGATTCTCGATCTCATTTCTTGCGCTAACCACTCTGAGTTTCATGTATTCTCCAATTATCATAAGTGTTAATACTATTATTAATAGACACTTTAGATAATCACATGTGTACAGAACAGCATCTATTGGCACCATACTTGCGTACTAATATGTTGACGTAACTTTTTACGTGCTAAATTTGACGAAAATCATGAAATCATAAAAACAAACAAGACCTACTGGCAGCCTCGTGGTAGATGCATAAGATGAAAAAACTTTTGGATCACACTTATGCCGCCTCTACTATGCCTACCAAGGCTTTAGCCTCAGGGCTAGCGGCTTCCTCTGTCAATTTGGTCAAAAGGGCTTTGAACCGGCACGAGCGGCCACACGATCTCGCTCGACCGCAGCTGCCTTGCGCCACCCCGGCCTCCTAGCGTGCGTGCGTCCCGGCGATCCCGCTCGACCGGCACAGCGTACTGACGACATGCGATTCAGAGAAGAGCCGGAGCCGACCCCATGATAGCTGACGACTTGCAGCGAGGAGTCCGTTCTTTTTCTGAGTAATGAGGAAGCCTATATCAGGAAATGGCTGGGGAGATATCGCATAATCCTGGCTTATTGCCATTTGGGACAAGCTTGTATATCGTTCCTTCCAAGTCCAGTTCTACGTCGTCACTCGTAGGTTTTGCATCGAAGTTGTGAGTCACGAGAAAGAATGCGAGATCTCGGATGGTAATTTTTGGATCGTCAAATGAGGATATCTGCACGTTCAACTCATCTATATCATTTCCCGATGCTGAAGAGATATGGAGCAGCCCTATGGAAAATAAGATCAGGATGAAGAATATTATACTTATATTTGGATGTATCATATGTGCCATTGCCATGTCACTCCTGATATTCCATTTGCATTGTTCTCAGGCTTTCCAAATCGTTCTTCAAGTCTCCACTCATTCTGGTACCGTTAAGTTTGGAATTGAGGAGATTCTGCAAGCTGAATTTGTCATATTTTATGCCTTCCAGATTGGCGTTACTCAAATCAACTTCAGTCATCATGATCATCGTGAGATTAGCTCTTCT
This sequence comes from Methanothrix sp., assembly GCA_049663825.1. GTDB lineage: Archaea > Halobacteriota > Methanosarcinia > Methanotrichales > Methanotrichaceae > Methanothrix. Next base: position 1,937 of record JBATEC010000136.1, on the reverse strand, counting down.
GAGATCTGCACCAGCTAGACTTACATTCTTTAACAGTATCAGTTCCAACCTGGCATTCCTTAGATGGGACGTGCTCAAATTAACATCTTGGATGAGCATCGGACCCTGTAACGTAGCACCCTCCAAATTGGTCTGATAGAAATTGGAACCTATTAAATTCAAGCCCTGTAGATTGGCTGAAACCAGATCAGCGCCAGTTAAGTCTGCTCCATTCAAGGCAGTCCCGTAGAGATTTGCCGAATTTAGATTGGCATATTTAAGATTGGCATTACTGAGGTCGGAATATGATAGATGCGCGCCACTTAGATCTGCACCAGTCAGATTTGCTCGCATCATATAGGCCCTGGTTAGATCGGCTTTGCTCAAATCAGAGTTGCTCAGGTTGGTGCCGTAGAATTCCACCCTTAATAGCTGACTTTCTGATAAACTGCTATCGCTCAGGTCTGCCCAACTCATCTTTGCACTCATGGCATTTGCCCGATGCATATTGAGTCCCTTCATATTGGAGCTTACCAGATTTGTTTCAACGAGCCTCATTCCAGTCAGGTCCGCACCCCTCAGATCAGAGTCCTCCATGCAGGCTCCTGTTGCATCTGCCCCGATGAGCTTTGCTTCAACTAGTTTGACATTGTGCATATTGGAGTCATCAAGATCCGCATCTGAAAGATCTGCTCTGGTAAGATCTGCTCCATCCATGCATGCCCCGGAAGCATTTACTCGATTCAGTTTAGCTCCTGTGAGCGTAGCTTCACGCAGTTCTGCATCTGAAAGATCGGCATCAGAAAGATCGGCATATGACATATCAGCATGTGAAAAAGAAGATCCCTTAAGGACGGAACCGGAGAGGTCTGCCCTGCTGAAATTAGTGCCAGTCAAGTTTGCGAAAATCACATTTGACTTGGACATATTTGAGTCGATAAACTTTGCACCATAGAGCCGTGCCTCGGAGATATCTGACCCTCTGAGGTCTGCTCTTGATAGATCAGCATACATCAAGTTGGCTCCCACAAGACTCGCACCAGTAATGTTTGCTCTTACCAATGAAGCGTTACGGAGCATAGCCCGCCTCATATACGCTCTAACGAGGCTGGCATCAGTCAGATCTGAACTGTTTAGGTCTGAAGCCATCAGGTTTGTATTGTCCAACTTTGCGCCAACAAGCTTCGCTTGACTTATTATGGATTGCTCTAGGTTTGCACCTGTGAGATCTGCACCAGTAAGTTTTGCGCCAAAAAGATCAGACAAGACGAGATTTACTCCCCTTAGGTTTGCAGAAGATAGATCAGATTCATGAAGACAGGTTTCTTCCATGTTGGCTTCGGTCAGATTGGTCTTTATGAGAAATGCACCACGCATTTCTGAACCTGCCAAGTTAGCTCCACTGAGATCAGCATTACTTAAAATGCATCGAATCATATCGGAACGATTCAAATGAACCGCGGACAGATTCTGACCGCTAAGGTTCAGGTCGGTCAAATTAGATCTGTCTTGGTATGACTGGTGGGGTGATTCGTAATTCTCGATAGCCTCAGAGGATATCGAAAAGCAAAAAAAAATGAAAAGACAAATTCCTAGCGCAGACCTCATCACAGAAAAATTCATAATATTAATCTCGCATAAATCATATATAATTATTGGCTCCTCGCTGCTTTGTATGAGCTTGAATTCCAGGATGACGCCATGGACCTGGCCGCAGTCCTCCTGGAGATATTTCGCTTAACCACCAAAACCGTTTTAGTTAGATATCCCTAATGAATGACCAGGAGGGATTTTATGAAACTAGCATACATACTGCTTGCCCTATCTCTGCTGGTGCCCTTGGCCTTCTCAGCACCGGCAACAGACGGCGATACGCATTTTACAGGAGAAGCAATCGACGTAGCGCATCCAAGCCCGGATCTTACCCTTGGTGCAACAGTCGCGGCATCCGAGAGGGT
>JBATEC010000135.1:0-37973 GCA_049663825.1 Methanothrix sp. | reverse complement strand
TAATATATTATATATACTTTACGACGTTATAATCCTGACGAGACACTAGTATTAATAGACGCTTTAGATGGACACATATGTACAAAACGATATCATTCGACCATATACAGGTTAACAAAACAAATATCGCCGTATTTAGAAGTACTAAATTTGACATAACTGAAGACCATTTAAAAGATAACCTGACAGATATTCTCTATGGTCTGCAGGAATACGATGCAAAGCAAAGCATTGCGTTTTGCCCATAATCCTTCAAAACGCAGCAGATTATTATTTTATCCAAAGATTTCGACATCAGGACAACTATCGGCAATAATTAAAAGAAAACAGCTACGAAAAAGAGCGAGTATTTTTGAATTCGAAATTGATAGCGCCCGCCTCAACTCGCGCAGACTTTTGTTAGAGACATATTCTGAGATGGCATTACCGGATGAGCTTGCCATTAGCTTTATATAACTTATCCGTGGTTGTGCTGGAGAATTAAAAGCAAAAAGCGATGGGGTTTTAAGTAAGAAGGACCGTTTAGGAGAAGATCTTCATGGGCAGGGTTAAGCTTACAGACACGGTTTTTAGGGATGCTCACCAGTCTCTTCTGGCCACCAGGATGAGGACCAGGGACATGCTACCCATAGCAGAGAAGATGGACCAGGTTGGTTTCTTCTCATTAGAAACATGGGGCGGAGCGACGTTCGATACCTGCATTCGGTACCTGAACGAAGATCCCTGGGAAAGGCTTAGGGCATTAAAGAAGGCCATGCCAAATACACCGATGCAGATGCTGCTTCGCGGGCAGAACCTGGTCGGGTACAGGCATTATGCCGATGATTTAGTGGACAAGTTTGTGCAGAAAGCGGCCACTAACGGCGTTGATATCTTCAGGATCTTCGATGCCGTGAACGACATTCGCAACATGGAGCGGTCGATCAAAGCTGCAAAAAAGATGGACAAGCATGTCCAGGGCGGCATCAGCTACACCATCAGCCCTGTACATAGCAATGAGCACTTCGCGCAGTTTGCCGTCCAGCTGGCAGAACTGGGATGCGACTCTATCTGCATCAAGGATATGGCCGGACTGATAACCCCTCAAAATGCCTACGACCTTATCCGGGCTATAAAAAATGAGGTCAACCTACCTGTGAATCTCCATACGCACTGCACCAGCGGCATGGCCCAGATGAGCTACTTCCATGCCTGCCAGGCAGGAGTCGACATCCTGGATACGGCTATATCGCCACTATCAGGAGGCAGCTCTCAGCCGGCCACAGAGAGCCTGGTGGCATCGCTGCAGGGAACGCCCTACGACACGGGCCTGGATCTGGAGCTTCTTACCGAGATCAAGAGGTACTTCGAGAAGATCATGGAGATTTATGCACCCGTCTTCAACCCCATCACGGCGCGCGTGGATACCAATGTCCTGATCTACCAGGTTCCGGGCGGCATGCTCTCCAATCTGGTATCGCAGCTCATCGAGCAGAAGGCGATGGATAAGTGGGAAGAGGTGCTGGCAGAGATACCGAAGGTTCGAAAGGACCTGGGATATCCGCCCCTGGTCACACCCACCAGCCAGATAGTTGGCACGCAGGCAGTTCTTAATGTCATCACAGGCGATCGATATAAGATGGTTCCCAAAGAGGTCAGAGACTATGTCAAGGGCCTTTACGGAAAGTCGCCTGCAATGATCGATCCCAAGGTCAGGCTGAAGGTCCTCTGCGACGAGGAGCCCATCACTGTGCGCCCCGCAGATCTGCTGCCGCCGGAATATGAAAACGCCAGGAAAGCAGTCGATGCTCAGGGACTCGCCAAACAGGAAGAAGACTATCTCACCTATGCCCTCTATCCTCAAGTTGCCCTCAAGTTCCTGCAGGGCGCGGCTGTGGAAGAGCAACTGGTCAAAAAGCAGCCTGCGGCTGTGACATCAGCTCCTCTGAAGGCAGAGCCCATGGCCCTTAATGTAGAGATCGATGGTGAGTCTTATCTGGTCAAGGTTGCCCCGGCCGGCATGTCCATTGAAGAGGCTGTGCCCAAAGCTCCTAGGGATGGATTAACCGTGCCCATGCAGGGCGTTATCATCCGTTACAAGGTCAAGAAGGGAGATAAGGTTGCCGAAGGCGATGCAGTGGCCGTCTTAGAGGCCATGAAGATGGAGCAGAACATCCTGGCCAATAAGAATGGAACGGTAAAAGAGATATACATCAATGAAGGGACTACCGTCATTCCAGGCGACGTGCTGATGTCCATCGAATAGAGGGGTGTGAGTTGTGACAGTCAAAAGAGAACAGGTGCTCATTGAGGCTCTGCCTTACATTCGTGAGTTCTACGACAGCATCATGGTCTTCAAGATAGGGGGATCTATCATGTCTGATCGCGCCGTGCTGGAGGATTTTATACGGGATGTTGTGCTGCTGCGCTACATCGGCATTCATCCAATCATTGTGCACGGCGGCGGCCCTGAGATCTCACAGGCCATGGAGAAGTTCGGCAAGAAGGCCGAGTTCATAGGCGGCCTGCGTGTCACCGATAAAGAGACACTGGGCATCGCACGCATGGTATTGCTCGGCAACATCAATGCGGAGCTTGTCAACCTAATCGGCAAGCACGGAGGCAAGGGCATTGGACTATCCGGCCAGGATGGCATGTTCCTTAAGGCCAGGAAGAAGGCACTGCTCAAGGTAGAGGGTATGGAGCCTGTGGACCTGGGATTCGTAGGCGATGTGGAAAAAGTGGATCCGGAGATACTCATGATCATGGCCGGCAAGGGCTATATCCCCGTCATCTCGCCCATTGCCGCAGATGACCAGGGCAATAACCTAAACGTTAATGCCGACACCGTGGCAGGAGCTGTGGCTGTGGCCATGCGGGCCAAGAAGCTCTTCTCCATCACCGATGTGGAGGGTGTGCGCATGAATCCCGACGATCCGAAGAGCGTCATCTCCGAGTTTCCTGCCTCCGACTTCGACAGGCTGGTGGCGAATGGCGTTATCAAGGGCGGCATGATCCCTAAAGTGGAAGCATGCGTTGCCGTGGTGCGAAGCGGAGTGGAGAAAGCTCACATCATAGACGGCAGAAAGCATCACGCCATACTGTTGGAGCTGCTCACCACGGAAGGCGTTGGTACTATGATCAGCAGAAGCTAAAAAAAAAACGGGGGCGGGACTGAAAACCATAAATTATTTTACTTTGATTGTCCTGTCCCCGATATCGCTCAATGTGTTAAATGCCTGATCTTCTACCTTGACTACGGCAATATATTCACCCATTCCAGCATTCGACCGCAGTAATTTGAGATCGTAATGGGAAGATGCAGAGCCCGAGAGCACTATCGGCCCGATTATCTCCGATGCTGGCTCATCCCGCCTGGCGGGGACCCTCATATTGATAAAGCCGATCTTGCTCGAATCTTTGATTAGGGTAATATTATTCATAGCATATTTCTCGTAATCGATGCCGGTCTCTGTGATATTCAGGACATCTTGCGACAGGTAATGAGAAAAACCATACGAATCGATCAACGCATTAAACTGCCCATCCTCTCCGAAATAAGCTTCTGCGGTGAAGTTCGTGTTTTTATCCAGCTCAAGTATGCAGGGTGCAGAGTAGGCCAACAAACTGCTCAAATCCGCCATAACCCCCAGGTTATTGATCACGAATAACACGCCCTCATCCTGGCCGTTTGCCGAAATCCTGAACGCGGATGCTGGCCAGGAGAACTCCACCCCAGAGCTGCTGCCCTTCATCACCGCCATCTGTGCCCAGACAATCTCTCTGGTCTTGTTGTCCACAACGTACTCTGTGACGCTTTTGAGATTGCCATCCGGGTCTGTAGCTTTTGCCATTATTTTCGCAGGGCTCTTTTCGCTTGCAGTATCGGAGAGAACTGAGATGGTAAGGCCTGGTTCTGGAGAGTGTCCGACGGCCTGAATCATCCAATTGGTCTGGTTCGGGGTGCGGTTTTGCACACTCCAATTCAATATTCTGTTGGGATTTCTGGCGACCAGAACGGACCTGCCTGATGAAGGGGAAGTGTCAACTCCCTGCCATACACCGGCGAACTCAAAGAAGGCGATGATAAAATCGCCGGAAACCTTGACATCAGGCAAGTCAATCAGTGACCAGGTTAAGTTATCACCGAAATATGCACTTGCTTTATCAGTCGTTCTACACAGAAGAGACTGGTTTTGGTCCCAAACCTCAATCACAAACATCTCAGATTTGGACTGAGCAACCAGCTTTCCAAAAACGGCCACCTGGTCTAAACTCCAATTATCGATCGGCGCTGTGAAGACCACGCCGTGGCCCCTCAGTTCATCGATCCAGACGGCATCATCAACATTGCCGTCATTATAAGTCAGGCTTACCATACCGGCGCTGACACAATTTACTGTTAATAATATGGCAATTGCAACCATTATGCAAATCTTGCTCATCACTTTCATCCCGCATCATATGTATTAATAATAAGGTTTCACCCTTAGACAGGCCCCATCCTTGCCTGTGATCACCACCATCTCGCCCTTCTCTACCGTATCCTCCGCCTTCGCCTGCCAGTACTCTCCCTGAAAGAGCACATATCCCTCCTTGTCCAGCCTGTCAATGGCCACTGCCTGCCCACCGACAATGTGGCCCAGCACTGGCGGTGCGAACCTGGCTCGTGCTACCTTGTAAATAGCAAAGGCCAGGAATGCGCCCAAGATCAGCGAGGGCAGGATGATGGCCAGGGCCATAGACCGCTGGTAGCTGCCCGGCACATACCACTGGGGAAAGCTGGTAGGAACAAAAAGAATGCTGCCGACTATTACGCATACCAGCCCGGCCACAGCCAAAAATCCAAAGGAATGGCTGTGCAGTTCCACCAAAATCAGCCCCAGGCCGATGAGCAGGAGAAAAACAGCTCCCATATCCACATTGAAGCCCTGTCCAATCAACCCTAAAGCCAGGGCCACCACGCCCAAAGCCTCGGATCCTATGCCTGGGCTGGACAGGCCGAAAACAAGGGCATAAAGGCCCACCAGCACGAGCAGCCCGGCCAGCGTCGGATCGGAGAGAAGCCTTAAGAGCTGCAGGTTTATGGGCGGCTGAAAGTACTGAACAGCGGCGGCCTTCGTGAGCAGGGTAGTATTCTTGACACGAATGCCGTTGATCTGACTCGCCAGGTCCTCGGGCGAAGACGCAATGTACTCGATCACGCCATAATTTTTGGCCTCATCGGCATTCAGGTTTAGATTGGAGACTACGAACTCTCTGGCAGCGGTCGTGTTTCGCACGTGAGCTCTTGCTTTCTCCTCGATCAGGGCCACGATGGCATTGGTGGTCTTGCTGTCGTTGATGGGCTCAGTCTCGCCCAGAGGCGAAAGCTGCACAGGCTGGGCCGAGCCGATTATGCAGTGCGGCGCCATTGCCGCCACATCGGAGCTCATCAGGATGAGCGTTCCCGCCGACCAGGCCGCTGCACCCGCGGGATAAACGTAGGCTATGACGGGAAACTTTGTCTCCTCAATCTGCCCCTGGATCTCGTAGGTCTCGGTCAGGCCGCCGCCAGGCGTATCCAGCAGGAGCATCACTGCGGCAAAGTCGCCAGTCTCCGCCTCTTTCAAGGCCGCAGCAACGATGTCATCGCTGGCCGGCGTGATGGGGCCCTGCAGCTCTACAGCCAAAACCGGCCCGGGAACAGCAGCGCAAGCAATGGGAAGCGCCGGCAATAAGAGCAGAAAAAGCGATAAAAGTTGAAGAGAGGCTCCACTCTGCCTTCTGGGAAGAGATGGCCGACCCGCTCCCCCCATAAGCTCCGAGCAGGACCGGCATTTCTTCATATTCTGTTCATCTCCTAATTCTTGAGGCCTCGCTCTCTGATTCTCTCAAGGCATCTTTCTTAGCCTCGTCTTTTCGGGATGTCTCCCTCTCCGAAAGCTCCCGGTTTAAGGCTGCCGTCAGGCCGACCATAGAACCTGTCCCTGAGTCTCCACTGGGAGTGACCACGATGAGCGTCTTCTCTCTGGCGATATCGACCAATGTCTGAAACTCTCGCAGCTTCAGGGCGGCAGGCACTTCCTCATAAAGCCTTGCGGCATCGGTCATGGTCTTGGAGGCCTGGAACTCGCCGTCGGCCAGGATGATGCGCGACCTCTTTTCTCTTTCAGATTCGGCCTGCTTGGCAATCGCCCTTCTCATCGATTCGGGCAGAGACACGTCTCTCAGTGTGACTGCTGTAACCTTGATTCCCCAGGGATCGGTGTGCTGGTCCAAGATTGACTGCAGCTTCTTGTTCAATTCGTCGCGCTTGGAGAGCAGATCGTCCAGTTCAATCTGTCCCAGAACGTCCCGCAATGTAGTCTGCGCCAGCAAGGAGGTAGCAAGCTTGTAATTTTCCACCTGTATGATAGCACGGGACGGATCCACCACCCGGTAGTAGATGACTGCGTCCACCTCCACGCTCACGTTGTCCTTGGTTATGACCACCTGCTTGGCCACGTCGATGGTAAAAACCCTCAGGTCAAGCAGCATAACGCGATCAATGATGGGGATTATAAGGAATATACCTGGACCCTTCACTCCGGAAAAGCGCCCCAGACGGAATATGACAACTCGCTCATACTCTCGAACGATCTTTATCGCCTGGGATAATATAATAAACGCTGCCAGAAGAGCTATAGGAGTAGATAAGCCAAATTCAGCCAAACAAACACCAAATTATTAGTTGTACTTCTTGTCTTAAATAGGTACCCTGCCGTAGAATCCTGCGGCAGACACTAAATCGAATAAAAGGGTAAAATCAGGTCCAAGAATCAGGACCCGTGTAACCCAGGTCTATTTCTTGAACTCAGTATAACCGCACTTGCCGCAGCTCTGCCGGTCGGCATGGCTTGCCAAAAATACGCCATTGCCGCACCTGGGACAGACCGACTTCTTGGACTTGATAGAGTCCCCGGTTACCTCATAGAATCTAGAGGCTCCCACAACCGCGCCCTTCTTGGCACCCTTTTTTGCCGCCATCTAGCTAGGCCTCCGTCTTGGCTTCTTGCGGCTTGGTGAATGTATTGCGCTCAACGATATGAGCTCTCTCTATTTCCTTGGCCCTCTCAGCAGTCTCGTAGATCTTGGCATATCCAATGGTCTCGCGCTTTCCAAACTCTGTCTTCAGGCTGTCCACATAGACCAGGCCTACCTTCGAGTTTTGAGTTGCCGCCAGCCTCTCCACAACGCTCTTTCTGGAAGGCGTTGACTCATCGTGAATAACCTTGAAAACAAGCTCCCGTCGATTCAAGATGGTGTTGTTCTTTGCTTCTATTACTTGTATGTCCAACTTCATTCCTCCACAATCATTCGCTTCATGAATTCTTCGATATGTAGCTTTCTTTCAGTAGTAACGTCAACCAGAACGCTTCCCTCATTGGGCTGGCCGTAGACCACAGCACTGCCCAGCGGCGCATAGAGAATGGCAGGAAGCGTTGCCAGATCTTCTTCGCCATCTACTATTATCTTAACAGGGGCAGTGCCATGCAGGGATTCCAGGATCAGGTCTATAAGATCTTTGGTGATAGTTGCCGCCGGATTTTTTACCATTACAGTCTTATAAATATCGTGATCCAGCATCTCCTTGACATGATGGGAAACCGGCATTCTCTTAGTCTTATTGTCCACGACTAACAGATCCGGCACGATGGATGCATTCAGGAGATAGAATGCGGTCATATCCCCGATCGCAACAACTTTCTTTGCAGAAAGAAGCTCATTTTCCATGGCAGTTACGCATTCTTGACCGTTTCCCTTGTATAGCCTGCCCAACGGCTCTTTCAGTGAAGAGCGCAGCTCATCAGGGAGAAGGAGGAGGCGCAATTCTAACGCACCTTCAGAGCATATCTGCCGGGAAGGGCAATTTCCAGCTTTTGCGCGAGGATCGATTCCTTGGGATCAATGATCACGACATATCCGCTCCAATCCTTGCTGAGCGAGGCTGAATTACAGATGGGACAAACCTGACCCTCAACGATTCTCCGACATTCTCTGCATGCCTGCTCTGTCATTTCGCCTCTTCCTCACACATACTTTCAGCATTGGTACTGACCTCTAGCCACTCCAGCCTTCCGAGGCCCGTTTGCCTCATGGTAAGCCCAATCTTGCTCTCGCGAGGCTCTTTCTCATTCAGGCTTACGGCAATAACCCTGGCTCGAACCTTATCCCCTTCTCCTAAGGACTTGCTAGACTCTTTGCTGACCAGCCGCGCGTTCTTTTCATCATAAGATATATACTCATTGGTGATCTGGCTGACGTGCAGAAGGCCATCGAATGGTCCTAATGAGAGAAAAGCTCCGAATTTAACGATCTCCACTACCTCGCCTTCGATGATCTCCTGCATCTCGGGCTTAAAGACGAGAGCATCAAAATTGACTTCGTAGTAAATAGACCCATCCCCAGCCAGGATGTGACCTTCTCCAATGTCATCTGCTCCGAGTACGGCCACGATGGTCCCCAGCGACTTGTCAACTACTGCCTCGTATTTATCGCGCAGCGACTTGTCCACTGCCGCTTCGAGGGGATCACCCAGATGATCCGGTTCTATTCTGGCCACACCCTTAAGCTTCATCTTTTTATACATCTAGTACTCCTTCTTCGACGCCTCTAGATATTGCCCCTGGCGCAGGTATACTACGGTGATGCCTTTACTAAATAACCTTTTCTTCAATTCTTTGTCATTGGTAAAGACTGCCGCACCCGTCTTTTGGGCAAGCTCAACGATATCCTGATCGGCATCATAATTGTCCACCCCAACAGCATTGCAGCCCTCGGCCAGACTCAGTGCCACGCGGGCGGCAATCTTATCCTTTCCTTTGTCTGCCCTTCTTGCCAGAGAGCGAAGCTCTCCCAGGACAGAGGCCGGGACCAGCCACTCTGCATACCCCAAACGCAAGAGCTCGCTGAAGATGTCCACACCGAACTGCTCGGGCACCATCAATGCATTGGTATCGAGGACTACCTTTACGCTACTGGTATCAATGTATGCCTTCATGCTACTCGGTTATGGTGCCAACGCCAATGAGACGCCACCTGGCACCAATTCGCCTGCTGACCGCCACACGTTCTCCTTTGTCGGCGCAAACAGGCCTCTTGAGCTGCACCTGAACAATGCCGCCCTCACGAGCACTGGTTACGACACCCACGGTTGTGGCTGTGCCGACATTGAGCATCAATGGTTCGCTGGAATGGATGGGCTCGACAGAAGACTCGTCCGTGACGCCAACGACGCGCTCCAAGAGCCGCATATTCATTGTAAATGCGGACCGTGCAGTCGGAAGCTTGCCAGGCTCTCCTGCCACCTGTCCCACCAGCGCATCGCTCTTGGTCATGATTGGGTCGAGCAGAGTGCCCACGCCCATCAGGCCCCCGGGAGTGATCTCTTCCTGAACCTGTTTTCCAGCCAGCAGTGTAACCACTTTGGTCTGGATGGGCACCCATTGTTTCCTGCCCTCATACTCCACGAGACGGCCCGGACAAATTTCGATCTTGTCGCCCGTATGCAAGACGCCCTGGCTGAGAGAGCCGCCGATGACTCCGCCTTTAAGGGCCTCGGGGGTAGCGCCCGGCCGATTGATGTCGAAGGAGCGGGCAATTTTCAGAAGAGCCGGCTTTTTGACGTCTCGGGGTGGTGTGGGTATGATCTTCTCGATGGCCTCAATGACCATGTCGACGTTGAGGTTCTGCTGAGCGGAAATAGGCACAATGGGCGCATTCTCTGCCACAGTTCCTTTTATGAAATCCTTGATCTGGCGATAGTGCTCCATTACTTGCTCACGGGACATGAGATCTATCTTATTTTGCACAATCACTATTTTGTCGATGCCCGTGATGTTGAGGGCCATGAGGTGCTCTTTGGTCTGGGGCTGGGGACAGGGCTCATTGGCTGAGATGACCAGCACGGCTCCATCCATAATAGCCGCTCCGCAAAGCATGGTAGCCATGAGAGTCTCGTGGCCGGGCGAGTCTACGAAAGAAACGGTGCGTAAAATCTGCGTCTCTTTGCCGCAGTGGGAGCATATCTCATCCACAGTGTAAGCATCCGGTTCCGGGCAGCTTGGGCACTTTCGGAAGGTTGCATCTGCATACCCCAGGCGGATGGAGATGCCCCTTTTAACTTCCTCGCTGTGCTGATCGGTCCAGACGCCCGAGAGTGACTTGACAAGGGTGGTTTTGCCGTGATCGACATGGCCCACCATGCCGATGTTGACCTCCGGTTTTGGGGCCGCAGGCTTTTTCGCCTCGGCTTTTGTTTCTGAACTAGCCTCAGATTTGATATCGGATTTTGCCAAATTGAAATCTCCTTAAGGATTGTAATGACCAGGAATTGATGGTGATCACTATATAAATACTTCCTGACAAGTATGCTCTTCAGGCGTAGAACTGGTTGGCCACGCCCTAGCCGGCAAAGAAGGCGATTGTGCTTGTTTCTGTTGCCATAAAGGATGATATATTCATCCAGGACAAGCTACTTGCTCGCTTCGTCTGAGACCGCTTCGCGATATACAGGGCATTGGCCTCTAAAGTCCTCGTAGTCATTCAGGGCGTTCTTCTGCGGGTGCTATTTTAGCCATCTGGCAAGCATTTCCGCCAGCTCTCTTTTCTGAAAAGGCTTGGCAATGAAATCGCTCATACCAGCCTGAATGCACTTCTCCCGGTCACCTTGCATGGTAGCGGCAGTCATGGCGATAATTGGAATGCGTGGATTTTGCGCCTTCGATCCTTCCTGACGAATGACTCGTGTGGCCTCGAAACCGTCCATCTCGGGCATTTGGCAGTCCATCAATAGCAGGTCGTAGGGAATTCTCTGAAGCACATTGACAGCTTCCTTACCATTGGCCACCACATCAGCTCGAAGGCCCATCTTTTTCAGCATGGCCTGTGCCACTTTCTGATTTACGGGATTGTCCTCTGCCACCAAGATGCGTATCTTGCTTGCAGTTTTCAGAAAGGGCTGGCTATGCAGCGAAGATGCCATAGCACCATCCGCATCAATTTTTACAGATATTTCATCGGCAGATCCAGACCCTGCAGGCTGCTTCTCAAGCACCGCTGTGAACCAGAAGGTTGACCCTTTGCCTTCTTTGCTTTCCAAGCCAATCTTACCACCCATCAATTCGGCCAGTTTTTTTGAGATGGCCAAACCCAGGCCGGTGCCACCGTATTGGCGCGTGGTCGAGCTATCTACCTGAGTGAAAGGTGAAAAGAGAATATCCTGTCGATTTGCCGGAATGCCGATGCCTGTATCGCTGACAGAGAAGCGAATTGTGGCATTTGCATTGTCTTCGCCCTCCAGGCTAACGCGGATCACTATCTCGCCCTTCTCGGTAAACTTAACGGCATTGCTTGCCAGGTTGACTAGAATCTGGCGCAGCCTTCCCGGATCGCCTCTCAGCCGAGACGGCACGGCTGACTCTACCAAACAGACCAGCTCCAGCTCTTTCTCATGTGCACCAAGGGCCAGGAGATCTACTACATCTTTCAGCAGGCAGCCCAGATCGAAGTCCACCGTTTCCAGCTCCAGTCTGCGAGCTTCAATTTTGGAGAAGTCCAGGATGTCGTTGATGAGAGATAAAAGCATCTCACCGCTGATTCGGGCAATTTCCGCATATTCATGCTGCTCAGCATTCAAATCCATATCCAGAAGCATTCCGGTCATGCCAATGACACCGTTCAAAGGGGTACGAATCTCGTGACTCATATTGGCCAGGAATTCGGATTTGGCAGCATTGGCCTGCTCTGCGTTTGCTGCCATCTTTTTGGCATGCTCTGTTGCAATTTCCAGTTGCAGATTGGTTTTTTTCAGCTCTTCCTCAGATAGTTTATGTCTGGTGATGTCTCGGATGGATTCGATTGCGCCGACAATAGAGCCATTGCTATCGTAAAGTGGAGAAGCAATGCCCCAGAGGAATACACCCTTTCCACCATTGAGCATGGGAATAAATGTCTCCGCAATCAATTGGTCTCCCTTTCTCGAAATAAAGTAATATTTCTCTTCAATCTCCTTTTGATCCATAAAGACTAGGTCGATGAGGATAGGTCGAGGTTCGCCGTAGAACGGGACCGAGTAAGCATAATTGCCCTTGCCGATCATCTCATCCTTCAGCTTGCCTGTCATCTCCTCAATCGCCCGGTTCCAGGCAATAACGTTCCCCACTCGATCCACAGCAAATGTAGCATCCGGCAGGAAATCAATGATATCGGTCAGGCGCCGCTCCGACTCGCGCAGTGCTTCCAGAGCGCGCTTGCGATCGGTTATGTCAGAAATAATGCCCAGCAAACCCGTGAACTCACCGTTCGATCCTACCATCCGGCGACCATTCAAATAACCCCAAAAATCATTTCCATCCTTGCAAAGATAATGTCGCTCTGTATGAACCGTATCGACCCGATTTTCCATCATCGCTTGCATGATATCAGTTCCATCCTGGCGTTCGTCAGGATGAACAAAGTCAGGATATGGAGTGCCGACGATGGTCTCCATAGGACAGGCAAACAGTTCGGCCATCCTCTGATTGGCTTGCATGATCCGCCCTTTTGTATCTACCAGAATTATTCCCGCGCTAGAGGTATCGAAAATAGTCCTTAGCCGAATCTCGCTCTCCCGCAAGGCCTCTTCATCTTGCTCACTCTGCGTGATGTCATTGAGCATTACGACCTTGCCGCTGAACTTCTCACTGACATCAAGCATCTGCTCGATCTTGACCTGGAATTGAAGGATGCCCCTGCTGGTTAGTGCCTGCTTTTCGAAAGTAACTTGCATTTGGCAGCTTGAATCTAATGCAGCTAACTCATCTGCAATAAATGGAAGGGACTCTCTGGTCTTATGTTTATCGTAGTATGTAGATCCTGGAACGCTAATGCCGAAAAAAAGTTCTGAGGCAGCGTGATTCAGGTTTTCAATGCGATTCTCCTTGTCAAATAGAAAAACAGGGTCTGTGATGCTCTCGAAGATGGTTAAGTACCTGTTTTTCTCGTTTGTCATGCGACGATTAGCGGATTGAAGCTCCTCTAACATTCGATTCTCGGTCAGACAGTTCCATTCTGTGCAAAAACCCAGCTCAATGTGATCAAAGAATCGATCGATATGCAATATGTATAGTCGCTCCTCCTCGATCCCAAAGCCTTCTTGCATAATGAGGTCTATGTAGCTCTGCTGGTAATATTTCATCAGACCCAAGAACATGCCAAAACTCGTACCCCGTTGACGGTGTCTTTGGGCCTCGATGATGCCAAAAGAGGCGATTGGGTCCTTTGTATAATCTTCATCCAGCATAAGCTCCGGCACGCCTGATTGATGGGCCAAGGCCTCCAAAAGGGATTGGGATATGCCAGCTATGGAGATTCTCCAGGCTTCGGCTAAAGTCGAGGTATATCTGGTGTAACCTTGTTTCTTTGCATAAGCGAGAACCTGAAGCATCAGCCAATCCTCATGATTCGCCACAAGTTCTGCTAACCTCATCATCATAGCAGGTAACAACTCTCCTAGAAACCCCATATTGATTCGGTTGAACAAGGTAATATATTTTTGCCAAAGTGCGATAGGAGAAAGGGACGGATATAGATTTTTATATGAAATTTATGCAATTAATGTGCTTTGCAATACGCATATGATGCAAAGTCTTTGGGCTGCTATGCGAATCATTGAAGCCATCCGCCGCAAAGCCAACTCCAGCTGAGCTAACAGCAAGCAGCGCAAAAAAGCTGTATTCCAGGCCAAGATGCTGCATTTCATCGACACCGTCTCATTCATTCTAAGAGTTTGGGCAATTCGCCTACCACATTGGGCCCCAGGTAATGCAACTCAAGCAGATCCTGATTGCTCATGCCCGGAAATATTTCGATATCTCTTCTGCCCATGGCCCTTTGCTTCTTTTTCAAAGACGCATTTTATTTCTTAATCAGTCCCACAATGATCAGCAGGACAATTGCTCCCAGGATGGAAGTTATCCAGCCGCCGATGCCGGATGTCCCAAAGAATCCCCCGAAGATAGTCCCCCCTATCAGGGAACCTACAATGCCCACCAGCACATTTCCTAACAGGCCAAAGCCGTGACCCACCCAGACCTTTCCTGCGATCCAGCCGATGATAGCCCCTATTATGAGCCAGCCGATGAATGAGAATATGCCAAACATATTGATTACTTGCAAGTAATTCTATAAATTATTTTGGGAGAGAGTGTGTAGAGATCTGCTTCAGGCAGATATCTGCACATGAAAGGCCCTCGTATCTGCCACAATATTATCCCAGGACCTTTTGTAGACAAAGTAGATGGTGCTCTTGCCCGGCTTTATGGGCTGGAAGACAAAGACGGAAGTTCCCCCGACGCCCACAGCTAACTTTTTTGCAGAGGCTCTCTCAAACTGGGCACTATCCTGTTTGAGCAGGACATAATCGTAATCCGCCATCCACTCATAACCCGTAGTGGGATTGGCAGGCAGGGAGATGGTAAAGGGTTCGTTGACCCTGGCACGAATCAGCTCTACTTTGGTTTCCTTTTCATCTGGTATTCGGTAATTATCCACAGGATACATAAGGGGAAAAAAATCTATATTCCGTTCGTTCAATATCACGGGCTGATCGCCAATTCCGTCGTTATTCTCATCAGTTTCATTGTAATCGGCCCAGTAGTTGCCCAGCCGGCTTCTCAGCACGCGGCTCTTGAACTGGTAATTTATGCCGTCGCTGGAATTCCAGGATGCAGCATCCTCCGGGCAGACGCTCTTCTTGCCGGCAAAGTCGTTCAGGTAAATGCTCGCTGGAAGGACGACTTCCATTGTGCAGTTTCCGACATCAACGCCGGATTCATTTGAGCCCACAGGCTCTCCGATCTCAAAGCCCTGCAAGACGACACCCTGGGCGGCCAGGATTACCCGGCCGCTTTGCGGCGCGAGCACGGGCTTTCCTTCGCCCGTATCCAGGCCGTGCAGGAACACATTCTTACCGATGATGAGCGATTCGTTGTAGATTCCGCTCTCCACAACGATCCTGTCACCGGGCGAAGAGGCATCGAGCGCTGCCTGGACTGTCGTGTAATCGCACCCTTGAGAGCAGACCCTCATCTCGGCAACAGAAGGCGGCAGGAGCAGGAGTGGTGCCAGGAGGCCCAGCAGGGCGGGAATAAATAATCTTTTGTAATCGGGCATGGTACTCATAGTAATAGCACTCAAAATTTAATAGTCTTTGCAAGAAGAACCTGTGGCAAGAAGGTGAAAATCCATGCCGGGAAATGTTTTGGGCGAAAGAGAGCTAATCAGGCGCATATCCGAGATCCTGGGCGGAGTGGAGAACGACGACTGCGCAGTGATTGACGCAGGCGAGCGCTATTTAGTGGTTACTACGGACATGCTGCACAGGAAAACGGACTTTCCCGATATCATGAACCCCTGGCAGATGGGCTGGATGGCAGTAGCTGTGAATTTTAGCGACATCGCCGCCATGGGCGCACAGCCCGCAGGCGTTCTTATCGCCGCGGGACTGCCGCCGGAGGCGGACCTGTACTTCATCGACGAGCTCTTTTCTGGTTTTGGCGACTGTGCAGCCTACTACGGCACGCGCATCATCGGCGGCGACACCGACAGCCATCAGGAGCTGACCATCACCGGCACAGCTCTGGGGTTAGTGGAAAAAGATCTGGTGCTACGACGCCGCGGCGCCCGGCCCGGAGATCTGCTCTGCACCACGGGCGCGCTGGGGGGCGCGGGCGGGGGCCTGTGGGCCTGGCAGGAAGGAAGGCATGACAGCCCGTTCATCGAGAAGCTGCTGGAGCCAGAGCCGCGCCTGGCCGAGGGCCGGGCTCTGGCCCAAAGCCGGGCAATCACAGCCATGATGGACAACAGCGATGGTCTCGCGCTCTCGCTCTTTGACCTGGCCCAGGTGAGCCAGGTGGGCTTTGCGGTGCAGGAGGAGGCGCTGCCCATAGCCGCGGGCTTGGCGGAGATGGTAGGAAAGGAGAAGGCGCAGGAGATGGTGATGAGCGCGGGCGGGGACTTCGAGCTGGTCTTCACCGTGCGGCCGGAGGGGCTGGAGGCGGCCAGGCGGGCCTGCGCCCTAACAGTGATCGGAGAGGTGGTGGAGGAGGGAATCTGGATGGAGAAAAAGGGCCAAAGGCGACGGGTGGAGGCTAGAGGGTACGAGCACAGGATCGGGGGGATGGATTGAATTCCCGGCAGATATTTTGAAGATCATTATGCTTCTTGCTTGTTCTAGCAATCCGATCTGTGAAGCGGGGCCACCCGGGTGAGACAGGGAACTTTGCAGGTCATCAGGGAGAGCATCCAGCCCGGCCAGGAGTGGCTCTTCCCCAGCAGAAGCTCCGGGCACCTGGACATTAAGAGGGGGCTCCAGACTATAGATCGCCTGGCAGAAGAGGCCGGGGTTCATGAAGTTTCGCGCCGACATAAGCTCTCCCAGAGAAAAAAGGTCACGCCCCATATCCTCAGACATAGCCATGTGGTGAATGCGCTCATAGCAGGCGTGCCGATGCCCATGATCCAGAAGCCAGGTGTGGCACAAGAGGCTCTCTACAACGGAGATTTGCGCCACCGTGGCGCTGGTGAAGGAGGCGTATGATCTGCATGGATTCGGGCCGGTGAGTGCATGGATCTAATAGCGTCTCGATTAGAAGAGATGTGCGTATAACCTGCAAGTATTCCTGCCTATTTTCCCACTTGGCCATGATGGCCACAAATTTGGTTCTGGCAAACAACCTATCCTGGGACACTATGGAATACTTTATCGACGATTGCCATTTATCGAAAAATCGCAACCTATAGCGACAAAAATCAAAATAAGATCCGCCGCGCAACATAGGTCGAAAGCATATTTATAAAATTATCCGGGACCCTTATAACATAATCCAGTACGTGCAACCTGCAAAGTTCTATAGCATAGCATTCTGAGCAATTACCCATGTTCTACCAAATATAAAAAAATAGAGTGTACGCTTTATATTCAATGGAGTGCATATTGAATATATGGAGGATTCATAAGTATGAGATTTATGGTGTTATTCATTGCATCGTTGGTTCTGTTAGGCATCGTTTTCGCCGGCACTGCTACCTGTCAGTCAGACAAAGCCAATTCTTTGGCACCAGGACAGCAGCTAATCAAACCGGGAAATGCTGAGGGTCATAGCGGTGCTCCAGGGCAGACAGGAGCTAACCCCGGACAGGCAAACAAAACTGGAGACAACCTGGTCGAAAGTTCCAGCCAAAGCATATCTTATCAGGGACAGACGAGTTCAGAGAGTTCACAGGGACTGGCGAGCCTGGAGAATTGGCTCAATCAGCCAAACAACTACTTCCCCTGGTACACTACGGGTGGATCATCCTTCTACAACCAAGGATATAGCGACATCACGTTCTCTCCTTTCAGAGAGTTTTATGCAACTTCAGGTATGCCAGTAGTGGGCGGCATAATCAGCACCCCTATCAAGTTCGATATTGCGCAGAAAACGCCTACCACGATATACTATGGCGTAGGCCAGGCATTGCCATACTCCCAGTATGTATCTACCGTGCCATCCAAGACTAACGACCTTTGGGTCCAAGGAGAAACAAGCTGGTCCCAGTACGTGGTAAGCCCCGTAGGAACCTGGTTGCAACTGATTGCCAATGCGCCTGTCGGAGGGTTAGCAGGATTCTACGAGATGGTTCAGACCGACACGACCAATCACAAGTATAGCACCTATCAGTTCAACCAAGGCTATAACACCATGAACTTCTATGCCGACCAAGCGGGAAGACACATGCTATACTTTGTGGTGAACAACCAACCGAGCAACTTGGTCATCGTGGATGTGTTCGCTCAAGCCCCACCGACTACGACACCAATTGCTTCCATGCCTCCGCAAACACCTACCGTTAACGGAGATACGCCTGTGACTATTCAGTCCCAAGGCATGAGAGGTTATCAGGTATTCCTGGATGGAAATTACATAGGCACCGAGGGAACTGGTGGAGATCCTCTCGACGGAAGGTTCAGCTTTAACGTTGTTGGTAACCAGAACCACGACATTAGAGTCTACGATGGTCAGTTTAACTACCCGAAGACAATGTACTTCTCAAGGGGGGTCCAAAAGATAATCAATGTGGAGCCAGGAACGGCGGTCTACATTTAGATCACGGCGATCTTACGGGTAATCTTCAGGCTATGCCTGCTAGGACAATGCTCATAGAGGTTGGTTCCGTATCTGCGATTACGTGCGGGGGATGAGAGTCTCGCATGGTGAGATAAATACACGAACATGGAGGGAGATCTATTAGAGGAAAATTTGTTCTTGTTTTGATGACGTTGATTTTGTTTTACATGTCGATTGTGTTGGCTCAAGACTGCACCCAAACCTGTAATGTTTGTTCCCAACCCCCTTGCACATTCTGTCCAGGCCATTTCGGTTACACACCAGATTTGTCTACACGTGAATTGATATTCGAAGTCTATGGCCCGATGGGCGTCAGTTCGGGTCCGGGAGACACGAGTTTCACAATTAGGAGGGATCGCACTATCACGGATATAGGCACCTATCACTGGTATGGCCAACGAGGGTCTGTTGGCACTATTGGACTTCAAAATGTCGATAGTGGCACTCTATATGGACCGTGGCAGGCGTCTGGATATGCAGGGATGCATGGAGCGCAAGATGTTTACTGGGTTGTGTCTCCCTACGTGTATCTACCTGCTGGAACTTACAAGATAGTGGACTCAGATCAATCGACTTGGTCTTACACACCCAATGATTGTACTGGTTCCGAGGGACATTGTTGGGTATTTGCTAAAAAAGAAAATGTCGACGGTTCATCAACTTCGCAAGGAACGGAGGCTTCGCCGGCGACTCCCTGCGAGCAAACCAACCTTGCTCTGCACAAGCTCGCCAGCCAGAGCAGCACAGCCACTGATTGGGGCGGCAACTGGGATGCCTCCAGAGGCGTGGACGGCGTTAAGACGGGCAATATCTTCGACGGGGGTTTTCATACCGATAGCGAAAATCGTCCCTGGTGGCAGGTGGATCTGGGAGCCATGCATGATCTTGATTATGCGCTCCTTTACAACCGGCAGGATTGCTGCGGGGAACGGGCAGGAAGCTTGGAAGTGCTTCTCTCTGATGATGGACATAGCTGGCAATCGGTGTACAAACATGACCGCAGCATCTTCGGCGGTGCAGACGGACATCCCTTGAAGGTAGACCTGAACGGCCAGAAGGCAAGGTTCTTGCGAGTGCAGCTCCGGGAAACCAATTGGCTCCATCTCGATGAAATGGAGGTATTCGGGTGTCAGTAGGTAGGACCTGGCCCCGATCCCACATACTTTTTATAGCCTCTCGCCCCTGAAAAAGCGATTTGAGGCCAGATCGCCTGGCATGGAGAGCTGGTCCGAGCGGATCTCCGGAAGATGTATCCTCTTGACTTTCTGGCTCAAACCCCCCCCCGATGATGCGCTATGGAAAATAGGCTTATCATAATCACTCGCAGTGGTAGGAATTGATCGATACGAGTTGACCAATCAAGTTAACTTGATTAGTGAGTTCATAAAGTATGGAATTAGGATTTAGTCCGATTTGGAACGTTCGTATAATGTGGTGCGTGTAAAGTGCATTTCTTTCAGAAGAGCAAAGCAGCGAGCCCATAGAATCGATTATGCTGAATGAGATAAATGGAGCTGCAGGCCTGGCCAGTCCTCAAGCCCCATATCTCCGACTTAATTGCCTCTCCTCCTTAATGGCTGGCGTTCTATGAAGAAATGAGGACTGTTCAGGCTATAAGTCTTTGGTAAGCGGATAATGAATGAAAACGGACGCGGTAGGATCTCATGAAATATAGATAAGAAGGAGGGAGGCAAAAATCTATTGTATGTAGGAGGGAAAAATGCCATCGACTTTCGCCAATACACCATACGTCAATTGCCGAATAAAGGGCTTTCGCTTCAAGTTGAGAAAAGACCATCTTCACCAAGAAGAAATCATCACGAGAATAAGAAATCAAGTCCCAGGCAGGCCAGCGCCGATCCACAGCGCCCCAATAGGCGGAGCCAATCACCGCATAGTGTTGGCCTGACCCTGCCCGAAGCTCGACTTTAAACAGGGCTCGAAGGCGGCACAAGCGCTGGAATCTCACACAGCGTCCGAATTACCGGAACCAGTTCTCATGGGGCCTCGTGCTTGCCCTCTCGCTTTCGACTTTTGCCGCTGTCATGCCCCGACCGTGTATTAGCGTGAGATCCGGCGGATTACTGCACCTGTTACAGCGCGCAACTTTTTCAGCCCGCCGAAATTTCAGCATCACAGGCTCGTAGCCAAATGCAGTGCCACGACGGCATGCATCTCCATCATCAGAGCATCATCAGATACGTTAAGCCCACGGTGAAGTACTCATCCAGGTCCTTTTCGTGGCCCCACACGTCTCCTTCCAGCATATCAATGCCCTGCATCTCCGGCAGCAAAAGGAACCAGCGCAGCAGCCGATCGCCCAGCCTGCAAGCGATCTTTCCCAAAGTACGGCTCTCTCCTCTTATTCGCCTCTTGCAGCAACTGCATAATCCTCTCGCAGTCGCAGGTGCCGATATCCACCAGATTGTCGCTGCGAAGCAAGCAGGGCTTGATCTTTCCGTCCGAGGTCACCCGCAGGCGCGTGCAGTTGGCGCAAAACTCGGTGTTGTCCATGGGCCTCACCACCTCCACCTCCGCACCATCCAGGAAGTACTTCCGGCGCCGGTGCATCTCCCGGATGCGCACGCTTTCCGCCTGCGCAGCAAGCCGGCGCTCGATGGCATCGATGTCTCCGGAAAGCCCCAGGCGGTGCAGGTCTAAGAGCTCGATAAGCTGCAGTATCAGGCCCTTCTCCCGGCAAAAATCGATCAAATCAGAAATCTCGGCCTCGTTCTCCTTCAAGACCACGACATTCAGCTTGATGGGCCCCAGGGCCGCAGCCCTGGCGGCATCAATTCCCGCCAGGACCTTTCCCAGGTCGCCCTCTCTGCCGCCGGTGATGGCCCGGTAGATCTCGGGCCGCAGCGAGTCCAGGCTAACATTAACCCGGTCCAGCCCCGCTTTCGCAAGCGTCGGGGCCTGCTCCTCCAAAAAGATGCCATTCGTGGTCAATGAAATGTCCATGTCCTGGGGCATCTTTGCAATCAGTCCCGCTAAGCTGCAGCGCAGCAGGGGCTCTCCGCCCGTGAACTTCAGGGATCGAATGCCAAGATGAGCTGCAGCGTGGGCAACGCTCACCACCATCTCATCCGAGATCTCCCCATTCGGCTTTGTCTCACCCTCGTGGTGGCAGTAAATGCAATTAAGATTGCAGCGAGGAGTAAGAGCGATCCGCAGGCCCGTGACGTTGCGGCCAAAGGAGTCCACCATCATTGAAAAACTGCTAGTATTGCTGCTAGTATTAATCAGTACTCAATCTCGCCCAGGCTGCGCTTGAGATAGGAAAGCAGAATCATGCCTACTATCATACAGATGGCCAAGCCGGAGAGCAGCTCTTCCCAGGATTGCCTGTGTGCCGTTAGGCCATAGATTATGCCGCCGGATAGCATTGTCAGCATCAGGGTTGCGATAAGCGATACCAGCAGGGACCACATGATAGAACCCACCTCATAGCGCTCGAAAAACGAAGCGGAAAGGACGAAAGATATTGCCGCTAATGTGAGAATTATGGATAAAGGCAAGGACGAGCCATAGCGGAATAGCTGAATCAGTCCCAGTGCTAGAGCAATCATCACCAGCGATAGCAGGCCGGAAGCGAGGAACGCCTTCAAAATGTAATTGTCAAACCTTAGCTCCACACTAGTCCACCAATATCATTATTGTACTATATTGAATATAAAGATTGTGTATAGTTACCATCACCCTATTCATTGAAACGCCTATGCGCCCCAGGCAAAGGCTCGCACACAAACGAGGAAAAGCGAGATCAATTGAATAATCGACCGCCGATATCTCATTTCCATGCCTGCAAGGCGTTGAGGGCGCCAGGCCCTACCCGCGCGTTTTCTCGCGCGCGGTGCACCCCCAGATCGGGCAGTAGGGACGAATCCAACTGCTAGCTAACCAGTCAAACGCTCCAGCCTTTGCTCCCGGCTGACCAGCTTCCGGTCAGGCGTCCCTCCAGCGCCATCTTGCCGAGGTACGCCTCTACATCCGGCGCCAAAGGCGCGGGCCGCGCTGCAGCCAGGGGAGTTCCCGGCAGGGGCATAAAGCGGTGCGCCCGCACTTTGCCGCCTTTGGCTGCGATCCATCTAACCAGGTCAAGGGTCATGCGCTGATCCTCCTCCAACTCCGTCGGCAAGCCAAAGATCAGGTCCACCTGCGGCACAAGTCCATAATCCAGGGCCAGTTCGCAGGCCGCCGTGATCTCAGAGCATCCGTGGCCCCTGCCAATGCTGCGCAAAACTGCCGGGCTGCCGGACTGACCGCCCAGGCTCAGGCTCTTATTGGCGCAGTATTTGACGATAAGCTCCAGGGCCGCAGCCGAGACGAACTCCGGCCGGACCTCGGATGGAAATGTGCCGAAGTAAATGGGCTTTTTTTGCTCGGCCAGAACTTTGAGCAGAGCCTCGACCTTCCCCAGGCGCGGCACGCGCCCATCTGAGCCGTAGGCTAAAGAGTTCGGCGAGGTGAAGCGGATATCCTTGTGACGGCGAGCATACTGGGCGATGATCGGAATAGACCTGTGACGCATGCAGGTGCCGAAGAGACGCGGCGTCTGGCAATAAGTGCAGCCCCAGGGGCAGCCGCGAGAGATCTCCAGAGGCGCTAAGATCTTTCCAAAAGGTGGATATGAGTCCAGATCCACAGGAGCCCTCTTTTCCGTGATTAAAATCCGCTCCCGGCATTTGTAGGCGATGCCCTTAACGCCGGCCGGATCGCTGCCCTCTTTTATGGCCAGCAGCAATTCCGGCAGCGTCTCTTCTCCCTCACCTATCACCACAAAGTCGAAGTGCTCCAGCACCTCCTCGGGCAGAGCCGAAGGATGAGGGCCGCCAGCGATGTAGACGGCATCCAGCGCAGCGCGGCGAACCTCGCTATAGACCTCCTCAGCCTGGGCGCTGGCAAAGCTGTAGAGCATGATGCCTTCCTTCGGCTCGCGGGCTATGCCTGCATCTACGAGCGGCATCAGGGCAGCAATGCTGTAGGAGTTCTTGTTGTTGTAGCGAAACCATGTTTTAAACTGTTTCAAAGATACATCAAGCCTATCTGGTTCTGCTGGCAAATTCCTGCTGCACATCGCATCCCAGCCGCCCAATGGCATCAGAGCGACACTGCCGGCAATGCTTCATCTGCTTGATGATCTTGCCCAGCTCCTCCTGGATATTTCTCTTCTCCTCGGGCGAGGGGGGCTTGATGTGGGCAAACTTGTACTGGGGAATGAGGGGCATGACATTATGGATATAGACACCCATGGACTTAATCTTTCGGGCGATGTCGAAGACATGTTTGTCGTTGATGCCAGGAATCAGGACCGTATTAACCTTCACGATCTTCTTTAGCTTCAGGGCCTCTTCGATGCCTTTGAGCTGGTGGTCGCGCAGGATGGTTGCCGCCTCCAGGCCCACGTATCTTTTGCCTTGATATGTCACATATTCGTAGATCTGCTGGCCAATCTCCGGGTCTATGGCATTCATAGTAACCGTAATGTTAGAGACTCCTAAGGCATCCAGCTCCCGGATTCTGTCTGGCAGAAGCAGGCCGTTGGTGCTGATGCATAGGATAATATTAGGATACTTTTCGCCTACAAGGCGCAGCGTCTCAAATGTCTCCTCGTTGGCCAAAGGCTCTCCGGGACCGGCAACGGCCACCACTTTGATGTAGTGATACTTCTCCAATACCTGATCCACGCGCTCTAACGCTTCCTTTGGCTTGAGAACTTGAGAAGTCACCCCCGGCCGGGACTCATTAACACAATCGAAGTCCCGCACGCAGTACTTGCACTGAATGTTGCACTTGGGGGCTACAGCCAGGTGCATTCGGCCAAAGGCATGGCAGGCCTTCTCACTGAAGCATGGGTGCTCCTGGATCCTTCTGAGCTGATCCGGGTCGTATGGGACATCCTTTCCACCGACATTGGCAACGGGATAAGTCTCTGGGCTCATTATTTGCTTCTCCACGGTTGTACTGGCTATCAATTATGGCCCAACATGGTAAAAGACTTTTCGTGCCGGAGAATACATTAAGGATGCAGCTAATACAACGATCTATGCCCGAGAAGGACAAGCTTGTCATATGGCCCATCTACTTCGACGCTGCTCGCTCAAGGTCTGAAGGCAGAATGGTTTCCCGTCAAGATGCCGTCAATGAGCCGAACCTGGATATGTTGATCACAGCCTCACTGAAATCCGGCTTGCAGCCGGAGATTGAACGCGAGATGAAGCACCCCAAGACCTGGCACCAGCAAGAGGCTTCCGGGAGAATACTCATTCCCAAGAAAGGCCCCAAATCCGCAGTCTTGAAGAGAATCGCCGGCTCCATGAAAGCAAAATACAAAAAGAAGAGCCACTAATATGATCGATCTGCATACTCACACTACATTCAGTGATGGTGAGCTCATTCCTTCCGAGCTGGTTCGCAGGGCGGAGGTATTGGGATATACGACCATCGGCATAACCGACCATGCGGACTATACCAATATCGAGCACATCTTATCCTGTGTTTCTAAGATCAAATACCTCGAAGACGTATTGGACATCAGAGTCCTGGTGGGAGCAGAATTGACTCATGTTCCACCAGCCAAGATCGGGCCGCTAGCTGCGCTTGCCCGCAAGCTGGGGGCAGAGATCGTGGTTGTACACGGCGAAACGCCTGTGGAGCCGGTTCGACCGGGCACAAACCAGGCAGCCCTGGAGGCCGGAGTCGATATCCTGGCCCATCCCGGCTTCATAACCCTGGAAGAGGCACAGCTGGCACGCGAGAACAATGTCTGTCTGGAGATCACATCTCGCTTTGGCCACAACATCACCAACGGCCATGTGGTGCGCATGGCAAAGCTGGCCGGGGCAAAGATGGTGGTTGACACGGACAGCCACGCTCCCCGAGATCTCATAAACAGCGAGCGCGCCATAGAGATCGCTATGGGTGCAGGCCTGACTCTGCAAGAGGCTACGGCGATAGTAAAGCACCATGCCATCATCAACAGGGGTTGAATAGATAGACATAGTGGCAATCGATATCTCAGGCAGACATGTTGTAGAGGGCAGATATAAGATGGTATGCGCTGTCGTCTCCGCCCGCATATCGCCTAATTTTATCGAAAAGATTCACTCTGTGAGGCTGATACCTCGCGTGGCCGGGGCGTTAGACCTCAATATTGTGGCAGACCTCATAAGCAAGGCTTGCATGTGCCTTCCCGGAACAATTGTTGCCGAATCCGGAGACTTCTACAACCTGGAGATCTGGAAGGTGAAAAGCATACTGGGAAGGGACTTCAAGTATCCAGAGACCATAGCGGAGAGGACGGCGATAGAGATGGCCCATCATATTTCTGTAGCGGGACGAAGGCTTATCATGGATAACGAGAGAAGAGATAATAACGAATAACGGATAGTGATGAGATAATACAGATGGATGAAGAAAAGACCGCAGTCCTGCTCATGCGGGAGAACCCGAACAAATCCCCGGACCCTTACAAGATAAAAGAGCTGAGAGGCCTTGCTGGAGCCGCAGGATACCGAGTTTTAGCGGAGATTTACCAGCGCAGGGGCAGAGATTTTCGCCTACAGATGGGACGGGGAAAGATCGACGAGGCCCTGAGCTACAATCCGCAAAAGCTGATTTTTTACAATGCGCTCAGTCCCAACCAGGTCTTCAATATCAGAAGCGAGTTTTCCGCTCAGGTGCTGGACAGGTTCAACCTCATTTTAGAGATATTTTCCACCCGTGCCTCCACCCGCGAGGCAAAACTACAGGTGGAGCTGGCCCGTCTCAGCTATGACGCGCCCCAGGTGAAAAGTGCCCTCGCCATGAAAAAGCGTGGCGAGCAGCCGGGCTTTCGCGGAGCCGGCGCTTATGAGCAGTCCATGTACCACGACATCCGGGGAAGAATGTCCAAGATCCGTTCCGAATTGAAGGACGTGGAAAACATGGGCGAGGACAGACGGCAGAGACGCAGGGAACAGGGCTTTGATCTGGTGGCCCTGGCCGGTTACACCAACGCAGGCAAGTCTACGTTGCTCAACGCCCTCACCGGCTCTGAGGTAGAGGCTAAGGACCAGCCATTTACCACTCTTTCGCCAACTACCAGGGCACTGGAGGTTTTGGGCAGAAAGGTACTTCTCACAGATACTGTAGGTTTTATCGACGATCTGCCCCACTTTCTCATCAAGGCCTTCCGTTCCACTCTTTCCGAAATCTCAGAAGCGGATCTGGTGCTTCTCGTGGCGGACGCCAGCGATCCGCCCGAATTGCTGCGACGCAAATTGGCTGCCTCTCACAAGGCACTTTGGGACTGCGAGGTATCTGCGCCAATAGTGACCGTCCTGAACAAGGCGGACCGGCTGGAAGAGGGCAAGGCGGAAGAATTGGTAGAGCTGATCAGAGATTTGGCTCCCTACCCGGTCTTGGCATCGGCTATTACCGGGCAGGGCCTGGGAGTGCTGGAAGAGTGCATCTCTCAGCGATTGCAGCCTTTGCAGGAGTACCAGCTCAGTCTGCCTTACACAGCGCAGGGCCTGGCAGAGCTTTCCCGGCTCTACGAGACGACTGAGCTGTTGTCCGTAAGCTATGAAGAGGAGCTGATTGTCCGGCTGCGTGGAAAAGAGGAGACTGTAGCCAGGGCCGGGCTGTCGGGAGCACGTCAAATGTGAACACTCATGCCTGAAATTTTGCGAGAGCATTTCCAGCTTAAAGAGACCATTGTCACCATTTTTGCCCGCGAAGAGAGGCACATGGATGCGGCCCGGGAATCCATAAGAGAGCAGCGCGGCTATTTGGAGAATTTCATAAGAAAAGATCCCTTTTTTCAGATAACCTTAGAGCCTTACGATCTTGTGCAGGATGGCGCCCCGCGAATCGTCCAGCAGATGATAGAGA
Source organism: Methanothrix sp. (assembly GCA_049663825.1). Classification (GTDB taxonomy): domain Archaea; phylum Halobacteriota; class Methanosarcinia; order Methanotrichales; family Methanotrichaceae; genus Methanothrix. Next base: position 10,947 of record JBATEC010000135.1, on the reverse strand, counting down.
AGAGCGCCGTCTTTGGCATCGGCCCCATGGCGGCAGTAGCTGGCACCATTGCCGGATTTGCCGTGCAGGCCATGATGGATGAAGGAGCAACTTACGCGGTGGTGGATAATGGCGGAGATATCTGCATTTTAAATGATCAGCCTATAGTAGTAGGAATATATGCGGGCTGCTCGCCCATCAAAGACCTGGCCTTCCAGCTCGAAAAGCGGCATAGGCCGCTGGGCATCTGCACCAGCTCGGGCACTGTGGGGCCTTCCATCTCTTTTGGCTGTGCCGATGCGGCAGTGGTGATATCGCAGGATGTAGCTCTGGCAGACGCAGCGGCCACGGCTCTCGGAAATGCCGTGACTGCCAAGACGCCGCTGCAAGAGTGCTTCCAGGCGATCGATCAGCCGGGGATCGACGGTGCCATGGTCATACGGGGCGATAAGATGGCTTTATGGAAAGATCTGCCCCCGCTGCGGCGTGCCCTGGTGGGCGCGGAGAGGATAACCAAAGAATAGGGAACAAATATAAGATTGCATACGCATTCAATAGTTAAAAGAAGGTCAAAAAAAATGATGAGACAGAAGTCAAAGCAAAAAAGGCCTTTTCATGTCATGATCATCCCCACCTTGGGATGTCCTTCCAAATGCGCTTATTGCTGGAGTTCAGAAGTGGGCTCACCCATAATGAGCATTGATACCGTTAAGGATATCGTGGCCTGGCTCAAGGATTTTCGGAGCGATCCAGTCACATTCACATTTCATGGGGGCGAACCCCTCCTGGCCGGGGCCGATTTCTACAGGCAGGCTCTTTCCCTGCTCACCGGAGAGCTGACGCATTTAGAGCCCAACTTTGCCCTGCAGACCAACCTGTGGAAGCTGACTGCCGAGCTGGCCGATGTCCTGGCCGAGTACAACATCCCCCTCGGCTCCAGTCTGGACGGGCCGAAGGAACTCAACGACCTGCAGAGGTCGGAGGGCTACTACGAGAGAACCATGAAAGGGTATGAACTGGCGAAAGAGCATGGCTTGCAGGTGCAGTTCATTTGCACTTTTACCTCCCACTCAGTGCAGTTTAAAGAAGAAATATTCAATTTTTTCATGAAAAACAATCTCACTTTAAAGCTGCATCCCGCACTGCCGTCCTTGCGAAGCGACGAGCCGGACAAATGGGCGCTATCTCCGGAAAAGTACGGAGAGTTGCTGGTCTATCTGCTGGACAAGTACCTGGAAAACATGTCCCAGATAGAGGTGCGAAACATCAACGACTATGCCCGGTGTGTCTTCACCGGACGGGGTACGGTCTGCACCTTTGTAGACTGCATGGAGAATACCTTTGCAGTGGGCCCGGATGGCAGCATCTATCCTTGCTATCGCTTCGTGGGCATGCCAGAATACGTCATGGGCCATGTCCGGGACCGTCCCAGCCGGAAGGATCTGGCAGAATCCGCAGCGGGAGTGCGTATGCTTCGCTTCAAGGAGTATGTGGACATAAAATGTAAGGGCTGCAAGCATATCCGCTACTGCCGGGGAGGCTGCCCCTACAACGCCATAGCGCCCACCAACGGCGAGATCAAGGGTGTCGACCCCCATTGCGTTGCCTATCAAAGGATATTTGATGAGATTGCAGATCGCTTCAACCAGGAGATGATGGGATCCCTGGGCATGGGAATGATTGGTCCAGGACCACAGACTGAGAATAATACCAGGCCTGGAATTATGTCTCTAATGCAAAAGATGATAGAAAAATAGAAATTTCGATTTTTTAAAGATGTGAAACTGGCCCGTATCACATTTTTACGGCGTTACCCAAAGGCCATTCTGGTATACTTTCATAGATGAGCTTGCTTTTACATAATTCATGGTTTCTGTCCAGTTCTTTTGGAAAGACCCCTTCTGCATCCCAGCTAACGAGCTCAATCGGAAGTCTGAATAATAGGGTGACGGGTTATAAGGAAATACTCCGAAAGGCCCTGGATAATAGAAGGCAAGACCAGAACTGGAGTCTGGCGCATCGAGCCAATGCAACATGCCGGCGATCCCTGGGTCCATCATCGAACGGTCATGACTTGCAACATATCCGCCATTCATCCAGTTTGTCGGGTAACTTGAGCCCATGTTTGGGCTAATCCAATCTCCGCTAGATCCCATTGAGCTGCCACTGGAACCTAAGCCCAGGGGGTCCTGCGCGAATGCCTGAAATGCAAGGCAGACGAGCACAGTCATACACAAAAAAATTTTGCTGGATTTCATATTCATACCTTCTACCTACCATCAATCTCATATTTCTGTTTCAGTGATTCATTACTTCTAAGACATCGCATGTACTATTGGCGTCGTAGAACCTGGCTCTGCCTGGGCTAACACATCCACAATGATCACATTGCTGGGCTGGCTGTTTACCACAAAGTAAAGCATATGTCTTCCAACCTCGTCCGCTTTGAAGTTCATGGTGTTATATCCTTCGTTGAACTGATAAGTCTTATACTTAGAACTGGTTGTGTCTGTCTGGATCGTCTCATAGAAGCCTGCCGGCCCTTCAACTGGTGCGTAGGCGATTAGCTGTAGCCAGGTTCCGACGGGGCCTACCACATACTGGGTCCAGTTTGTTGCTCCTTGGATCCAGAGGTCGTTGGTCTTGTTCGGCACTACGGATGCGTACTGGTTGAATGGCAACCCCACACCGGCACCGTAGAACACACTGGAAGGTGTTTTCTGCGTTATGTCGAACCTGGTAGGATTGCTTATTATCCCACCCACCACAGGCGTACCGGTGGTTGTATAATACTCCGTAAAGGGCGAGAACGTGGTGTCGGGAACCGCTTGCTTATAAAATGTAAGATCTGCACTGTACCAGGGTAAGTTGGAGACTGGCGCATCGAGCCAACGCAACATGCTAGAGATCCCTGGGTCCGACATTGAACGGTCATGGCTTCCAACGTATCCTCCTCCCAAATAGTCTGCCCCCCAGGCAATGCCAATCAGCAGACACACGGCGAGCGCTGCCATACACAGCAAAATTTTTCCATATTTCATTTCTAACACCTACTATTGCCTAAACCAGCTTCTTAATCTAAATATAATGGGATGTTATCGAATAAAAAACTTTTGGTACCAAAAGATTAAAGTATCATATGTTATTTGCACATAATAAATTAATTAAACACATGGAATCAGATATAAGCATTTGATACCATGCAACTTTCTACAATTATATGATACAAGAATTAATCTAATTTATCAAGAGTTGTATGAAGCAGCCACGACCCAAAATTTTAAATACAAATTCATTTGCTTTAATACCAATTTATTTGATTAAATTAGGAGGTAGCTGCATTTGAAGCAAAAGGCTCTAAGAATATTGACCTATCTCTTCATGCTCATCGCACTGTGCAGTGGAGAGACGATAACTATAATCGATTTTACAGGGCATCATGTCGAGATATCTGCTCCGGTAAACAGGACTGTATCTCTTTCAGGCGCTGCTTCTGAGATCCTCTGGGCTCTGGACGGAGGCAAAAGCCTGGTAGGTCGCAGTGCCAGCTCCAATTTTCCCCCTCTGCTGGAAAATGTTACCGTAGCGGGCAAGCACTCCAATTCACTGGATTTGGAGATGATCATGGAGCTTAAACCGGAACTGGTAGTCGCCGATACCATGCTCTCTGATGAGGACCGCCGGGTGCTTGAGGAGGACGGAATTGCCGTTGTGGTGGAGAGGTTCATAGACCCATATAAAATTCTCTTGATCATAGAGAACCTGGGCCGGGCTTTGGGAAATGAGGAGCGTGCAGGAGAGCTGTCCAGCCAGCTCAGTGATTATCAAGATCTCATAAAAAAACGCACATGCAGCCTAAATGCAGAGGAAAGGCCCACAGTCTTCTTTGAGTGGATGGGAAAACCGTATCACTCAGCATCTAACGGCACATCCTATGACAGCTTCATCTCCTTTGCCGGCGGAGTCAACATCGCCGCCAATGAGTCGATCAAATATCCCGACGTCAGCCCGGAATGGGTGATAGAAAAAGATCCCGATATCATCCTGCACATCCTAGGAAGTTCAAAAGATTATTCTGAGGCGGAGCTGGAAGTGTGGAGGGACGAGATAATGTCCCGGCCGGAGCTGCAAAATTTAAGGGCGGTTAGGGAAGGACGGGTCTACGTTCTCAGCGGCACAGTAGCTACAGGAGTTCGCTCTACTATTGGCGAGCTTTACCTGGCCAAGTGGTTCTATCCGCAGCTATTCGAAGATATAGATCCTGAGGCTGAGCATGAAAAACTGATCGAAAGATTCTACGATATGAAGCTGCAGGGAGCTTACGCTTTTCCCACTCATCCCACGAAAGCCGTATTGGAGGAGATAAAATGAAAGGAGCCGCCTTGTTGATCATGCTCGCCCTGCTGGCCCCGACATTCGCAGAGGTGGAGCAGATGATCAAGATCACCGACGAAGACGGCCGGAATGTGGACGTGCCCCGGGACCCCAATAGCATTATATGCCTCTCACCAGGTGCGGCGGAGGTGATCTATGCTCTGGGAGAGTCAGATCGAATGATTGCAGTAACAGATGACTGCGACATGCCCCCATCTCTCCTGGCAAAGGAACGCCTGGGAAAGTCCGGTCGCGATGCTGATATCGAGAGAATAATCGAGCTGAATCCCGACCTGGTGATTGCCAAGACCGGCGCTTTCTTCCCTGAGGAGGACGAGCAAAAGCTGATGGACTATGGAATTCCCGTCCTCAGATACCGCCTTTTGCATATTGATGCTTTGATCCCGATGATCGAGGACTTGGGCCGAATTTTAGGAAAAGAGGAAAAAGCTTCCGAGATGGCCGACCATATTTCCGGATACTACGACACCATCCTTGATCGGACGGAGAACATTTCCGAGGAGTTCCGGCCTTCTGTTTATTTCATGTCCATGGGCCACTTCGATTGGACAGGCAACCGGGCCTCAACCGGACACACCCGAATCGTAGAGGCTGGCGGCAGAAATATAGCAGCCGACCTGCAGACCATAGTACCTCATGTAGACATGGAATGGGTGATCGAGCAAAATCCGAAGATAATTGTCTACTCTATGTCCACGGAGCAGTACGAAGGAACCACGCCTACCATAGAGGAAATGTCGGCCAAGAGAGAGGAGATCATGTCCCTGCCCGGATTCGAGAGAATCGATGCGGTCAAGACGGGACGGGTCTATATCACAGACATAAAGATATCCAGCGGCCTATCCGAGCTGGCTGCCATGCACTACTATGCCAAGTGGCTGCATCCCGACCTGTTCCAGGATATCGACCCGCGAAAGGTCCATGAGGATCTGCTCCGGAAGTATTTCGATATGGACACGGAGGACTTCTACCAGGTTTATCCCGTGGCTCCAGTTGAATTCGAAGTGGGACTTTCAGCTTGAAAAAATGATGCCGATGGCAAAGGCACTCTATTTTTTGATGTTCAGATTGGAGGCCATCATTGTGCCGCCTCATTTAAGGTGCTGAGCGGGACCACATGGAGACAGTCCGAGCCTTTCATCACCTCGGCCTCCACATCAAAGACCTTGGTGCCCATCATGCTGGAGGAGGACTGGGGAACGTAGCCGATCAGCTTGGCAGTCCCCTGGCGGCCCAGTGTCCTCAAGTCCTGGCCGCCGTTCAGCAGGACGCTGCCCCCGGGCTTGAGGATGCCGTCGATGCACTTGTGCAGGGTGGTCTTGCCTGAGCCGTTGGGCCCGATGAGACTGACCACCTCTGAGTCCTCCACCACCAGGCTCAGATCGTCCAGGATCCTGCTGCAGGCGTAGCTGAAAGATAGACCTTTGATGGCAATTTTTACCAAAAGCTCTTCCTCCGTTTCATGAACAGATACAAGAAGAAAGGAACACCCATGAAAGCAGTCATGATTCCCACCGGCAATATGACCGGAGCCATGACCGTCCTGGCCACAGTGTCTGCACCCAAAAGCAGCAGAGCCCCGAAAAGCCCTGATGCAGGGAGGAGGAACCTGTGATCTCCGGAGACGACCATCCTGGTGATGTGAGGCGCCACCAGGCCGATGAAGCCGATAGTGCCGGTAAAGCAGATCACGCAGGCGGTGATGAGAGCGGCAAGCATCATTCCCGAGACCCTCACCAGTTCCACATTGACCCCCAGGCTCGTTGCCGTCTCGTCCCCGGCTCCCAGGGTGTTAATGTCCCAGGAGAGCCTCATCAAAATCAAAGAGCAGACCAGCGTCACGGAAGCGATGATGGCCACTTTGTCCCAGGAAGAGCGACCGAGGCTTCCCATCATCCAGAAGACCACCTCATGAACCTGCTCGGCATGGCCTACATACTGCAGAAACGAGGTCATAGCCGAGAAGAGGTACATGATGGCGATGCCTGCCAGGACCATGGTCTCCGGACTTATGCCACGGTATTTGGCCAGGCCGTAGACGGCCAGGGAGGCGATCATGGTGAAGATGAAGGCATTGCAGACTATCAGATACTCGCCGCCCATAAAACCCGCACCAAGGATTATGGCCAGAGCTGCTCCAAAGCTGGCCGCTGAAGAGATTCCCAGGGTAAAGGGACTGGCCAGAGGATTCCTGAGGATGCCCTGCATGGCTGCCCCGGCTATAGCCAGCCCCATCCCGGAGAAGATAGCCATTACCACCCGGTGCAGACGCAGCTTCCATACAATGGTATCCAAAAAATCATTGGTTTGAAAATGGTTGGGAAAGAACCTGGCCAGTATGCAGGAGTAGACCTCGGTTGGGGTTATATGAGCCGAGCCAAGAGTCACTGCTATTCCAGCCAGGGCCACTATGCCCAGCAGGGCAGCCAACAAAACCAAGAATTTCCGGGTTAGAAAGCGAGCGTACTCGTCCTTAAGATTCAATTCCGGCGTTGCTATTTCTGCTTGCATTCTCTCCACGAAGATACACCACATTTATGCTCTTTTCAGAGAGCTAATTCTTGGTTTGGCTTTCCAGGTGTAGGAGCAGTGCTGTTCTTCCATTCACCACCATCCGGAATCCTGGCAAAAGAAACGTCCACTGTTGTAGCATCGTATTTCATCTCATCCACCAGATTTCCGAAAGGATCATACAGCGCTATGGCATCTTTATCATTTCCCTGAAACACGCCGCTCTTGGAGACGAATATGACCAGGAATTCACCAGGACCAATCACGGTTGCATTGGCAAGCGCGTACTCTCCGGGAGACGACCTGAATACCATGTCTTTTAGAACGTATCCGCTCACATCTACCGTCTGGTTGCCTGAATTATAAAGCTCTATGAATTCATCGTCCATTCCACTGATAACGCCGTTCCCATTCCAATCCTTGGCAGGATTGGCAAGCATCTCATTGATCAGCACATTGGCACCGGCCAGATTTACGGCCAAGAGCATCGAGACCAGATAAATCAAATATCTCAATTTAAAGACCTCCTTTAAAGGAAAAAATTAAAGCTCCCTACTTGAATTTGGCAAAGGCTTCTTTGGTGTGCTCGACGAATATCTCGACTATAGCGTCGTTCTCGCCCATTCCCTTCAAACTTGAGTCGCTCTCGAATCCTTCCTTTTCCAGCATGCTCTTCCAGGATTCGGACTCGTTACCGGTGAGATCGTTCAATGCATGATCGCCCGCCACTACCATGAACGGCATTAACCGCACATTCTTTACGCCGGATTCCTTCAGGCCGGCCAACACCTCATCATAGCCAGGATAGCCCTCGACCGTGCCCAGCAAGACATTCTCATAATCTTCTGCCAGGATATTGGCCATCTGTGAGTAGGCGCTATTTGCCGAGTGCTCGGTTCCATGGCCCATGAAGACAACCGCCATCTGCTCGGCATTTCTGGGGCTGGAATGCAGTGTCCTCTCTACACCCGTCGTATTTTGGTCAAACTGGCTGGCCAGAGCCAGGGAAACGTTACGATAGTCTTCCATGGTCATGAGGAGAGGGGCACCAAGGACCAGGTTCCGAATGCCGAATTTTCCGTTGATGCCTTTGATGCTATCTACGATGTTGGCCAGGTCATGAAACTCCTCACCAGCGATCACATGCAACGACTGGACAACAACGTTGGCATAGCCTTCGTCGTTGAGATGGGCAAGGCCGGTGAGAGGATTGTCTATGGAGACGTTGTCCCTTTCCAGCAGCTTTCGCCGGATGTAATCGGATGTGAAGGCGATCCGGATCTCTGCATCGGGAAATTGCTCATGATAAATTCTCTCTATGTTCTCGTAGGCTGCCTGGGCCTCAGGATAGCTGGTGCCGAACACCACCAGCAATATGGCCGGATTCTCCTTGGCAGGCCTGTCCATGACGCCTTGGGTTGGCATTACGAATGCAATGGCGAGCAGGGCCATCAGTCCTAGCATTAATTTTCTCATATTGTCCTCCAATTCAAGTTAAATTTACTTAAGACAAACAAATTGAGTTATATCATAAAAACATTACGCTGCGTTGATATATCAAAATATTTTTCGATATGGATTTAGTCTGTATGCATCAATTGGAAACTGGGCAGCGGTTCCATTCCACTTGGGCTTCATGGTGAATATGGACGTGTTTCGGCAGGTGCAGTCGAAGATGCCCTTCTGGCTTGACGCGCTCTTTGTCGAAGTTATGCGAAGGAATGTCGAAGAATCCGCCGCTGCAGCAAGGCAGCCAGTCTTCCATCCAGGTGGTGTGCGTCCAGGAAAATGCCACCGATGCTCCCGGAGGCGAGATGAGATGTAGGCCGAGCCGGGACGTCAGTTTTAAGCTATCAGCGATCTTTATTTGTATCCATGTTGCAAGACCTCCGACTGACAATTGTGGTTGAGAACTCCGCATCGCTTGACAACTCATCTCTTTGGGCCCAGCATGGACTGTGCATCTTTTTGGAGCTGGACTTCAGCCCGGAGAGGATGAGGCTACTCTGGGACACGGGCGCTTCCTCAGAAGTGATGCTTCACAATGCTGATGCCTTGGATCTCGACCTTTGCCACCTCGATCTCATCTGCCTCAGCCACGGCCATTATGATCACACCGGCGGCCTGATGGGCATCCTGCAGCGCCGGAAGGACAGAGTTTGCATCATGGCCCATCCAGATATATTCGCACCCAAGCTAAAAGCCCGGCCTGCTCTCAAGTTCATAGGCCCGCCCTTCAGCCGGGAAGAGGCCGAAGCCGCGTGGGCGATAATGCTTGAATGCAGGGGGCCGGTGGCTATAGCGCCGGGAGTCATGACCACGGGTGAGGTGGCGCGCCAGGAGACATTCGAGAAGGCAGATGGCTTCTGGACGGTCAAGGATGGCCAGTACTGCAAAGACGAGATCCTGGACGACCAGGCGCTGGCTGTCAACATGCCGGGCAAAGGGCTTATCGTCATCACCGGCTGCGCCCACTCCGGCATCATCAATACCATCCGGTATGCCCAGAAGATCACAGGAGTTGAGAAGCTGTATGCTGTGATAGGAGGCTTTCACCTCATGGATGCAGATAAAGAGCGCATCGATGCTACGGCGAAGGCACTGGCCGAGATGGATCCAGCATTCGTCCGTCCGGGACACTGCACAGGACAAAAGGCCGTCTGCAGGCTGCAGAAATCTTTTGGCGAGAGATGTTTGCCTCTGGCTGTGGGAGACACAATTTTGCTCTGAAAAACAATAAGGTGAAAAAAATGATCGCTTTCGGACCCGTGCCCTCACGACGACTGGGAAGAAGCCTGGGCATAAACAACATACCGGCCAAAATATGCAGCTATTCCTGCGCCTACTGCCAGGTGGGCAGGACGATGCAGATGGAAATTGTGCGCAGTCCTTACTATTCACCCCATGAAATCTACAGGGAGGTAAAAGAGAAGGTGGACAGCTCGGAGATCCTGGGCCACGCCATCGATTACCTCACCTTCGTGCCCGACGGAGAACCTACCCTGGACATAAATCTTGGCGAGGAGATCGACATGCTCAGATACCTGGGCATCAAGATAGCCGTGATCAGCAATGCCTCTTTGATCTGGGATGAGAACGTACGAGAGGAGCTGGCAAAAGCGGATTGGATCTGCCTCAAGGTGGATGCAACTGACGAACGGATCTGGCGGCGCATGGACCGGCCTCATCGAGCGCTGCGGCATGAGGCAACTTTGCAGGGCATCCTGGACTTCGCAAAGGAATTTAAGGGCATGCTTGTCACAGAGAGCATGCTGCTGTCAGGCGTAAACGACGACGAAAAATCCCTACAGGCCACTGCAGAATTCCTGGAAAAGGTCGATCCGGCTATTGCTTACATATCTGTCCCTACCCGGCCGCCTGCGGAAACCTGGGCTGCCATGCCGTCTGAAAAGAGCATCAATTGCGCCTACCAGATATTTAGCGCCGGGGTAAAGCAGGTCGAGCTTCTTGTGGGATATGAAGGAGATAGCTTCGATTTTACAGGCAATGTGGAGCGCGATCTTCTCTCAATTGCCGCCGTTCACCCTATGAGGGACGCAGCGGTCAGAAAACTTTTGCAGCAGTCCAATGAAAGCTGGGATGTTGTGGAAAGACTGATAGATCAGGGACAGCTCGTCAAGACCGAATATATGGGCAATAGTTTCTATTTGAGGCGGCCTGAGATAATCTGAAATATCCAGCAGACTAACATAATCAAGTAGGTGATGCAATATGAAGCCGATTCTCGTTGCTTTATTGTTGGGTCTGCTGCTCTTCTTCTCCGGCTGCATTCAACCCAAAGAAGCTCCGGTAGTTGCGGAGAGAGCAGCCACGGTGGAGTGGAGAGCTGATGGAATAGTAGGTGAGAGCGAATACACCCGCAGCATGCTCCTGCAAAGCCCTGCCAGGCAGGGCTACAGCGGTGGAGAGATGGAGATATCCTGGATGAGCGATCAGGAATATCTCTACCTAGGCCTGAACGGCAGCACAGAAGGATGGCTTTCCATAGGCTTTGAGCCACTGGAGTGGATGAAGAACGCCGACATAATCCTGGCCTCGGTA
>JBATEC010000134.1:0-3160 GCA_049663825.1 Methanothrix sp. | reverse complement strand
TTCCTGGAGCGCTTATCCACTAAAGAAGCCCCTATGACCACCTTCTACAACTCTTTGGTAGCTGGCGAAGATGAGACGCTGATAAAATACAGTGGCCAATAAGTTCTATTAGCGACAAATTGGAGAGATGGACAATAATTAAAAAGATTTCCTACCGCCCTCATGGGCAAGGCAGGGTCAAGAGAGATGCATTGCCGCTCTCCAGTGACATCCTCATATTTAAGTATCCGGAATAGGCACCGCTCATTACATAGATCGGCACCGCGCTGGAGCTCTTTTGCACTCGCGCCCCCACTCTGGCCGTTCCCTCCACCTCAGAATGGATGCTGTAGACAGAGTTGTTATCAGTCTGGCTGACGGATGTATCCTTGATCAGTTCCACCAGATTGGAGTAGCTCTCTGAGTAGACCGATCCCACCTCATAGTTCTTGGCGCATAGCGCGTTCTTAAGCTCGCTATTGGTTACCGGAGCAGCATATCTGGACGGCCTGTTCTGGTATACACCCCATTCGTTCGACCAGATCTCATTGTAGCCGTCTTCAAAACCGCCGTAGACTTGAGTATTAATCGTTCGGGACACGGTGCCGGTGCCTCTTGTTCCGATGACCAGCTTCTGTCCATTAAAACCAGCTTCCGACTGGTAGATGCGCATTTCGTCCGTGGTTCCCTGGCTGTAGATCCAGGAATGCTCGGTGAGGTTTTGAGGCACTTTTGTTGCCGCAACTACAAGGAAGCTTGTGCTGGTAATAACAAATATAATCAACAATCCGAGCATCAACGATCTGGGCCACCATCTCATCTGAACACCTATTCCTCAGTGGCATTATAGCCGGGCATTGAATATAAATGTGATCCTTATTTGCGCTTATTGCGTCCTCTTTGCTTGATATCCTTCAGGCGGGCTTCGAGAGATGCCTGCAGGTCTAAAGAGAGGCCCGCCCCGAAATGGTCCAGGCGGGCGGCGATGGCCAGCTTTGCCGCCAGGGTCCTGGTCACTTCACTTATTGTATAGCTGAAGTACGCGACCCTTAATCGATTAAGGATATGGTTATGCCTGATTGATGCCATCAGTTTGGATTTGATGATAAATGTGTGCGTTCATTATTTAATTGTTTTATAACACATCTTAATATTGGCTAGACATCTGACATTATAAATCATAAAGTTTCATAAGAAGATGGGTTTTTTACTGGATGTGAATAGTGTCGTGTGACATTATTATTATTTTAAAATTATAACTTAAATAGACTGAATAAAGTCCCTCCAGGAAATAGTCTTCTATTGTGATAATTGCTAGCGTTTTTCAGTAGCATACGTACCCAAACCGAACAGTTATAATTTCATTAAATTCATTATCCCACAGGCTATTAGTGTAAAGATCATACCGGAGAGATAATATATTAGTACATCTTCGCGTATAATGCGGAGGGATAACATCTATATGGCTCGCCAATACAACCATATGATAATACTAGTATTATTTTCTATACAATTAGTTTCCGGGATAGAAGTCGATTTTTCGATAAATGATCTGGATTTGAATACTCAATATGATGTTGATGATTCAGTCTATGTTTATGAAGAAGTATCGGGCGACCCACTACTGACAACTATCACAGACCAGAGGGAGGTTTCTGGTGGTGGTAAAAAGGATTTGAAGCAAAAATTCTCATCAGACAGCTATACCGCCACCTCCGGCGTCAAGGCTGATTCGGGATCTGTCGAGAGCACTGCCTATCTGACCTCAACGTCTCTGAGCGCTACCCAGAGAGCAAATATCGCCGGCTCTTTGGCTCAGTCCTTCCTGGCAGGATATCAGGATTATTTGGGTGGCATGGCGTTCACTGGTCAATATGTGGGTATAGAAAACGGAATTTTGAGCACAGTACAGACCTTGAGCCTAGGCGGCAGCATCTATTCCACTCAGTATTTCCAGGCAGGCGGCATTAATCCGCTGGCAGTAGGATACGCGCTTGTCGGACCCCATGGTTCCAATCTCTTTGATGCTCAGGGCGCGCTCATCGTGGCAGGGGCCTGCGGGGAAGGAAGCATCAGCGGATACATGGGCGCAGAGGTAGTCAAGGTTCCAGATGCCACAGCCATAGATCCGACTGTCTACGGATCCAATATTGTCGCGCAAGGAGATGAAGCAGCGGGGATTATCGCGGGGGCTGGTGCCCTGAAAGGCTTCTGGTCAGAAAACCAATTCGCGAATTTTATTGCGCTTGATGGTCAGGGAGCTGTCACGGGAGCTGTGGGAATCGGTGAAAACAGTCGAGCCTCTGTAGACTACATTCAGGCCCAAACCGACGGGCATGAATCTTCGGCATTCGAGGTTGATGCAAAGGCAAGAGGCGATGATGCTGCCATAGTAGCTGCTGGCGCGGGCAATTTCGAGCTGCAAAGTGCTTCCGGTTTTGAGCCTATGATGGCATTCTACCGTGAAGACCTTGACTTGCAGGGCGCTATCATCGGAGTTGCTGGCATTGGTGACGACAGCAAGGCCAAGGCAAGCTATATTGGTGCAATTACCGATGGCAGTAGAACTTTAGCTACAGGAGATCGCCTCAAGGCCGAGAGCAATGGATTGGCACTCGTTGGCGCTGCCGCTGGAAGCGTAGGGTACGGCGCAGAAGGTTACTATTATCGCTCTAGGCATAATCGCCTCTTGGAGGAGTACGAAGGCTTTGGCGTGGAGGGTGCTTTGGCGTTAGCAGCCGGAGTTGGCAAGGATAGCAAGGCTTCCGCGGACTTCATAGCGGCGGGAACAAATGGCGATAGCACTGATGCCTTTGCCGCTGATGCCAGAGCCCGAGGAGATTATATGGCGGCGGTGCTAGCCGGAGCGGGATCTCTCTATGCAGGCAGTTACGAATACGATCAAGGTAGCCGCCGCGGCTACGATTATGGCAGCGGAGAATATCTCGGCGTACAGGGCGCCTTAGCCGGTGCGTTAGGCATTGGTGACCGCAGCAGCGCTTCGGCTGATTTCATAGCAGCAGGAACGAACGGCGATAGCACTGATGCCTTTGCTGCTGATGTCAGAGCCCGAGGTGATGATATGGCGGCGGTACTGGCAGGGGCAGGAAACCTCTATGCAGGCAGTTACGAATACGATCAAGGTAGCCGCCGCGGCTACGATTATGGCAGCGAAGAATAT
>JBATEC010000133.1:0-31003 GCA_049663825.1 Methanothrix sp. | reverse complement strand
GGCAGAAAGACTTAGGACGGGAATAAGTTGGTTCGAGTCTAAGCGGAAAATTATTCGTCCGGCGATAAGATCATATATAAAATATCTGAATTATTCATTGTTGAGGGTGTCAACTGCGTAAGTCCTATAAGTAAAAAAAACCCATTTTTTCTTTTTGGCTGCAGATTGAGCAGGAAAAGAGTTTATTGCCAAGAGCCCAGAGCCATTAGCCATGTACCTGTCCCGTGAGGAAGAAGGCATTTATCAGGGCGAGCAAGGCGAGACCCTGCGCCGCATGATGGAGATCCTTGTAGCGTTAGGCGACATTTACGGCGCAGAGACGCTCGTGCCGGTAAGGTCGGTGCAGATCGCGGGAGTATCCTACAAGAACATCGGCGAAGCAGGTCTCGAGTGGATCTCGGACCTGGAAGGCCGCGTGGTCGTGCCCAGTATTTTAAATCCGGCAGGCATGGATCTGTGCCGCTGGAAGGAGATGGGCATCTGCGAAGAATTTGCCCAAAAGCAGCAGCAGACCATCGAAGCCTATCGAAAACTGGGCGTTACCATCGACTGTACCTGCACTCCTTATCAGATCTACGACCTCGCCGGTCAGGGCGATCACCTGGCCTGGAGCGAGTCCTCCGCAGTTTCTTATGCCAATTCGGTCATTGGTGCCCGCACCAACCGCGAGGGCGGGCCGTCAGCCCTGGCAGCGGCGCTGGTGGGAAAGACGGCCCTTTACGGCTACCATCTGGACGAGAACCGACTGCCCACGCACCTGGTGGAGGTCGAGGCCGATCTGCGGGGCTCGGACTACGGCGCTCTGGGATTTTTGGCAGGCAGAATCGTCAAGGACGGCGTGCCATTTTTCCGGCTGCAGGGCCTGCGGCCCTCTGCGGATGAGCTCAAAGCTTTGGGCGCAGCAATGGCGGCCAGCGGCTCAGTGGCCCTTTACTACGTAGAGAATGTAACGCCTGCTCCGCCCGGCCTCTGGCAGCCGGAGGAGACGATCCGTCTTGGCAGAAAAGTGATTGATGAGGTCTATGAAAAGTATCCGGGAAGCGGCGCGGACGCTGTGGCCCTGGGCTGCCCACACTGCTCGGCTGAGGAGCTGGTGAGGATTGCCGGGCTTTTGCAGGGCAAAAAGGTGCAAAAGGAGCTGTGGGTCTGCACAGCCCGCAAGATCGCAGATACGCATCCTGATCAGGTGGCAGCAATCGAGAAGAGCGGAGCGCACGTCTTTTGCGATACCTGCATGGTCGTCTCTCCTGCCACGGAACGCTTTGGTAAAATGATGACAAGTTCCGGCAAGGCGCTGGTCTACCTGCCCGGTCTGGCCGGGGTTCAAGCCGGTCTTGGAAGCCTGGAAGAGTGCATTGATGTAGCTTTGGGGAGGCTGTGACTATGGAGATAAAATGCCACAAGGTTGCCTGCGGCTTCGCTAGCGGTCCGGCTCTGGTGACGAGGGATGCCATCTCATTTTTGGGCAATGTCGATGCAAATACTGGCGTGGTGGTCGATCCGGCGCACGAGCTATTCGGCCAGAGCATCGCCGGAAAGGTGCTCATCTTTCCCGGTGGTAAAGGCTCCACCGTTGGCTCCTACGTCATCTATCAGCTTAAAAAGAGGGGCCTGGCCCCTGCGGCCATGATCAACATCCGCTCCGAGCCCATTGTGGCGGTAGGCGCCATCATCAGCGGCATTCCCCTGGTGGACGGAGTGGAGAAGGAGATCTTGCGGGTATTGAGCGGAACATTGGTCGAGGTTGATGCCGACCGGGAGTGGGTCAGGATTTTCCGAGACGGTTGATATGACTTATTTTCCTTCTATTTTATCCTGCCTTTCCGTGACATTTCTTGTACTTTAGTCCGCTGCCGCAAGGACAGGGATCGTTTCTGCCCGGCTTGAAAATCACATGCGCGATTTGACCGTTTTTCATGTAGCTCATAATGTCGGCAGGAGCCCGGCCATGGCGGAGTTCATGTGCCATAAACCGCATAGGCCCATCGACGTGCCTGAAGAATTCTTTATAGCCGGCACATAGATAATTAAGGCCTGTCTCGCCGCTTTGCGTTTTAATAAAACGGTTCTTGGGGCATTCGCCGTTGCAGGCGAATCTGACCTCACACTGGCGGCAATATTCGGGCAGAGTATCGAGCTTATCCAGGCCGAACTTTTGCTGTTTTCTGCAGCCTGCTAATTGGGCCATGCTCTTCTCTTTGATATTGCCGAGCAGGTACTTGGGCTCCACAAAGTGGTCGCATGAGTACATATCGCCGTTGTGCTCCAATGCCATGGCCGTTCCGCAGGTCGGCGAGAAGGCACAGATTCCTGGAGCAACTCCTGCCCAGGCAGCCAGAGCTACATCGAAGATCTGCACATAGGTCTTTCCCACATCCTTGCGCACCCATTCATCAAAGATGGAGATCAAGAAGCGGCCATACTGATCTGCTTTGACGGAACGATCAGTGACTCTGTCGCCCTCCTGAAAGCCGGTGTCGTTATCTCTCTCTACTATGGGAATAAACTGGATGAAATTCGCCTTTATTTCATCTCTCAGAAAGCGATAAACTTCCAGAGGATAATCTGCATTTGCGGCATGCACAGTAGTCAGGATATTGTAATCCACTTTGTGCTTTCGCAGGAGCCGGGCCGCTTTCATTACCCTATCAAAGGTGGGGTTGCCGGCTTTATCTACTCGGTAAGCATCATGAAGCTCTCTCGGCCCATCCAGACTCAGGCCTATGAGGAAGTTGTTCTCATGGAAGAATTCGCACCATTCGCCGTCAAGAAGTGTACCATTGGTCTGCATGGTATTATGTATTATCATATTCGGGCGCTTATACTTCTGCTGGTATTGGATTGACCGCCTGAAAAAATCCAGGCCCATAAGCGTTGGCTCGCCGCCCTGCCAGGCAATGGTAGCTTGCGGAATCTTCTGCGCTTCAATGTATTGGCGGATATAGGTCTCCAGAAGCTCATCCGACATTCTGAAACTGCTTTTCGGATACAGATTCTTCTTGGATAGAAAAAAGCAGTACTTGCAGCCCAAATTGCACAATGCACCCGTAGGCTTGGCCAGGAGATGGAAAACGGGCAGTGCGACCGTCTTGCTCATTGATAGTTATTATCTCTTCGGGTTTAATTAATCTTCCTTTGTGTGAACCTTGAACTGATGCCAAGAGTACGGCTGAAGGAAGAGTTTCGGCAGCACTGCCGGTTCCAGTATACCATACCACCCATTCTCGGCTGGAGTTGTCCTGCGCCCCTAACAGGAAATTCGATTGGTCGATGCCGTCAATCGGAAGTCATCTTTTGTTTTTATGGCCCCAAATCGCCTTAATATTACTAACTTGACAATGTCGTGTCAGCCTTCTCATACACCTCCAGGAAGCGGTCATTTTCCTCAGGTCGGCCTACAGTGACGCGCAAACATTTTTCGCCGCAGCCTGGAAAGGTGCGGCAGTCCCGTACCACGATCCCCCGGCAGAGCAGCCGCTCCACTACAACCTTTGATTTTTCCCGGGTTTGAACATAAAGGAAATTGCCCTCCGAGGGATTGGCACAGTCCAGCTTCTCGTGCATTCTCTCTCGCTCCGAGACGATTTTTCCCACGCACTCTCTCATCCAATCTAAATCCCGGAGCGCTGATACGCCCGCCGCCAGTGAAAGACTGCTTATGCTAAACAGTGGCGCAACGCGCCGGTACTGTTGGGCGATCCAGGGCGGCGCTACAGCATAGCCCAGGCGCAGCCCTGCCAGGCCGAAGGCTTTGGAAAGGGTGCGGCCTACCACCAGGTTATCGTACTCACTTACCAGCCTGAGCAGACTCTTTTTTGCAAACTCGGCATAGGCCTCGTCCAAAAAGACGATGGCTTCGGTGCCTTCCACCACGGCCCGAACGTTTTCTTCCGAGAGGGCATTTCCCGTGGGATTGTTGGGCGAGCATAGGAAGACCATCTTTGTCCCGTCCGGGATTTTGGTATCCACAGCAAAGCCTGAAAGCCGCGTCTGATAGAGGGGCCTGGCCCCGCACAGCTCCGCTGCCACGCCATAGAAATTGTAGGTGGGCACGGGAACGAGGGCAGCGTCTCCTTTTCCCAGGAAGATGCGGCAGATAGTAGTAATGATCTCATCCATGCCTGCTCCTGCCACAAGGTTCTCTTCAGGATAGCCTGTATATGTGGTGAGGGCCTTTAAAAATGGCTGGGAGTTCGGATACCTGTTCAGCGACACATCTTTCAGAGCCGCACGCAGACGCGGGCTGGGGCCGTAAGGATTTTCATTCCTGCTGAGCATAGCGATGCGCTCTTCAGAGATGCCAAATACTCGCGAGATCTCTGCGGGATCATATCCAGCCTCGTCTTCCTCCAGCTTATATAGAAATGGCAGGATATTCTTGGTAAAATCGACCTGGTCGCTCACAGTTTTTCTCTGGCTTGGATAATATTTAGGTTCCTCGTTGTTTCGGAGAGCCACAAAATCCTTTTATCTTTTCTCGTCCTTTCGTCGTGGCATGTTCAAGATCGGTTTTGTGAAGCTCGGAAACATAGCCACCTCGACGGCGATTGATCTCTCCCTGGATGAAATTGCGGAAAGAACTGACATAGAATTCAAGATTGTAAGCTTCGGCCCCAAGATGACAAAGAAGGAGGGTGAGGCCTCTGCAGAACTGCTGGCCTGGCAACCTCAATTGGTGGTCATAAGCAGCCCCAACGCAGCGACGGCCGGGCCTACGGCAGCGCGCGAGCATTTCAAGGGGATTCCCACCATCGTCATTTCCGATGGTCCTGCCAAGAAGGAGTCGCGCGATGCTCTGGCCGCAGAAGGTTTCGGCTACATCATCCTGCCCATGGACCCGCTCATCGGTGCCAAACGCGAGTTTCTCGACCCGGCTGAGATGGCCCTCTTCAATTCCGATGCCCTGCGGGTTTTGGCGGCCTGCGGTGCTATCCGGCTGGTGCAGGAGGAGCTGGACCGTGCCATGACCGCCATCGCAGCCGGAGAAGCAAAGCTGCCCACAATTTTGGCCACGCCCGAGAAGTGCGCCGAGCGCATGAACTTCTTCAATCCTTATGCTCATGCCAAGGCCGTGGGGGCCCTGTACATGGCGCAGGCCGTGGCCGGAATTGATGCCGCCGCCTGCTTCCGCCTGAAAGAGCTGGAGGCCATAGCCCTTGCCGCCGCCGCAGGCCACGAGGTCATGCGCGCCGCAGCGCGCCTCGCCGACGAGTCCAGAGAGCTGGAGAAGACAAACGACAGTGTCTCCCGCCGGCCCCATGCCCGCTCGGGCGAGCTGCTGAAAAAGACCAGACTTCTGGAAAAGCCGGAGAAGATCTGAGAAACACTTTCGCCCCGCGCGGCTTGAGGATTTATAGGGCCGGTGCGAACTGGTATGTGTGGCAAGGAAGGCTGCACCGGCCCTACACGTTTCTGGGCGATAGATGGGCGGTCTTCCCATTCACCCCATTTTTCTTGAGTTTCATTTTATGCAGAGACGAAATAAACGGGATTCTGGTGGTCTTGCGCCATGGAATACTTTGTCGACAATTGCACGATATCGACTGATGGGCATCGGCTAAACGAAAAGATCGTCGTAGAATCCGGCGCGCCATCTTAAGATCTTATGAGGTCAAGCGCAGGTTTATAATTCGTTTGAGTAAATGCTAGAGATTAATATGTTCCGGATTCGAAGAGTATACACTATTCTTGTAGTTTCATTGCTGATTTATATAGCTTCAGCAGTGGTTACACAGGCTCAATCACCCGTGAGCGGCGCATCCACCGCAATTGCATCTCCTGAAAATGGTACTATCAACATCCTCGGAATTGATTCAACTGCCTTCCCAAAAATAAAGGCCAATCTTTTCATCAACAAATTATGTGCCCTGGCCGGTAACTTGAAGCATGAGAACTTCATTGTCAAGGAAGACGGCAATGATCTGGCAATAGATAATCTCTATTTTTCAGGAAATGCCTCCGGTCAGAAGCTCGATTTTGCCGTAGTCTTCGATGATACGGGAAGCATGAGCCAAGAGATAAACACCATGAAATCAAAGGTCAAGGACCTGATCGACACCCTCAAGGCTTCAGAGATAAATGCCACTTATTCTCTTGTATCCTTCAAGGACAGCGCAAATGTCAAGACCGAATGGACCGATGATCCTGATCTATTCGAGAGAAAGGTAAATTCTCTTCAGCCTATTGGTGGCAATGATGAACCTGAGGTCTCCTTGGATGCAATAGCCACAGTGCTTGCAATGGGCTTCAGACCCGATGCTCAGAAGATTATTCTTGTAATAACCGATGCCCATGCTCACTATAAGAATGATAGCAGTTCATTCTCGATGTACACTAAAGAGGATATTGAAAAAGACCTGAAAGAGTCCGGTGCGATACTCATACTTGTCTCACCGATGTTTGAGAAATCAAGTAACTACGCGGACTTGAGAGAAGTTGCTAACGATATCCAGAGCACCTGGATCGATATTAATTCGGCTGAGTTCTCGGCCATACAGGAACAAATCCAGGGGATACTGACTGGTACATATGTAATAGAGTATACATCACCCGACCAGGCGCCAGCAGAGAACAGGACTGTTTTAGTTGCCGTGGACAAGCAAGGATGTGTGAGGGGCAGCGATGCAGGTTCCTATATCTCGCCCGGAAGCGTAACCAGTCCGCAGGGCACGCCTTCGACGCCTCGCCGGGCCCTTGAGCTTTCGATCTCGGGCCGGGTCTTTGATGACAGCAACGACGACGGAGTTATGGGCACTGATGAGGCAGGCTTAGGGGGTTGGAAAGTCCAACTGCTAGATGGGCCCGATGGATACTCAACAACCACAATTACAGATCGAATGGGGTACTACGTTTTCACTGGGCTTCTGCCAGGAAACTACGAATTGATTGCGGTATCAAAGGGGAAATGGACTGCCACAGCCCCGAAAGAAGAGGTCCGAATGATTGAGCTGATTGATGCCCACAAGTCGGAGATTGACTTTGGATTCAGAGTCTCCTGAATGGAAAGATCTATAGCTACCAGGCATGATATTCCACCTCTAATGTCTCTTCTGGAGATCAAGGGCGTATCCAAGCAATTTTTCGCAGACGGAAAAGAGATGGTAGCCCTGCAGGATATCAACCTCAATATTGAGGAGAATGAGTTCATCTGCTTCATCGGCCCCTCCGGCTGCGGCAAGACCACACTTCTGCGCATAGTGGCTGGCCTCGAGGAGGCGACGGAAGGCGCCGTAACTCTTGATGGCGATCCCATAAAAGGCCCCGGCCCGGAGAGAGGCATGGTCTTCCAGGAGTATTCGCTATTCCCGTGGCGAACGGTGATAGACAACATAGTCTTCGGCCTGGAATTGAAAGGCGTACCCTCCGCTGAGCGCCTGGCCCAGGGCAGACAGTATCTGAAGATGGTGGAACTGGAGCGCTTTGAGACCCGCTATCCTCATGAGCTGTCCGGGGGCATGAAGCAACGAGTGGCCATCGCTCGCGCTTTGGTCAATCACCCCAAGGCTCTGCTCATGGATGAGCCCTTTGGAGCCCTGGATGCCCAGACGCGCAACATAATGCAGTCTGAACTTCTGCGCATCTGGCAGGAGGAGAGGAAGACTGTTGTCTTTGTCACCCACAGCGTTGACGAGGCCATATACCTCGCGGATCGCATCGTAATCATGTCCGCCCGGCCGGGAAGAATTAAGGATATCATTGAGATCCCAATTGCTCGCCCCCGCAACAGAACCAGCACCGAGGTCAATCTCATAAGGGATCGCATACTTTGCGACCTGCGCTCCGAGATCGCGACCTGTTAAGGATATGATTTTATATCGCAATAGACCACTTACATCTTAGCCTGTTTTTCGCTGGTGAGAGGGTATGGTCGGATCTAGGTGGATGGAACTTCCGCGCATTGTAGCGGTAGGTAGTGGCGTGATACTGGAGTTGCCCGAGATCTGCACCAGCCTGCACCTCAAAGGGCGTGCTCTTATCATCACCGGTCCGCGTACCCAGGATGTGATCGGAAAGGCCATCTTTGAGCTCCTGGAAAAACGCGGCTATGAGCCCGAGACCCTCATTTGCAGCGCCTCCAAGTTAGAAGAGGTAGATCGCGCAGAGCGTTTGGCGCGGGAGATGGGAGCAGGTTTTCTTATCGGGGCCGGAGGCGGCAGATCGATAGACATTGCCAAGCTGTCGTCTCTAGGGCTTAGCGTGCCATTTCTGTCTGTGCCCACGGCCGCATCGCACGACGGCATCTGCTCCTCTCAGGCGTCTTTGACGGTCAACGGGGAGACCACTTCCATTAAAGCGCAATCTCCGCTGGCAATTGTTGCCGATAGCAAGATAATATCCCAGGCACCGGCGAGGCTACTGGCAGCCGGATGCGGCGACATCATCTCCAACTACACCGCTATCTTGGACTGGCAACTGGCCCATCGCCTGCGAAATGAGGAGTACAGTGAATATGCCTCCGCTCTCTCCGGTATGACGGCGCGCATGATCGTTGAGCTTGCGGCAGATATTCGGCCGGGCGTGGAGGAATCGGCCCGGATAGTAATCAAAGCCCTGATATCCAGCGGTGTGGCCATGAGCATAGCCGGATCGTCGCGCCCAGCAAGCGGCTCGGAGCACAAGTTTGCTCATGCCATTAACAGAATAGCTCCGGGAAGGGCTCTGCATGGCGAGCTTTGCGGTCTGGGCACCATTATGATGATGTATTTGCATGGCGGGGACTGGAAGATGATAAAAGAGGCACTGGCCCTGGTGGGTGCTCCAACAACCGCCGCAGAAGCTGGTTTAGATGCAGATAGCGTGATCTTTGCCCTGGTCAACGCCCACGAGATTCGTCCGGAACGCTATACCATCCTGGATTTTGGCCTGAATCGAATGGGAGCGACCAAAGCGGCTGAAGCGACGGGAATCATTTGAAAATAATAATAATCATGGAAAAAGGAGAATGAACTATGTCCGAAGCATCCACACAAATTACGCTGATTGGAACGAAACTTGCCAGCATTGGCCTGGAGTTCACATTCGTGGGCCCCACACCGGAATGCGAGACCTGTAAGCTTAGAAACACGTGCATCAACCTGGAGCCGAGCAGGCGCTACAGGATATTGGGGACCCGTGGGGAGCTGGTTCATGATTGCCCGATCCACGAGGCTGGAGTGCGGGCGGTTGAGGTTGCGGAGAGCCCCATAATCGCGGCCTTTGACGCCAGAAAAGCATTTCCCGGTTCCAAGATAGTCTTCGAAGCCATGAAATGCGATGATCCCGAATGCAGCATGTATGATATGTGCCACCCATCGGGACTGAAAGACGGCGAAAGATGCACTATTGTAGACATAGTGGGCGAGGCTCCTGAGGACTGCCCGCTTGGAAATGTCTTGAAGCTGGTGGAGTTTCGTCGCTAGATAAAGAATATTAAATATGAAGACACTCACCTACTCCAAAAATATTTTTCTTCCGGTTACGGACCTCTGCAGAAATCGCTGCGGCTACTGCTCTTTTCGAAAGGAATTAAAAGACGCCCATTTGATTTCCAGGACCGAGGCGATGCGGCTGCTGGAACAGGGCGCTCTCAGGGGCTGTAGCGAGGCGCTTTTTACTATGGGTGAAAGTCCATGGGTCGTCTCGGGCTTTGAGGGCATCCTGGCCGATGCCGGCGTCGCGGATCTATTGGACTATTTGGTGGAGCTATGCGAGCTTGCCCTTGAGTTTGGGCTGCTGCCTCATACCAATGCCGGCCTGCTGGGGCACGAAAATCTGCGGCGCTTGCAGCCTTATAACGCCTCGATGGGGCTGATGCTGGAGACTACTGCCCTGCTGGGTGTGCATGCAAAGTCGCCTGGAAAGAGGCCTGATTTAAGGTTGCAGTACCTGGCAATGGCCGGCAGATTTCGTATTCCTTTCACCACAGGCATAATGGTTGGCATAGGCGAAAGCCAGCAGGACCGGGTAGAATCGCTCAGCAAAATTGCCTATCTGCATAGAGCCTTCGGTCATATTCAGGAGGTAATCATCCAGCCGCTGGACCCAAAGCCCGGAACGGCTCTTGAGAATGCCCCCCGCCCGGAGATAATGGATATCTACCAGACGGTAGAAGCGGCGCGCGCGATCCTTCCGCCAGAGGTGGCCATTCAGGTTCCTCCCAACCTAGTGGACCCGTGTCCTTTGATTGCAGCGGGCGCGAATGATTTGGGAGGAATTAGCGCGGTCACTTTGGACTGCATAAATCCCGATAGGCCTTGGCCGGATGAAGATGAGCTGCACCACCGTCTCTCGGATTATAACCTGAGAGAGAGGCTACCAGTCTATCCCCGCTTTATTGCCATGGGATGGCATGGCTGTGAAACCCGATCGTTGGTGGATTTCCTGGCGGGCGAGGACGGCCTTCGGGCGAAAAAGTATATCTTCTAAGGCGGGTGGACAGTACACTTGTGAAGAAGAATTGGCTTGAGATTGGCCTCAGTACTGGCCTTGTATTTCTGATGGTTGGCCTCATTTTGGGGGCGCAAATAGCCCTTCCCGCAGAGCTGAGATCTTCGAGCTTTGCTTTGATCGTCCTGCTCTTCATGGTGGCCATGGGCTTGGTAGGATTAAAACTCGTGGACATGTAATTGCGTCAAATATAAATATAATAATACTCATTTCCTTAGCGGGGTTTTTAGATGGCTGGATTTCTGGAAAAGCTCAAGCTCATAGGAAAGTCTAAGGAGCAGGATTACTCTGAGGTCGATCTGGGTCAGTTTGAGGAAGGAAGCGGCTCTCCGGAGATGGTCTTAAGGGTAGCGGAGCTGGGACGGGTCGAGGTTCTGCCCGAGATCAAACAGGAGATTTATGCCGGCAATATCATACTGGTGGATATCGCCGGGCTTAAGCGTGATAAAGCTGCTTTAGACAGGGCCATTGGTGAACTGAAAAAGGCAGTTGAAGACGTCTCCGGAGATATAGCCGGAATTGGCGATGATCTCATAGTTCTAGTGCCCAGCGGCATAAAGATTGACCGCGAGAAGGTGGTCGGGAGCAAAGATTGAATCTAACCACAAATGCGTCCTGTCCCGTATGCTCTGTCCAGATGCAGTTTTGCTGGGAGACGGTGGATATACCTCATTTCGGAGAGGCCATGGTCATTGCTGGAGTCTGTGACTGCGGCTATAGACACAACGATACTATTCTCTTAACGCAAAAGGAGCCTGTGCGTTTCACCTTGCAGGTGACAAGCATTGAGGATCTGGACGCAAGAGTGATTCGTTCTTCCAGCGGCACCCTGCGCATCCCGGAGCTTGGCGTGGACATCGAGCCTGGATTTGCATCTGATTCCTACATATCGAATGTGGAGGGCGTCCTTGAACGGATCGAGGGCGTGGTGGGCTTCGCCACACGCTCGGCCCGAGAGGCGGAAAGCCCGGAAGCTACCCGGAAGGGCGAAGAGATCTTGGAGAAGATCAATCTAGCCAAAAATGGCCGGTTCCCTCTGACCCTCATTATAGAGGATCCCCTGGGCAACAGCGTAATTGACTATGAAAAAGCAGTAAAATCAACACTCACGGTTGAAGATGCTGCCCATCTCAAAACGGGCATGATTATCGTGGACGTCTGAAATGCTGGTCTTAAGATGCTGGTTTTAAGCGGTGGCACGGGCACGCCCAAGCTTCTTTTGGGCCTGAAGGAGCTTTTGAGGCCAGAGGAGCTCTCTGTGGTGGTGAATACGGCTGAGGACCTCTGGATATCCGGGAACTACATATCTCCTGATGTCGATTCTGTGCTTTACACCCTGGCCGATATGATCGACGAGAAGAGAATGTGGGGCATAAAGGGCGACAAGACCCTGACCCATGACTTTCTTATCGCGATGGGTATCAAAGAGAAGCTACTGGTGGGGGACAAGGATCGGGCCGTTCATATCTTTCGCTCCGAGCTGCTTCGCCAGGGCGTAAAACTCAGCCATGCATCGCAGGCCCTGGCAGAATCGCTGGGGGTTATGCAGCGGGTCGTTCCCATGACGGACGACATTGTTTCTACGGTCGTTTCTACCCCGGAAGGAATGATGCACTTTCAGGAATTCTGGGTAGGGCGTCGGGGGAAGCCGGAGGTTTTGTCCCTCTTTTTTGCGGGTCTGGATGCCGCCCTTCCTAGCCAGGCTTTTCTGGATCTGCTGGAAAAGGAGGACACCATTCTCATCGGTCCCAGCAATCCTGTCACCAGCATCGGCCCCATTTTGGCCCTGCAGGGCGTGCGCGAGCGGCTGGCAGACAAAAAAGTGGTAGCGATGAGCCCTTTCATCGAGAATAAGCCGGTGAGCGGCCCAGCTGCCAAATTCATGACGGCCATGGGCGTTCCCCCCAATGATGAAGGCGTGCGATCTATGCTTGGCAAGGTGGATATCTTCTTAGTTGACAAAAAGAGCAGCTATCAGGGAGAGTGCCGGCGCATGAGCACGCTCATGAGAACGAGAAGAGAGAGCGGCAAGGTGGCGAAAGAGCTGCTGGAACTCATCTCTGCGGCCTGAATCGAGCAAGTGTCCTCTTGCTTTTCTCGATCACAGGCTTGATCTCTGCTGGCCGGATACACTTATGAATGCCTAGCGGAAATATTCCATCTGCCAGGAATCCAGGCATTGGGTTGATCTCATGTTTATTGGAGTAGACCACGGAACCACCGCCATAAGATTCGCCACTTCGGAGGGACGTTGCTGGGACCTTGACAGGCAAGAGGCCAGCCATCTTTCTGCGGAAGAGATTGTCGAGCGGATTGCTCAGAATTTGGGACACGACATCGTCGACCTGGTTGCCCTCAGTTACTCCATGGGAGACGGCTTAACCAGGATTGTGAGGCAGGAGGATGCACCCAATCGCGGCCTGGTTCGGCTGGATGGAGCGGGGCAACATGTCGGCGGCGGCACAAAGGTTTTTGAGGCCATTAAAGCGTCGGGCTGGCCGGCAATTCTTCTGCCCGGCATTCATCGCGCCAGCGATATCGATCCCCGGATGAAGGTATTCTCCCACGGCATGAGCCCGGAGAAGGTGGGCCTGGCCTATGGCGTTTTTAGGGGCAAAAGCCAACGCTTTGTTGTATGCGATGCCAGTTCCAACACCGTAACATTTGCCGTGCTGCAGGGAAAGATCATCGGGGCCATTGACGCGCCCATCTTTGCCCCCGGACTGATGCAGGGTCCGCTGGATGTAGAGGCCATAAGAGATGTCGACTCCGGGAAGATGACGGCAAACCAGGCGTTCAATTGCGGCGGCATTCTCTCCAAGATGGGACGGGCAAATCTGGAGCAATGCCTGCCGGCGGAGCAGGACCGGGCCCTCGAATCCCTATCATTGTTCGCGGCCATGGAGATCAATGCCCTTCTCGTCCTCTGTCGCGACTGGGGCGAGCCGAATCCTGATATATTCCTGGCTGGCAGCCCCGCCGCAAAGCTGAGCCCGCGCGTATGCGATCTCCTGGGCCGGACGGTTTTGCCCCTGGATAGATGTGCTGCGGCTGTAGGCTGCGCCTGGATCGCAGAGGATGTATTCAATGGCTCAAAGAGCATTCTGGGGTTGGAAGTGGACCTGTAAAGAGTTTTAGATGAGGAAGTGCTAGCTCACAAAATGCTACAAAAAGTTGCAAAAAAATCTCTTTGGGGCGGAAGCCGCATCTGCAGACGCTTAGTTGATCGATCGCCTTGACATGATGCAGATAGTGCTTACGCAGGCGGCGAAGGAGAACGTCTGCACCAACACCAAGTGTCCGCACTACAACAAAAAGTGCAGGATGAGGTAAGAGGCGTCTTGAAGATGGAGTAGATCTTTATTCTAAAACATATAGTTCTGTATATCCTATCATGACCGATCCTTTTGTGAACTCAGAGGTCGACCGTACAAAATCCAGATGGGTAGCCAAAGTTTTTAATGAGTTTGGACGGTCCAGAACTACCCTGAGAGCTCTTTTCTATTATGCCCTGAGTCGGGCTGAACCGGACTATCCCATCTGCGGCGGCTTTGTAGGTGAGATCAGGATCGCAAGACCGTACCACGAGTGTGATGGGGAGAAGCTCGTTAAATGGGCGGACAAGGCCCAGAAGCTGAGTTTCCTGCCAGCCAATGCCCTCCTTAAGGAAGACCCCGGAGAGCATACCATTCTGCCAGAAACCTGCCACTATCGAACACATAGGCTGGAGCTTTGGCTGAACAGGTCGGCCTTCAATCCTCTACTGGCGCCAGTATGCAGTAGACACGGAGCAGTGCTGGTCTCCACCGATAGTATCTCACAGGAATTGCTGCAACAGCTTTTTGAACGTGCAACCATTAAAACCACTGTCTTATGCCTCTCAGACCTGAGCCAGGGGAGCTTCTCTTTCTGCGACCGTCTGTCCGCGGCAATAGCCGATTCGAGGCACTCAGAGATTCCTGAAATACGAGTTGTGCGGGGGGCACTTACTCCCGAACAAGTTTTGCAGTGGAAAATTCCAATGGTTTCGCAGAAAAGTGGCGCAAGAGAAGCGCAGAATGAGTACAAAAAGTACCTCATGGCCTATAGATTGAGCCACCGCAAGATGGCTGAGCTGGACGCGCTGGAGGTTTACTCCCCGATGGGGATAGCCGGTTTCTGTGACAATCTCCTGGCCAGATATTCCAAGAATGGATAAATGTCGGCTGAGATGGGATTAATACGTTTGCGCTTTATCACCAGCAAGTGATCGAA
Source organism: Methanothrix sp. (assembly GCA_049663825.1). Lineage (GTDB taxonomy): Archaea > Halobacteriota > Methanosarcinia > Methanotrichales > Methanotrichaceae > Methanothrix. The sequence goes on along the minus strand of JBATEC010000133.1, from coordinate 16,324 downwards.
CTCCACCTGGTCGTCATTTGCCGTCCTGCATTCTCTTCAAGCTCTTAATGATATCCACAGCCATCGCCGAAGGCACTCTATTGAGCTGACAGGTTGTCAATATCCGAAAGAGCTCGTCTCTTTGCATCGATGCCATATGTTGAGCCACATATAACATTGCACCTTGATATCCTTCATCATGTAGACTCTTTTGGACGTTCTCCATAACACCCTCATCGATGTTTATCTTTGTTGTGCCGATCTCGTTTATCACTCTTGATAGATTGTCTCTGCTAAAATTCGAGTTGGCTTCGATTGAAACCGTAGATTCCTGGACAAAATTTAGGGCCTTCTTAGAAGCTCCTTTCAATATCATTTCTGACGCGAGTTTCTTCAAGGTCTTCCCCTGGAGAATGGCTTCTGCCTCTAAAGCCATGTATGCTTCTTGGGTTATTTCTATCCTGGTATACTTGACGCTGGGCATTTGCTCGCCGGGCCTTTTTTGCCTTTTGGTCTGCCTTCATCAGTATTAAAGACTATGGAAGATTTGACAGGAATTGTTCTTGCTCTTCTGAAAATGAGGTGTCTCAGTCTTTTTTCTCAGGTATTTCCCGAAAGGGCTAAATATCATGAATGGTCAAAAAGCCCCCTGGCGAGAAAGGCTTCATCGCGAACGATTATCGCCAAATGCACCACCTCCAAAGTCTCAGTGTGCTTTCTCGCCAGACCACCTAATCGGGAAAATATAAATAAGTTGGAGTTTTTTGAAACCCGTTTGTGGATAGCGATACTGTGAACATGCTTCTATGGTGTTCATCCAGAAATAATTTGTGTCCAACAATGCAGATTTCTGTAGCAGATTCAAATTCCAACCTATAACGGGTTTACGATAGTCAGGCCAGTTTTTTACGCTAAATCCGGCTGGCAAATCATCAGTTTTACATATTCTGTAAGAATTGGAATATCTCTAGCTTTCATCGGCTTCCAGTCTTCATCGACCATCGGCTCCCAGGCATCTCCTTTTTTCGCCCAATAGAGTATTTCTTCTGTGCTGCATTGCCCCGAGGCCAGTCCATCTGTTTTATTCTCGAAGAATCCGAAGAAATTCTTGCCAATAGGACCATACTCTGCCAGGTACCAGTGCATGTTCTTTTTATTAGTAAGGTGCATATAAATTATCTCATCTCCAATAAAAAAATGGTCATATGATAAACCAGGCAACATGGCCAGATCGCTTGCTTTTAGATCGCAAAATTTGCGGCTCATATCCTTAGTCTCCGAGGCAAAATTGCTCTATGATCTGATCATTAACAACCACCAAGCGATACAGGCAGCCACCATCAGAGCTAATGTTAGAGCATCTCTTGTTCCTTTTGTCAAAGTCTTTCATCTTGTTTTCATCTCTACTAATCCGGTATAACTAATGTCTGTTCAAATCCCCTCTCATGAATTCATTATGCTAAAATGGCAGGCATCACATTCGAAATAACTTTTGTAATATTGCGTCCCGGCATTCCTGTTTCGCATGCTGTCTCTCCAGCCAGCTTACCCCGAACAGGAATGCTGCGGAGACAGCCATGCCAAGCAGAGGATATGTTTGGCCCAGGAAGATTGCGGTTAATCCGCCTCCAAGCAGCGCTGCCAGTGCCCCGGACGGCGTAAGGCCCAGCCGGTCTCTATAAAATCCGGCAATAACCGGCAAAAGCAGGCCGCTGGTAAAGACGGTATAAGCGATAAGCAGCGTCTTGATGATGCCCGGCACTGAGACCGCTAATGCCAAAGCAAAAAGCCCAATGATTAACACAAAAAGCCTCGACATGGCCATCAGTCTCTCATCACTTGAAGATGGACTTGCCTTTCTGTAAATATCAAGAGTTAAGATGGACGTAGCTGTCATCAGGCTCGTGTCTGCTGAGGACATGAATGCTGCTAAGAGAGCTGCGGCCACCAGGCCTTCAGAGCCGGGCGATAGCAGTCCCGTCATCAGTACAGGAATTGCCTGATCAGGTGATGCTGCCGGGTAAAGCGACCGATGCCCAGGGCTGTAATCAGAAAGGCCAGCGGAATAAGGATGATAGCTGCGATCGATGCTGATATCTTTGCTTCTCTGGGGCTACGGGCAGAGAGCAAGCGCGAATACATATCCGGTCCGATAAGGTATGCCGAGCCTACAACCAGCAGTATAGAAAGTACATCCCAGCCGCCCATCTCGGCAGAAGCAGGAAAGCTCTGGCGAAAGAGCAAGCCGGGTCCCGTAACCTCTAAGGCTTTGGAAAACAGGACTATAATTCCCGCTAATATTATCATGAGCTGCACCAGGTCCGTCCTTATCACCGAGCTTTGCCCTCCGTGGGCTGTGTAGAGTATGAATGCGGTCGTGCATGCTGCCATGAATAGTGTCTCGTTTCCTCCGAATACCGCACCCAGCACCTTGCCGCAGGCCGCAATCTGAACGGCAATGACTCCCACCCAGGATATAACAATGAGGACGGAGGCGACAAACCTGGCCCGCACTCCATAAAAGGAGCCCACCAGTTCGGGCAGAGTGTAGCATCCGGTGGCTCTTATTTTCTTGGCAAAAAATGTCGCCAGTACCAGCAATTCAGCCGTACCGGAGAGCATCCACCATGCACCAGGCAGGCCTTTGCTAAATCCAAGGCCCGCCCATGCCAAGAGTTGCCGAAGCGCCAATGATGCTGGCACAGAAGGTGCCTGTGAGAAGGACCCGTTTTATTTCCCGCCCCGCCAGATGGAAATCAGCGAGTCCTTTGCCGCAAAGCTTTCCGGCGCCTATGGCGAGCATCGCCAGCAAATATACTATTATAAACTATTTTTCAAAAAAATGGTTAACAACACTATAAAGCATTTTCCGTATATTAATTAGTAATTGAATGTGCGATCGACGTGCTCATCTTTGCCCACGGGCTGATGTCGGGTTCGCTGGACATCGAGGCCAAAAGAGATCAATGCTCTCTGAGGCATCGCGCGATGTTCGCACAAATACTTGATGTCCTCATGGCGGCAAAAACGATATGCGGGTAATAATGGTCCTGGCTTGAACCAGGACCTGAAAAAAGAAACTTATTATGATTTATCTTACGCCGGATCTGCTGTCTGACCACTTGTTCAGTATTGTAGGCAGAGCTACTACAAGTATGCCAAATATCACTATAGCGTATATCTGAGACATGATATCCATCTCTTTTCACCTCCGGGTAATTGCACAGATTTTTAGCTGCCTTTTAGAGCCAGTCCATGATAAACTTTTTGCTGCAGGATTCGTTATGGTTTGATTCAGATAAATTCGTTGTTTTTTTTTATAAATAGTAAAAGATCTCTGGTAAAATAGGTATTTAACCAAAATGGCTATAAAGGTATTTAATGATAATACCAAATAACTAAATAACTTTTTACCTAAAAAGGGTGAATAATAGATCAGATTGGGCCATGAAATCAATTTTAATAAAGAATAACTAACTTTAATTGGAAAAGGTTTAAATAAATGGACGCCATCTCATGGAATTTGTACGACTGTCCTTCGAGAATCGGTAAGGTCTGCTGTACAGGAAATGAATATGGCTGGCTTCATACACAACGAACCTCCCTTGGTTGGGCAAGATATCGATGTTCCTGGATCAATCTCATCAGAGGATGCCGGTTTTTACCTCATCCTTATATCTGCAATAGTATTCATGGTTGCAGCTCTGACTGGATATCTATCATAGGACTTCAGCCGCAAGCAGGCTACCAGAGCCTTGGGATCTGAATAGGTGCGTCTATCTTCCGTTCAGGTTCTGTTTCACATATAAAATCAGAATAGATCAATATATTTATTACATCGGGTGCGCGGAGCGCGCAGGGTCACGAATACCTCGACCTTCAGGTTGGGGATGAAGTGGACCCTCGCCCGGTTTTCATATTTTCTTAGATTTGATGGTTCCTAGCTTTTTCATGTGGGTAGATTGAATTGGATTTTTCCGAGCCTAATATATATAACTAATATGATATTTTTTCGTTGTTCTGAAGCCTTTTGCACAGCTCTTTGCTGATTAAACCATGCGGTTTATTTTATTTGGGGCAGGTCCTCGTCGCAATCCAGGAATAAGCTTTTGCGGCCAGCAAATTCCGCAGGGAGACCAAAGCTGCTGATATTCCAATGGCAGTGGTTCCGGACTTAAGGGAATGTTGAAGTAAAATGACATCAAATATTTGTTAAAGGATAAGAGAATGACATTTCGTCTGATCGAGATTAATCTCCCAAAAAATAAGCAACAAGCATTGGAAGAGATAATAAGCAGCCGAAAGGATGTGCTCGATTTAACAATTCAGCCCGTGGTAGGATTCTGGAGGATTCCGGTACAGGGTGACTGGAAGACCCGCTTTTCGACAGATAAAATTCTTATCAGGATGCTCGTGCTGGCAGAGGGAAGCCAAAACCTGCTCGACCTGCTGGAGGAAGCATTCTTAGATGAGGACGGCTTCAGGATAAATATCTTCGCGCTGGAGGCATCCTTTCCCAGCATCTCGGAGGAGGACAAGCTCGAAGCAGTCTCTTCATATGAGGGAGAACGAGATCATAAGGGAAGGGTGAGCCGGGAAGAGTTGTATAATGAGTTAGAGAAGGGAGCCAAGATCACGAAATTTTATTCTTTTATGATAATCCTCTCTTCAATTGTTGCAGCAATCGGAGTCCTGAATAATAGCGTGGCTGTGATAATCGGGGCTATGGTCATAGCACCTATGCTAACACCCAATGTTTCCCTGTCTTTGGCGACCGCTCTGGGAGATTTGCCGATGGCCAAGAGCGCCCTTAAAACCATCATTATAGGCATTTCGATCGCCATAATTCTCTCTGTTGCTCTTGGCTTCTTACTACCGGTAGATCCTTCTTTGCAGGAGATATCATCCAGAACCAGTTTAGGGATAATGGACATCGTCCTGGCATTGGCTTCCGGCGCAGCAGGAGCTTTATCCTTTACCTCAGCCATTCCCGCCGTCCTTATCGGCGTGGCAGTGGCGGTTGCTCTCATGCCGCCCTTAGTCGTTTTTGGATTGCTTTTAGGGGCAGGCTACTATTCGCTGGCGCTGGGTGCTTTTTTCCTATTTCTGGCAAATCTCATTTCCATTAATCTGGCAGGAGTTGCCATCTTCCTCGCTCAAGGAATCGAGCCCAGAACCTGGTGGGATGCCAAGAAGGCAAAGAGAGCTACTGTGCTGGCTATTGTTGGATGGACAATGCTATTAGCAATACTAATAATAATATTATTCTTTGGAGACCTTCAAATACTTAGACTATGATCGGCCAGGAAAGCATGACAAGCCTTTTGAAAGGTTTTTCGGCTCTTAAGCCCAAGAAAAAGGGAATATGATTATTATCTATACCACATCGAGGTGTGTTGATTGAAGGATCTCAGTGCAAAGCAGCAGGTGGAATTCAACCAAAATCGCTATGAACTACTTCAACAACTGGAGGAGTTCCTAAATCTCCCTATGGCAATACTGGGCTTCGCCTGGCTTGCCCTTCTGGTGGCAGATCTCATCTGGGGGCTGACTCCCGCTCTAGAAACCCTTATGGGCACCGTCTGGATCATCTTCATCGCCGATTTCCTCATCGAGATCCTACTGGCTCCGAAAAGAATCACTTTCCTGAAAGCTAACTGGCTAACGATCATAGCTCTGATAGTTCCTGCTATCAGGGTTTTTCGAGTTCTGCGCATACTTCGGTTCGCCCGAGGGCTGGCTCTGACCAGGATAGTGGGCACCATCAACAGATCTATGAGATCACTCAGATTTACCATGGGTCGCAGGGGCTTTGGCTACATAGTGGCTTTAGCCTCGATAGTAGCTCTGGCCGGCTCCTCCGGCATGTACGCCTTCGAGAGAGGCATCAATCCGGATATAAAGAGCTTGGGAGCTGCTCTATGGTACACAGTAATAGGGATAACTATCAGTACTGATTACAGGCCGTATAGTCCGGAGGGCAGGGTCCTGGCGTTCCTGCTGGGGCTCTTCTCTCTCGCAATAACAGGTTATGTGACTGCTGCCTTAGCCAGCTATTTTATAGGCAGGGATGCCGAGAGCGATGAGACTGCTGTATTGAATAAAATGACCATAGATGATCTCAGAGCTGAGATACAGGCCTTGAGAGATGAAAATAGGGCAGTGATCTCCGAGGTCAGGTCCATATCAGATGCCTTAAATGAATATCATAAGAAGTGATGTCGATACATTGGTTCGTCTTCCCGGCAGAGTCCTGAATATCTTTGCCTGGGTCGAGATTGCCCCGGAAGTTCTCAGCCTCAGGATATGGGGGGTTATGTCCTCAGTCCTTTGCAGAAACTGATCTGTCACCAGCTTCTCCAGCCACCTCTTGTTCACTCTCGGTCCATTTCCTATGCCCGGACAAGAGGGATTGTAGCTGATATTAAGCAGAATATCTCCATTGGGTGCCGTCGCCTCTTCCACCCGAAAGGGAAAAAGCCGGCAAGCAATAGGCCGTACAGGATAGATGGTGCAGCCTTCCCGGTAAAAGATGCAGGTAGTATCCTCTTTGCTCTTCATCACAGGCAGGTCGAGGATTACCTGGCGGCCATTGTCTTTGATTTTTACATAACATCCATCATAGTCATAAAGAGTATCTACGATATCTTCCGCCTTTTTTCCCGTATTTTTAGATATGGCTGTGACATCTTTTTCTGTGAGGTAGATTAGATTGGACTTATTCCAGAAATCTTGGATTAGCTCCATGGGAATTAGATCGTCGAACTCCTGGGGCCTTTTATGATGGCAGCAGGTGCCGCATCTCTGGCATTGAAACTTGATGTCCCCAAAAACAGCCTTTACTATAATGTGGGGCATGAAATTTTTCCCTAAAAAAGAAAAAGAGAAGGCGGCTTAAAGAGTCGTCTTCAGGGGATGCTTCTCAGCCAGAACTTCCAGTCCCAGCTCTTGTGCGGACTCTGCCTTCATGATATCTACCATGGCAGCAGCCGGGAAGATCATGGGGGCGTTTTCGATGGGCCCGTAGAGGTAGTAGTCAGCACCCACGATTCCGGCCACCAGATTGGAGCCGATATCGACCGGAGAGAATGCCTCCTTGTGCTGCTTCTTCCACTTCTTCATCCAGTCCCAGGCTGAAGCGCCGTTGTGGAATCCGGCACCAACCGGCAGGCCGAACAGAGCCTTGACGGCAATGACGGCACGATAGGTTGCACCGGAGCCGGCTCCCAGCGGCATGGCTGCGACATCGATGAGGGGCCTGGTGATACCGCACTCCTTGGCGTACTCCATCAAGGGCTTCTTGGCACCACCGGCAGCCTTGGTCATCATGTTCATCTTGCCCTGGGTTCCTTTCTCTATAGCGTTGAAGGTCAGGACAATGGCGGAATCAAGGTCGCTCTCCTTGACAGCCTGCAGCTCCTCTGGAGTGATAGAGGCGTTGATGGAGTTATGGATGGCTCTATCAGCCACGCCGATTTCAGTGGCGTACTTGACGCCGAAGGCGCGAACCTCTGGTGCAGAGGAGTCGATGAGGAACGGGTAATCGGATATCTTCACGAACCAATCGATCTCCTTCTTCATGGCCTCGTTGCTCTCTGCCACGATCTGGTTCATACAGGAGTTTCCTGTGACATCACTCATCTCAACCTGTGTGTTCCAGAGTCTCTCGGCAGCTGCCGCATCAAAGACTCCATGCTCCGGATCGGAGACGATCTTGTGCCTGGCGTAGAACATGGTGCCGATGCAACATGTGGCGTACTCGCCCGGCTGGCCTCCTATCTTGAATTTACCGAAATCGAAGACTTCCTGCTTCCTATCAAATCTAAACATTCAAATCACCGCTTTCCAATTGCCTGCGTATACGAACAGTATGTATGCTAAAACCAAGATCAACCCTGCGCATACACCATAGTGTATACCCAGATCTCTGCCGATTGACTTGCCAGCTCTCATGTACTTTTCTGAGGAATAGAATTCTATCTTTTCCTCGATCTTGTCCAGCTTTGCCATTACTTCTCTGAGCTGATCTGGGTCCACCACGGCAACCGGTACTACCGGCTTAATGTCTTCTACCATAGTTTACTGCCCCCCTATGAAGGCGAACGGCCCCAGCATCATCAAAATGGCGAGAACAAAGCCAATGGCAAATCCAGTGGATACCGTAGCCAGGACGCCGGAGCTAAGCTTTGTCTCTCTGGCCAAAAGCTGGCCCTTGTACCTGATATCCTCTACTATTGCATCGATCATAGGCATATTGGGTTCGACCACGGACGCTATTCCCTGGCCGTATGCAATCTCTTCTGCCATTTTACACTCCTCCTGCCACCTTGAGAATTAATCCGAAGAGGACGAGGACCACGGTCATGCCGAGAGCTATACCCTCTATCTTGCCTGCATAGATGCCTGCCTGCAGTTTGTTGAGAAGACCGGAGTTGGTTACAGCGGTATCTATGCCGCGCATCCTTCCCCTTACCTCGATCATTTCTGCAGCCATGGGCCGGAGACCGCCTGTGCTCTCCTCTTCGCCGCCCTCTTTAATCTCGATGGTCATGGGCTCGACGTCAAGAGCGCCGGGATCCTTGGAAACCAGTTCCTTGATCTTGCCGATGATGGATCCCGCATCTTCGGTGTCCATCATGAAGATCGGCTCAACCTGGCTCTTAAAGCGCTCAATGGACTCCGGAGTGAGGTTCTGGATGAAGGGAATGGCTCCCTTGGCTCCAATGATCCTTCCTTCTTTGTCGATTCCGTTCTGGGTAAAAGACAGCACTGCCTGACCGGTGATGTGCCCTTTGACCTCCATTCCCGTGATGACAATGTATCTGATGTTGGGATTGGAGATGATGTTGGCCACCATCTTCTCTATGCCGATGTTCTCTGTCTTGCACGGTCCGACTAAAGCTGCGCCGGCTGCGAGCAGATCGCTGGCTTTAATATGCGACCCGCAGGTGCACACTGCGACAGGGTTCTCAGGATTGCCTACCTCATACTCGCCGGTAATTGTCGGCCATGGATCAGATGGCTTCTTTTTTAGTGCCATTCCTAAGCACCTCCGCCGAGTGCTTTCTTAACGATCTCAAAGGTCGCCGGATTGGTGAACGCCATTGCCAGCAGCAACACGAAGGATATTACCAGTCCGATGATGAACCCCATCCATATGTTGGTGTACAGACCGGCGATATACGAGGCCTTGCCTCTGTGTGCGTACGAACTGAGTAGCTCGCTGTCCGGCACAAGCTGATTCATCAGGTCATCAGCTATCTTGTCCAGTTTATCTATTCTTTCATAAACCGGATCGAATGTGTACAGAACTACGTCCGCCCTTTGCTCCGAAACCACTCCTTTCATGGGGTCGAAGATCAGGCCCAGTTCTGGTGAAACTCTAACAAATCCCATTTCTAGACCTCCTCACTGCACCGTTGGCGGCAATAGTCCAGTTCCTACTACTGCTGATGCATCTCTCTTGACCAGACGGTAGAACATCATGAAGAAGTAGAACCATATGGCAAAGCCGATGACAAGCTGCAATAGTCCAGCCGCAAGTCCCTGTGTCATCAAGGCTGCAATTCCCGTGGTGATCATGGCAATTCCGCTGCACATGATCGCATTCACCAGAGTCCTGTCCTGCTTCTCATCCGGGCCGAGACAGGCATTGAAGGGATGCAGGATGGCAAGACCGCCGGCGATGAAGATGATGGCGATGTAGCCGGTGTCAAGAACTGTCTTCAAGATTGCATCATATCCCAGGGTGCCGGATATGGCGAAGCTCCATCCCAAGAGGGCCATTGCGCCAGCCATGGACAGGTCGGAGTTGCCCTCTTCCATGATTGGGATATTGAACTTGATGACCTTATTGGCGATGACGCCGATGATGTAGCCAAAGACTCCTGCATAGATCAGGATTATGATGGGGCCGAGCAGCACTGAGCCTAAGGTTTCAGCCATAGACAGTCCGAACATGACGGCAATGACGCCCATACCCAAGGCAAGCATGCCGATGGATGGAACTCCTGTGCCGATACCATAAGCACAGACTCTTCTAACGGCATTGGCTCCCATGAGCACGGCAAAGATTGCAGCCACGGCTCCGATAAAGGAGAACACATTGGTGTCCAGGGCGCTGTTTAGAATGGCACCCAGATATATCCCGACTACGGATCCCACCAGGCCGTAAACTCTCAGTTTCTTTGGATCCATGCCCGATAAGAATGACATTTCAGGCACCTCCGGTGATCAGCACTGATGCGAGTGCAAGCAGTATGCTGGCTATAGCGCAGGCTTTGAAGGCGAAGGGCCACTTTTTGAACTTGGGGTCGTGGAAGCCCTCGATGGTTCCCTGGATGTTCCAGGATGCAATAACTGCGTTTACCAGGAATATGCCGATGGCGAACATGGCGCTCAAAGCAGCGTTGCCGTTGATCAGATAGAGCGGATAGTAGATCATGGCACCGCCTAAACCACCAAACACCGCGCCGATTATGCCGCTGACGAAGCAGATGGTGGGAATGCCCTGGCCGACCGTTCCAGGAGCCACATAAGGCGGCTGGGAAAATCCGGTTATGGGATCATAGTTGACCTTGGCGGAAGCGAAGGGCGCACCTACCGCATAAGCGTAGATCCAGGAGCCCGTGAGCATGGTGGATCCCATCATAATTCCTGCGCCAACAGCTCCTGAGGCCAGGATGAGCCAGATGTTGTCTGTAACGGACATCATCAGGCCTGCGGCCAATAGACCGGTCAGACCCGATCCGGCAGCAAGCTGCACTGTGCCCGTGCCGATGCCGGCTGCCTGAGCCATAGCTGCAGGAGCGCCGCCTACCGGCACAAAGTGAACGCCAATGCCTACCAGGAGGCCGCCGACGAGGATCTCCAGAATGTAGACAATAGTATTAGCATCGAAGTTCATGCTGCAATATCCCCCTTGTATTCCGGATAAGGTCCGTACTTTCTTCTGGTGGACTTTTCTATGTAGAAGTTATACGCGATCATCACAATGATAAAGAAAACTCCCATGAGAATGGCATAAGACGCCTGGGTTACGGGATCAAAAACCGTTGTTCTCCAGTTGTCCAAAAAGACCGTCAGGCCAAAGCCCATTCCTGTTGCAGGTCCGCCGAACTTGGTGCAGAACCAGGCGTTATCAATGGAGTTTCGCAGACCCGCCTCGGCTTTCCTCACAATATTGCCGGAGAGCATGGTATTCAGACCGCAGCCGAACTGCCGGTTCTGGAACTCGCGCTCGCCGCCATAGTGAATATCGCCCACAGACGATCCGATAGCACCAACCGCCAATCCCCAGACCAATGCGATGATCGGCATCGGGAAGGGATGCGGCGTTGGCATCATGTATACCATGATGAAAGATATAGTTGCAATACAAAACGATGTTATCCAGGCATGTGCCATAATGGATGGCGTTGTGTACCTGACGATATCCAGATAGACCCACTGATTGAACCTTGCCTGGCTGGAATTCCTGCCAAAGTAGGCGCTCATCGAAAAGACACCGTTGAACAGAGCAGCAACGGATGCGCCTGCCACCAGGGCAAGCAGTGCGGGCATCTGGAAGGCAGTAATAAGCGTATAGGCTACCATAGCAGCAGTGGCACACCACAGGGCATTAGCCGGTGGTTCTCCGGAAATGGCCTTATTATAAATCCTGTGGGGGTTGCCGACCTGAGCGGCCAGTTGCACCTGCGAGTTGGGATTGCTCTGAGATCCTATATCGGATTCTATATCCTCAGAAGCACCAGCAACAGTCGCAAGGGCGCCCATCGCAGCTATAAGCCCCATGCTAAATGCGTCCATTTATTCCTCCTCCTTTTCATTTCACCAATTTTTGCCGTTTAGCGATAAAATTGGCTATGACGCTCTCGGTATCAATTACCTAAACTTATAAACCTTTCGCGATAGCCGACATGGAAAATATATGAGCTTACCAGGGTTCTTTCTTTGCGCCCATCCTGTAGCCTATGATATTTGTAACCCTGTGCAGGATGGGGGTTATTATGAGCACGATTAATATTATTGTGGATGTGAAATGCTGCATGAACCAGTCCGGTGCTACGAGCAAGGTGAATAGCCAGGCTCCTATGACAAAATCAAGCTGATCTATGATAAAAAGGGGCGCACCGCGCCGCAGACCCATGCGGCGCTTGAAGAATGCCGCCACGATATCCCCCAGCATCGCTCCCAGGGAGAGGGCCAGGAGAATGGACAATTGCTCATAGCCGCTGCCAAAAGAGGGCAGGCCGACAAAGGGGGCGACCATGTTCTGCAAAAGCCCTACTGAAATGCCGCAGACGGTTCCCGCGAAGGTTCCACGAAAGGTTTTGCCGTCGCCCAACGTGCGCCGCCCATCTGAGAAGATTCTGCCGCCATCCAGAGGCATGCCTCCTCCAAAGAGTGCGGCGCAGTTATTGGGTATGTATGCGGGCAGCATCAGCCAGAAGGCAATGATCAGGGCATTCATTCTTACTTCCTGGATCGTTTTCGCGTTCTCTCCCTTATATCAAAGTATCTGATGGATTAGATTTTGGATCGAAACAGTTAAGTTCAACCTGTGCTACCTAAGGGGCGGGCGTCGATGGTCTAGTGGTTATGACTTGGGCCTTCCAGGCAGATTTTGATTCTCTGCGAAGCAAGCCTACAACCCGGGTTCGAATCCCGGTCGACGCACTTCTTTTTTGATTTATCTTATTGAATGCATTCTTACGTTGAATGCCGAATTATTTTCGCTAGATTTATATCCTAGTTTGAACCGTAGTTGTTTTATGAATTCTGGTGGGGAGATCTCCAACGCACGAGGATTGCTGGCTGAGAAGATCGCAGGAGAGATCACCCTTTCCCAAAGTCCAGGCGATACCCTGAGGAAATGGCGCAGAAACTTCGCCATAACCCAGACCGACCTGTCCAATCATATGGGCATGTCCCCTTCCGTGATCTCCGATTACGAGAGCGGCAGGCGAAAGTCCCCCGGCATAATGATTGTGAGCAAGATCATTGATGCGCTCCTGCGCATAGATGAGAGCCGCGGCTGTAATGTTCTGCGCGCCTACGAGAACATGTGGGGCGACATTTTAGGTCTGGACTCCATCTGCAGCGTTTGCGAGTACCAGGACCCCATCCACCTCGCGACCATTGTCGAAAAACTGAATGCAGAGGTCATCTTTGGCCGCACGGATATCACTATATGGGGCTATACGGTAATTGATAGCATGAAGGCCATCATTGAGATGCTTCCCGACCAGTTCCAGAAGATCTATGGACGCAGCACTGCCCGCGTCCTGATATTCACCGGCGTTCACTCGGGCAAATCTCCCATGGTGGCGGTGCGGGTCAGCAACCTCAAGCCCGGCGCGGTGGTCTTGCAGGGGATAATGCCGTCCGAAGTTGATCCCATTGCAATTAAAATTGCACAGGTCGAGAACATTCCTCTTATAACGACACATTTTTCCGTTGATGAAGTCTCCATTGCTCTGAGCAAAGGGTGAAATCTTTTGGTCTCTGGTATTGTTAGTTATGGGGTCTATATCCCGCGATTTCGTATAAGGCTGGACGAGATTGCCAGGGTTTGGGGGAACGGAGAGGAGATCACAGAGGGTCTGCGCGTCTTCGAGAAATCCGTGCCCGATCTGGATGAGGATACGGTGACCATCGCCGTGGAGGCTGCAAGAAATGCCTTGCAGCGCGCGAGGATTGATCCGAAAAGGATAGGTGCTATTTATGCCGGCTCGGAGAGTCATCCTTATGCAGTGAAGCCCACTGCCACCATCGTGGGCCAGGCCGTATGCACCTCATCCTCTTTTACGGCTGCTGACTTCGAGTTTGCCTGCAAAGCGGGCACCGCAGCCCTCCAGGCGTGCCTGGGTCTTGTCGGCTCCAATCTAATTGATCTGGGCCTGGCCATTGGCGCGGATGTGAGCCAGGGCGCTCCGGGAGATATGCTGGAATATACGGCCGCGGCTGGCGGAGCGGCGTATTTAATCGGCAGCCGGGATGTGGCCGCAGAGATCGAGGGCACTTATTCTTTCACCTCCGATACTCCAGATTTCTGGAGGCGGGAGGGCATGCCCTATCCGGAGCACGGGGGAAGGTTCACGGGCGAGCCTGCCTACTTCAAGCATGTGACGGGCGCCGCGCGCGGCCTTCTGGAACGGCTGGGCAGCGCCCCTGAGGATTATGATTATGCCGTCTTTCACCAGCCCAATGGCAAGTTTCCAGTACGCGTGGCCAAGATGCTGGGCTTTTCCAAAAAGCAGATCGAGCCGGGATTGATTGTGCCCCTTATCGGAAACACGTACTCTGCATCCTGCCTCATTGGTCTTGCCGCCACTTTAGACATCGCAAAGCCCGGTGAGCGCATATTTGTGACCAGCTTCGGCTCCGGTGCGGGAAGCGACGCCTTTTCCATAAGTGTGAAGGATAAGATTGAAGAGATCCGCTGTGGCGCTTCAAGCGTTCGCGACTATATCGGCGAGGCCGAGTATCTTGATTATGCCATGTACGCCAAGCATAAGGGCAAGCTGAGAATATGAGGTCCGTATCCATTATTGGTGTAGGTTGCACCAAGTTCGGAGAGCGATGGGATGTCTCTTTGCGCGACATGATCGCTGAGGCCGGTGTGATGGCCATTGGGGATGCCGAGATCACCGGCGAGCAGATCGACGCTCTCTACGTGGGCAACATGAGCGGCGGCCGGTTCATCGAACAGGAGCACATCGGGGCGCTCATCGCCGACTGCGCCGGTCTCTCCAGGTTGCATGTGCCATCCACGCGCGTGGAAGCGGCCTGTGCTTCCGGTGGCCTGGCGCTGCGCCAGGCGGTACTGGCGGTGGCCAGCGGCTATAGCGATATTGTCATTGCGGCGGGCGTTGAAAAGATGACCGATGTCTCCACCGGCACCGCTGCCGACGCGCTGGCCGCGGCGGCGGACAGGGAATGGGAGTGCTTCTTTGGTGCCACCTTCCCAGCGCTCTATGCCATGATGGCCAAGCTGCACATGCGCCGCTATGGCACAACACACGACCAGATGGCCCAGGTGGCGGTAAAAAATCACCATCACGCCTGCATGAATCCCATAGCGCAGTATCATATGGAGATAACGATTGATGATGTGCTCAAGTCCCCAATGGTAGCTGACCCTCTGCATATCCTGGACTGCTCTCCCATCTCCGATGGAGCGGCGGCAGTAGTGCTTGCCCCGACTGAGATGGCGAGAAGGTTTTCCGAAGAGCCCATAAAAATCGTGGGCTGTGCCCAGGCCAGCGATACTCTGGCCTTGCATGATCGCCGCGATCTTACCACCCTGGATGCCACCGTCCATGCCGGGCGGGCTGCCTTTACCCAGGCCGGGATCGAGCCTCGAGCGGTTGATGTGGCCGAGGTGCATGACTGCTTTACCATAGGTGAGATACTGGCCATTGAGGACCTGGGATTTGTGGAGAAGGGCCAGGGCGGCAAGGCCACACAGGATGGTATGACGGCCCTGAGCGGCAGCCTGCCCGTCAACACCTCCGGAGGGCTGAAGGCCTGCGGCCATCCCGTGGGCGCCACAGGAATAAAGCAGGCCTACGAGATCGTCCTGCAGCTTCGCGGGAAGGCGGGCAAGCGTCAGGTGGATGATGCACAGGTGGGCTTGGCCCACAATGTGGGCGGTTCGGGCGGAACGGCCCTGGTCCACATATTTACGAGGTGATGATGACAAACCACGCGCCCAGATTCTGGAGAAGCATACCGCAAAGATACAATCTTTCCGGGACACACTGCACTTGCTGCAATGAATACTTCTTTCCTCCCAGAAACCTCTGCCCCAACTGCCGTCGCGGGGCGCATTTGGAGGAGTACACTTTCAAGGGGACGGGCACAATCGTCACCTATACTACCATCTATAACGCCACCGAGGATTTCGAGAGGCTGACGCCCTATAATCTGGCCATCATTCAGTTGGATGAGGGCCCCAAGATTACCGGTCAGATCGTTTCCAGCTCGGCAGGAGTGAAGATCGGCATGCGCGTTCGGCCCGTATTTCGCATCCTGGGAAAAGAAGGCGACAAGGGCATAATCTACTACGGCACCAAGTTTGTGCCTATAATCGAGCCGAGCTGCCCGAACGAAAAAATTAAGGGCTAACAACGAAATCTGTTCTGCCCGTCTTCAGGCCGCCCTCTTCTGCGCTTAGAAGGACGGGCCCGGTCTTGATTACATTCTCTTTATCTTTTATCTCGCTGAGCATACGGCCTAATCCATTTTTCTCTTCCGCCTGCATAACTAGAAAGAAGCTATACTCTCCAAAGAGACGATAGACATCCCTTACTTCCGGCCTTTTTTGCAGATGGTCATAAAC
>JBATEC010000132.1:0-52264 GCA_049663825.1 Methanothrix sp. | reverse complement strand
ATTTGCTACACCCCGTGTAGCATATGCAGTGTATGTCTATTTATAACAACCTATAGTTGAATCACGACCGGCTCTCAGGCTGCGCAGAATAATCTATTCCTCTTCCAGCCGGCAGAAATGGCAGCTATGATGCCATATGGGCTCGGCCTCGATCCGGACGGGATTTTCGCAGTTGTAGTGGCCTGCCATCATCTCCTGGATGAACTTGTGCACCTGTTCTGCGGACATTCCTGTAGGTTTAATCCTACCCACCTCGCGGCCATGAACGCCATGGTGGCCTTCCGTTTTATCGACAGTCGTGACGGCATACTCGGGCTTGTCCTCGCTATCTCCGTCACTCAGGTAGAGCAGATTTCCAAAGTAGAAGCCATAACATACAGGCCACTTGTGATTGATCATGGCCTCTACCAGATCGTCTTCGCTTTCCAGCTCCTTGAAGGAGAATACGCGGTCAGGATGAATCATAATCTTCACCTGACTTAGATAAGTCCGCCCGGCATTAAATAGTTTCTTGGTACCGTGGCACAGGATATTTATCTCAAGCAAGATAGAAAGCAAATTCATGGATGATAGATAATGCAAACAGGAAAACAGAAAAAGAAGAATTTTAGAAACGGTGGTTTAAATTGATACTGCAATTCTTAGGAGCCGCGCAGGCCGTTACGGGCTCGATGCATCTGGTAGAGTCAAATGGGCATCGAGTGCTGCTGGACTGCGGAATGGTGCAGGGCAGAAGGCAGGAATCCAGGAAACAAAATTCGGAATTTCCGTTTGATGTCAAGACCATTGATGCCGTAGTTCTCTCTCATGCTCATCTTGACCACACCGGCAGACTGCCCGTTCTGGTTAAGAAGGGATTTGATAAAAGCGTTTTCTCGACATCGGCTACGCGCGACCTTTGCGGCGCCATGCTGCGCGACTCCGCTTCCCTTCAGGAAATGGACGCGAAATATGTAAACAAGATAAACGCAGAGAGTGGCCTACCTTTTATCAAGCCGCTCTACACAATACATGATGTTACAGCCTCACTATGTCTCTTTCAAACCTTAGAATACAGGCGTCCTCTTGAGATCCTGCCAGGCATTCGACTCACATTCAATAATGCGGGGCACATTCTCGGCTCGGCTACGGTTACGCTGGAGATTGCAGAGGAACGGGAGGAAAGGAAGGTGACAACGCTGGTCTTTACCGGCGATTTAGGACGAAAAGGTGCCGCAGTAGTGCGAAATCCTGAGATCCTCAACCGTGCGGATGTTCTCATCACAGAGTCGACTTATGGAGGTCGCAGTCACGGTCCTATGAATGAGGCAAGAGAAAAGCTGGCCCGAATTGTAAGCGAGACGGCTCAAAAAGGCGGACTGCTCATAATTCCCGCTTTTGCTGTAGGGAGGACTCAGGATGTGGTCTATCATCTGCACGAATTGATGGAATCAAAACAAATTCCCTCAATGCCCGTCTATGTGGACAGCCCACTGGCAACCAACGTTACCGAGATCTTCCGGCAGCATCCCGAATGCTATGACGATGAGACTGAGCAGCTCTTGCGGCAGGATGGTGGGAAAGACCCGTTCGGCTTTGACATGCTTAAGTACACACACAGCACCGAGGACTCAAAAAAGCTCAATAACCTTAAACGGCCGGCAATTATCATCAGCGCTTCGGGTATGTGCGAGGGTGGAAGAGTGCTGCATCACCTGCGCCGCAATATCGGCGATCCCAAGACTACAGTTCTTTTCGTGGGCTATCAGGCAGAAAATACTCTGGGCCGAAAGCTCTTGCAGGGAGACAAGATAGCACGCATATATGGCGAGGAGTACGAGGTAAGGGCCACAATGGTGGAGATTGATGGCTACAGCGCTCATGCGGATGAGGGCGAGCTGCTCGGTTTCATCGCAGCAATCCCGAACAAGCCTGAACACGCGTTTGTGGTGCACGGCGAGCCTGATGCTGCAAAAGCTATGGCAGCAGGTCTGAGCAAGTTGGGAATTCGCGAGGTCATTATTCCGGCGAGAGGAGACAGGTTCTCAATTTAATATTATATAATTTCATAATAGCGGCCTTCCCGGCGGCTCATCATCATCCAGGAAATGATTCAGTCCCATGCGGTCCGGATCGTTGTGCGGCTCGACGCCCTCTCGATAGCTGTCTTCCTGCATAAACTGCCTTATCGCCGGAGCACCATAGTCTGAGTCTGCCGGTTTCCAGTCCTCTTTCAGGAAATTCTTGACGGAGGGGACAGGGCTATCGTAGCTGCCGAAAAGCCAGTCTTGCATGCTGAGAAAAGGCAGATAAAAGGACAGCTGGTCCCAGAGAGGCTGGATGGGATGATAATAGCCGGAGCGGTTCTGGTATTTTGCTAGTTCTAACTCCGGCCGAAAGATGGTGGCCCTCAGCAAGACCGAAGAAACCTCTGTGGTGTTGTTTCCGGCTGCAAAGGATGCGAAGAAGAGCGGATTGCTATATCCCGGATAGCTCAATCCCTGACCGTAGGCATCGCTGCCGCCATAGAGGTACATGGTCCCTTCGCTGCTACATGCCGAGAGCATGAATATTAGTGAGATCATTGCCCAGTATTTCATGATAGTCGCCACCATTCTTGGAAGATGGATATAACTCTTAGGATCTGTGGCAAGCAGTCTAGCTGCATTCCGCGCACGATGCCAGTAGAATGGAAAAGGCAAACACGCAGATGGCCATTTGGCCGCCCTCCTACCGACATGTTTAAATGGGGTACGACTTACCTTCAGTGCTGTTGGGCAGGTAGATCAGCTGGAAGATCGCTACCTTGGCATGGTAGAGGCCTCGGGTTCAAATCCCGACCTGTCCATTTCCTCTGTTTTTCTTTTAGTCTTTGACTTTATCCACGGGCTTATTTTGCCCGGAAATCCGGCAAAGGAGTAAGAGATGTACGAGATCCTGCAGATGCTGGCTATGGCCTTTACCATTGGCCTTACGGGCGCGCTGGCTCCCGGGCCGACATTGGTCGCAGCCGTCAACTCCTCGCTCAAAGAAGGCTGGACGGCAGGCCCAAAAGTAGCGGCAGGCCATGCTTTGGTAGAGACTATAATATTTCTGCTCATAATCGGCGGACTGGCTGACGCCATGCAAGGGTATTCCCGCGCTATCGCTCTGGCGGGCGGCCTGGCCCTTATTATATTTGGATTTATGACGATGAAAGGCAGCCGCAGCGCCACACTGGCTGCGCCACAGGGGCAGGCGATAGGCAATGCCTACCTGGCGGGAATTGTCACCAGCGCAGCCAATCCCTACTTCTGGATCTGGTGGCTTTCCATCGGCAGCGCCCTGGTGCTATCCGGCCTGAATTCAGGAGTAATCATGGCAGCGGTCTTCTTGATAGGCCACTGGGGTGCTGACTTTGGATGGTATACATTGGTATCGAGCAGCCTGGATCGGGGAAGAGACATCCTCACCGAGAAGAGCTATAGACGAATCCTGGGAATATGCGGCGGCTTTTTGGTCTGCTTTGGCATCTATTTCCTGAGCGCGTCACTATCATAAAACCGCGCTATCCTTAAATAACGGCCGGGCGAGGTTGAAGGGGAGATATCATTTGTCAATAAAGGATGATCTGGCCTATCTGAAGTCGATTCGCATATTCATTGGTCTATCCGTCTTCATCTTCGGGCTTACGACCGTGATGGGTTACTATGCCGCTATGATCGATCCGGAGCTGGCGTCCAACTGGACGAAAGAGCTAGAGATGCTGAAGTGGATTTTGGATCAGCCACCCATCCTCATAATGGTAATAATATTTCTGAAGAACCTCCTGGCTTCGGCGATGGCCATGCTTTTGGGCCTGGGCCTGGGGATCATTCCCCTGATGGTCGTTACCAGCAACGGCTTTCTGCTGGGCATAGTGGGCTACGAGGCCGTGCAGAAAGCGGGAATACTCTTTCTGGCGGCAGGTATCCTGCCCCACGGCATCATTGAGCTGCCCTGCGTTCTGATCAGCATAGCCATCGGCTTTAGGCTGGGCTATCTGCTGGCCCTGACCCTGGCCAAAGAGAAGGTCGACCTTTCAGGCGAGATCAAGATGGCCGTTCATTTTCTCATGCGCTACATTGCGCCACTGCTCTTCCTGGCTGCGGCCATTGAAACATTTATCACCCCTATGGCAATATCGGTGGTTACATGACCGATTCCAAGAAAATATCAAATTCCAAATCCAAGACCGGCTCACTGGCCGGGGGCAAGACAGATTGCGGGACAAAGTCCCAGACAAAAGATGGCAAGCAAGCCAAGCTTCCTGACAAGAACAATTTCAGCGAGTGGTATCACGAGCTGCTCATGACTGCGGAGGTCGTCGATAATCGCTATCCTGTCAAGGGAATGTGTGTCTGGTTTCCATTCGGCTTTGCCCTCAAAAAGAATGTCTACGCAGTTATCAGGGAGCTTTTAGATCCTGATCATCAGGAGACCCAGTTCCCCCTCTTGATACCGGAAAACGAGTTCATGAAGGAGGCGCAGCACATCAAGGGCTTCGAGGAGGAGGTTTACTGGGTGACCAGCGGCGGGACATCGCCGTTGGAGGTTAAGCTCGCCTTGCGACCTACCAGCGAGACTGCCATCTATCCCATGTTCAAGCTCTGGATCAGGTCGCATGCCGATCTGCCGCTGCGAATTTACCAGATCGTCAACACCTTCCGCTATGAGACCAAGCACACCAGGCCGCTCATACGTCTGCGCGAGATCACATCCTTCAAGGAAGCGCACACAGTTCATGCCACCTGGGAAGAAGCCGCGCAGCAGGTGAAGGTGGCCATTTCCAGGTACTCGGAGTTCTACCGCCGCCTGGCCTTGCCCTTCCTGGTAAGCCGCCGCCCAAGCTGGGACAAGTTCCCGGGCGCAGACTACACCACTGCCATCGATGTGATCATGCCGGACGGCAAGACGCTACAGGTGGGCACGGCGCACCACCTGGGCTCGACCTTCGCCAAGACCTACGAGATCACCTACGAGGCGGAGAACGGCGAGCAGAAGCTGGTCTCTCAGACCTGCTACGGCATATCTGAGCGCTGCATTGCCGCCCTGATTTCCGTGCATGGAGACGGGAAGGGCCTGGTCCTGCCCTGGGGCGTAGCTCCTACCCAGGTAGTAATAGTGCCCATCCTCCTGGGAGACAAAGAGAAGGTTCTGGCCGTTTGCCAAAAGTTGCAGGGCGAACTTTCTGCTGCCCGAGTGCGCGTGCAGCTGGATACCAGCGATGAACGACCGGGAGCCAAGTTCTACAAGTGGGAGATGAGAGGCGTGCCCATTCGTCTGGAGGTGGGTCCCAGGGATATTGAGACGGGTGTCGTCACCCTGGTCCGTCGCGACGGAGCCAAGAAGGCCGTGCCCATGGAGGGGCTGGTCGAGGCCATCAAAAACGAGGCTGATGATCTTCAGACGGCGCTCTACACTAAGGCCGCGAATCTTCATGAGGCAAAGGTGAAAGCGGTTGCCGGCATCGAGGAGACAAAGGCGCAAACGCAGGTGGGCGTGGCCCTGGTGCCCTGGTGCGGCGAGGTGGACTGCGGCCATCAGCTCGAGAACCAGGTGGAAGCGAACATGCTGGGAGAGCCGCAGTACCAGAGCTTCCCTGAGGCTGCCTGTGCGGTCTGCGGCAAGTTGAGCGCGGGGCGAACCTACATGGCCCGGCAGTACTGAAATGAGGCCGGACAGCACGAAATGAAAACAATATTTCATTTCTTTTTACAGATCGTTCCTGCGACTCAGGTGCGATATCCGATGCTCATCCTCCCGGTCGCATTGTCCTTCTGCAAAACGCTTCCCTTCTTGGAGCTGCCCATTGTCAAACCGGACTTAGAACTGCCCATTATTACCCCGGCCGGAGAGGAAGACGGCCCGACAATGGTCTCCTGCTCAGGTAGAGGCTGTTTTTCCAGCATGGCCTTTAGAAGATCTCTCTTTTCCCCCGGCGGAAAGACGGGAGGCTGCTGCCACCAGGCGGATGAATTGAATTCATTATTTGGATCTTCATTTAGCCAGGCATATCCGCCGTCCACAAGCATTCTGTTAACGGGCGGCCAGACCGGGCGGTATTCGGAATCCATAAGATAAATGACACATATTAGCTGGCTCCATTCGTTGCGCGGGCCGGAGGCGTTGTCATTGATATCCAGATATACCGTCTTGCCCTTCAGCAGAGAAAGGGCGTATTTTTGAGCGGCTTTGCCTTGGGCGGTTACGGTTGAGGGCGCGTTTATGTCGGCAAGCTTGATGCTGTCGATATTGTTTGTCCTCGCATCGTCAATCAGCATCTCTATGCCCAGCGAATCGCCGCTGATCACGCTAACCACACGCCCGACAGCCTCGTCGGGCAGCCCAAAAGCCGCGGGCATGAAAACTAAAACCAATGACAAAACCAATAAGGCCAGCCGACGCATCATGACAATCCTTTCTCCCTCAAAATTTATAATGGTTCTGCTCGTTGTGGCGGTTGCAATTTGCAATGATTTATTAATCAATATCATTAGAATACCTAATTATTACGCCAAACTGCTCTCGCAGCTCCCGTTAAAAGAACAGTGGCGGCACCTTTGTTTATGGTTATGCATTCTCCTGGGACAATCATGCCCTAAAGTCCTCTTCATCTCGTCTACCGTTGCCAGCAAATCGTAGCGCAGGTATTTATCGAAATTGATTCTATGCTGCAATCCATCGGAATATACAATTATCCCATAGGGCACCGACCTGTGGTAGTTCTCTTCCACCAGGTAGCAGTATGCCGCCAATTGCATGACGTGGTTTTTATGGGGCTGTTGGGCCCGTCCGCTCTTAATCTCCACAGGAATTAAGCTGCGACCTCTGCCTTTTACTATGTAATCCGGCTTGCCGCTGATTCCGAGGTTCCTGGAATACAGAACCTTTCCTGGGCGGTCCAGATCGGAGTAGATCACCTTTCCGGCAGGAATTCCATATGCCATGCGCATGGTTTTTGCCGATGACGACGCTCTCTTTGACTGCAATTGAAAAGCAACTGCCAAAATCAAGAGAGATAAAATTAGAGAATATAAAATTAGAAATAAGTCCATAAAATCCATCCTGTGAGCAAAATTGCAGCAATCGCAGAGAGATAGCCCAGCAATCTGAATATGCTGGCCGTCCTCTCCCGTCTCTCCAGAAGGATCAGCCTGCTCCCCGCTTTTTCATGCGCATCGATTCCTCTCATCAGGCCGCTTGATTGCGGCTGCACTCCGCATCTTTTCAAGTACCAGGAGACAGGGCAGTAGACATATTGCGATATCTCGGATGCCGATATTGCCTTGTATCCATTTTTGCGTTTTAGCATAATGGTTTTATCCAGGATCCGATTAGAGATAAAGCTATCATATTAATAGAAGCCCACCATTATTATCACCAGATGCCGGATAAATCCATGGGTTTGAAGGTTAGCCGAGAAAATGGAGAGAAAATTCGCAAGGCTCTGGTGGAGACGGGCACATTCGACCGCAGCCGCAAGATTTGCTCGAATGAATCCCATGTCTATCTGCCCGTTTTGGATATCGATGATATAGAAGCCGCAAAGATTCGCAGCATTGGGCAGTTTGAGCTGGTGACTATCAATTTCCCGCCGGAAGAACGTATACTAAGCCCTGAGGATCTCCTGGGATTTCGGCCCAGCTTCGAGGTGGTGGGCGACATTGCCATGGTGGAGGACAGCGATGCAGAGCGCGTGGCCGCCGCCCTCATGTCCACCAGCAAGAGCATAAAGACAGTCATTGCCCCCATCTCCGACGTGGAAGGGGAATTTCGCACCCGCCGCTTCAGGCACGTGGCCGGAGAGGTTCGCACCGTCACCCTCCACAAGGAGCACGGCCTACGCTACCGGGTGGACCTGGAAGGTGCCTATTTCACACCACGTCTCGGCACAGAGAGGCTGCGCATCGCAGACCTGGTTTCGCCTGGTGAGGTCGTGCTGGATATGTTCGCAGGCGTAGGGCCGTTTGCCCTGCTCCTGGCCAAAAAGGGGGCATATGTCATCGCCATGGACAAAAACCCCGTGGCTGTGAAATACCTGCGAGAGAATGCGCTTTTAAACAAAGTAAACAACATCGAGATTCTGGAAGGCGATGCATCAGAGCTTGCCCGGCATTATGAGAACAGAGCCGATCATGTGATCATGAACCTTCCTCACAGCGCCTCTGTATTCCTTCTTCCCGCCATGAGGGCGGCAAAGCCGGGGGGGATGGTCCATTATTACTGCATAGCGCCTGAAGATGATCTTTTTAAAGATGAGGCACCGATAAGAAGGGCGGCCGAGGAGATGAATGTCGGCGTGGAAGTGCTCTACAAAGAGATAGTGAGAAGCTATGCACCTCATAAACACAATGTGGTCATTGACTTCCGGGTGAAAAAATCGTAATTTAATATTTAAGAAAATATTTATTTATATCGACTTTTTTTGAAACGGAAGACTGATATCTATCCTATAATCATAAATGTCAGATGAGATCTTTTAAAATCTCGATTCCCAATTGCAGTGTACCCGGGCTTTTGAGATCAAAAGCAGCACTTTTTTAGGGGCCTGACACATCCATGGATTTGTGCAAAGAGGTGTTATATAATGAAGAAAGCAAAAGCGCTATTGGCATTTATTGTGTTGCTTATCGTTGCCGCAAGTGTGGCTAATGCAGCTCAACAGGTCAGCCGTCCTGGTAATTCGATTGAATCAATGCAAAAGCCAAAGCTGGATGCAGCTACTATCGACATCATTTTAATAAAGATCGCTCCGGCTTCATCAGGCAACAGCGAGCCGGTAAATATGGGTATCAAGGTCATATCCGGTGTGACAAAACAGGATATTTGTGGATTGGATGCATCTAATTTCAATTTGGAGACACTAACCGTGCCACCTGGCGGTCCTGCTATCGTTATAAAAAATATATATCCCACATCGTCAGTCGCGATAAACCAACCAATAAGCTGCGATTATTGGCTGGACATGGTACCTACCACATATCAGGGCAACCAATATACCTGGTTGACCGGAACATATACACTAAAATTATATTATGTTGCAAATGGACAACAGCTCGCCAGCAAGACGTTTAGCTTTAGAGTTTGAGACTTATATGAAGGAGGGAGGCAAAAGTCTACTGTATGTAGGTGGGAAAATTGCCATCGACTTATGCCAATGTACTATACGTCAATTGCCGAGATAAAAGGCTTTCGCTTCAAGTCTCGGGCGGGCCTGCGCCGAAATCCACAGCGCTCTTGGCAGAGCGTTCCTTTTGCGGGAACACGACATCATCTCGATGTGGAGCCTGCGCTCGCACCCGGCATCAGCTTGACTTGTGCTGCGCCCATTACAGCGTGTGGTTTGCAGTTGGATAAATGGTGCAGCAGGCCTGACCCGGAGTGGCTCTTCCTCGGTAGGTGCTCCGGACAATAAGGTCTCCCCCTGGCAGAAGAGGCCGGGACCCAGGAGGTTTCGCGCAGGATATAAGCTCTCCCGGAGGAAGATCACGCCTCATAAGGATCAGGCTTGCAGATATTGACACCCCCGAGGTTCGCGGCCCGAAAGCCTGCGAAGCTGGAAAGAAAGCATCAGCCTATATAAAGACATGGCTTTTGGGGAGGACAATATCCTTGGACAATTGGAATTTGTACTCCCCGTGACTTTTTTTAAATTTCTATAGGCCAAGGATTCGTATTCTGGGGGGCATTATTCGGATTTTCAGTTATTGGAACCTCGTTTGTATCTGCGGGTCCGATATAATACGGTTCTTCTGCTGGTGGATTGTTGTAGGATGGATAATTCTCTCCACCGGGTTGGTCAGCAGGGTCCACAGGCTTAACGGGTTGCACCACTTCAGGTTCATTCAGAGGGTACGGCCACAGGAGAAGTCTAAAGATCCACGAAGCCACTGAAAATGGGCCTTTGGCAGTCGGCTCACCATTATCGGGACTTATCGCCGACATACTCAGAGTGCTAGACACCTGTACAGCAGTGTATCCCTGTAGCATAATTACAGATTTTGCCCCAGAGTCGTCCGTTAAAATGATCGGCGTATACCCTTGCTCGGCCAGAAGCGTCACACCTTCCGGATCGGTAGGCATTTGGATATCTCCAGCCGAAGCTATTCCCATTATTGCGGGTATTGCGATCAATATCTCTAATATTGTTTTAGTTTTCATACCAATCCTTCCTTTTCGAATTGTTCGAATCTAAATGCGTTTCCACAGTGTGGAAATTCAAATTTATCTGGTAGACGATCTTGGTTTTGCTTGCGCCTTCCTGGAATAAGGCAAGAATTTGAGCCCTGATTTGGTATTTGCTTCGTTTTTCTTGCATATTACCGGACACGGCAAGAGATGGCTTGATGGCTATTGGGTGAATGGGGGCGAGAGGGCAAAGGTTGGATAGTGGATAGCCTTCTCCTTCGCCCAATTATCTATAAGCAACGAACATGAATAATTGCTTTGTGGCCCGAAGATATCCACGCAAATGGAGTGTAATCTATGGAGCCCTCGAGCCGATTAAATATAGAGTGTCAATGTTTATGAAGGCTATGGGATGAATTGCCATGCCATTTACTGCGGGAGCACGCGTGCCCACATGCAGGCCTGCTGCCAGAGAGGCCGATTGAGTCGGTGGGGATGGACGCTTGCATCCTAGGTGGGCAGCTTTTCTAGGGGCTGGTTTTTTTAGAAGCGATGGCATTTGGCTATTATTATAGATTCAAGCTCCCGCCGCCATCACCTCATCCAGATCGCAGTCCCATGAAGCTCCCCTCTTATCTTTTCACAATCTATCGGCATATTTCCGATATTCTCCGCCAGCTTCTCAAATAATTCCTTATATCCCCGCACCCACTGATATATTGGAGGTGAGGCCAAGACCTGCAGACACGAGCAAGCACTCCTTTCAAGAGCTTATTCCTCAAAGTTGGGGACCTCCCCCCCAACTCTCCAACACTGCGGCAGGGCCGGTCTTAAAATCACCAGCTCACCAGAAATAAATCTAAAATATTGAATAGATTTATGAGAAAAATGAAGCAAATAGCCATCTACGGCAGAGGCGATTCTGGCGGCATGAGATGCATTGAGTCCGGCACGGACCTGATCCGAGCGTGGGATGCGCAGGCCGCGGCATCACCATCACCATTGGGCCTCAGGAAATCCGGAGATCTCGGAAGGAGGACGGGACTTGCGACTTCAAGCAAGCGCAATGTTTAATAGGTTTTGCATAAATGATTGCATATATGATAAAAGTGAGCAAATACGCTTACACAGTCCCGGATATAACCTACAATGATCACGGAGGGAGAATACCAATGATCAATAAACATGTATTTGCAGCCTTGATTGCAGTCCTGGTTTTGGCATCGTCTGCAGGATTAGCTGAAGAGCCAAAAGAACTCACCGTCTTTGCAGCAGCTTCGCTAACAGGAGCTTTTGGCGAGATTGGACAGATGTTTGAGAATGAAACAGGCATCGATTTAGTCATCAACTTCGACGGATCGCAGGCGCTTCGCACCCAGATCGAGAACGGAGCTTACGCCGATATCTTCGCCTCTGCCAACAAAAAGCAGATGAATGCAGTAAAGAGTAGCGAGCTGATGAACAACAGCAGCATTGTCATCTTCACTAAAAACAAGCTCTCACTTATCATTCCCAAAGATAACCCTGCAAAGATCGACAACCTTTCAGACCTCGCCAAGCCCGGCCTCAAGATCGTCATGGGAACGAAGGATGTTCCAGTGGGCGACTATGCCCTCCAGATCATAAGCAAACTGGGCAACGATTCCTCATACGGCCCGGACTATAAGACAAAGGTTCTGGCCAATGTCATATCTCAGGAAACCAATGTCAATTACGTGGTTACCAAGGTGGCTTTAGGAGAGGCGGATGTCGGATTTGCATATGTCTCCGATGTCACAGAGGAGATGGCCGGCAAGGTGGATAAGATAGACATCCCGGATCAATACAATATCATCGCCGAGTACCCCATGGGAATACTGCTGGAATCCAAGTATCCGACCGAAGGTCAGGAGTTCATGAATCTGGTAATATCGAATGAGGGAAAAGCCATCCTGGAAAAATACGGCTTTGCTCCAGCGGAAAGCGAGACTCTCAAATCCGAAGGAACAGCGACAGCACCAGCAGCAAAAGCTGCAGCTTAACCGCAAGGTACTTCTTTTAGGCCGGGGAAAAAGACCCCCGGCGTCAACCATTTGCCGGAAGAATTGCAGACAATGGAGTGATCGATGGCTTCCAATCAGGCTGATATTGGCCGTTTCGGTGAACGAAGTCTTGCTGATATGGTGAATAAAGAACACGAAACCATCGGTATTCCCTCCAGGACCAGAGAAGTGGCTCTGAAAACTGGTCTGGCCCTTTTGTTAACACTGACCATGGCCTTCATAGCTCTGCCTGTAATCGCTCTTTTCCTCAAGAGCCCACCCGAAACTATCCTTAGATCACTGCACGATCCCGTGGTAATGGATGCACTCCGTCTCAGTCTCACGACGTCGACCATAACCACAATCACGGTCGTAATCATGGGAACGCCCATTGCCTACGTCAGCGCTCGCTTTAATTATTTCGGAAAAGAGCTGGCCGACTCTCTGATAGATCTGCCGGTCATCATGCCTCCAGCCGTGGCCGGCATTGCCCTGCTTGTGGCTTTTGGCAGAATGGGCATTGTGGGCCATTATCTGAACGCCTTTGGAATCAGCATCGCCTTCACAACCCTGGCAGTGATCATCGCTCAGGTCTTCGTCTCCTCGCCATTTTACATTCGCCAGGCCAGGACGAGCTTTGAGGATGTGGATCTGGCCTTCGAGAATGCGGCCAGAACTTTAGGTGCCTCTCGTGTCTACACATTCGTTCATGTTATCCTGCCCATAGCCATGAACGGCCTGATCTCCGGTGCCATCATGGCCTTTGCCCGCTCCCTGGGCGAGTTCGGAGCTACCATCATGTTTGCAGGAAACTTCCAGGGCAGAACCCAGACCATGCCCCTGGCCATTTATACCGCCATGCAGGGAGATCTGGATGTATCACTATGCCTGGCCATAATCCTGGTAGCCATTTCCTTTGTGGTCATATTCTTGGTGAAGACCCTGACCCGGCGGGTGTATAAAAATGTTAGAAATTGACATCAGAAAGAGGCTGCGAGACTTTAGCCTGGAGGTGAAGCTGGATGTGGCCAGGGGTGAGATCCTCATGCTGGTTGGAGATAACGGCTGCGGGAAGACCACACTGCTAAATCTCGTGGCCGGTCTGCAAAATCCCGATACAGGGAGGATCACTCTGGACGACAGAGTGCTCTATGATTCAGCCTCGAAGATGAACATCCCTCCAGAGTCAAGGAATATCGGATACGTCTTTCAGAGCTATGCTCTCTTCCCTCATATGAGCGTCTACGATAATGTGGCCTTCGGCCTGCACACTCGCAGGCTCCCAAAGAGCGATATCCGGCTCATGGTGAAGGATCATCTTGAAGCTGCAGGCCTCTGGGAGATCAGGAAAGCAAAAGCCGTTGATGTCTCGGGCGGCCAGAAGCAGCGGATAGCGCTGGCCCGAGCGCTCATCATCAGCCCGGTGCTGCTGCTACTGGACGAGCCGCTTTCTGCATTGGATGTTCGCAGGCAAGCGAACATGAGAAAGGAGCTGCGGGAGATGATTCATTCCTGCGATGTTCCCTGCATCATCGTAACCCATGACCTGAGAGATGTGGACTGCATCGGAGACCAGGCCTGTCTTCTGGAAGAAGGGAAGATTGCGCTCACCGGTGGAGCGCAGGATGTCATGAGATGGGAAAAATGTATGCATGATTGAAATGTCCAGCAACTTGCTGGACAAGTCCCCAGGTTCCATTTTGTTGCGTCTTGTTCGAGCTGATTTTTATTTGCGTCTTAGTGGCAGGCAGGACTATCCAGATGCAACAGAGTCCAGATACAGTCTGGACAATTATTCTGTTCTCCCTTTTGGAGAGTTTTTTAATTCCACCACATCATCTTTCTCTTGCAGGTCCAGCAGCCCGAAGCTGGTCTCCCAGATGCCTGTCCAAGTCATTGATCCGACGATGGGAGGGCTTCCGGGATCTTCGCAGTTATCAGATAGGCACCAGAGTCATTTTCTGCGATATAGTGGAATTTCTCTGTAGAATCAAAGATTATTGGTGAACCTTCTCCCCAGGAGAGACCGCCCAGAAATGTCCAGGGATTTAGGTGTCGGCTATCATCAATTGCTACAAACTCTGCTTTGCCCCCATCGTTGGCGATATAGACGACATGCATTCCGTCCGGGCTGAAGACCGGGCCGGATCTGATCCCCTGGCCATACCAGTCATAAAGATAGGGCCGATCCTCATGGCCATCGACTGCGACCAATTGAACATCTTCTCCCTCCCGGCTGTCTTTGGCCACATAAGCCAAACGGCCATCCATACCGAAGGTCAGGCCCCATATACCCTTATGCCTGGTGTCCTCTTCTCCGTCAAGGACCGCAAACTTGCCATCCTTATCTTTGGCTGCATAGGCCAGATGATCGCCATCCGGGCTGAAGACGGGATCGCCTATCTCATCATAAATCCTGCCTTCAACTCCGTCCAGGACCATCATGAACCCCTCGTCCTCTGCTTTGGCCCAGTAAGCCGCTCGGCTGCCGTCAGAGCAAAAGACGATCTTTCCCACTCCCGGAAATGGATACTCCTTGCCTCGAACGCCGTCTGCCACCACAACGTGGTTACCGTATGCTCCTCCGCCCAGGACCAGATCGTACGCAAAACGTTTTCCATCCGGGCTGAAGACCATTTGGCTCACGCGATTGTCTTTGCCAAGATCCATGACCTCCCCGTCCAGGACGATATAGCATGGATCGCCAACATAACTGGCGCTGCGAGAATAGGCCCACCGGCTGCCGTCCGGACTGACTACTGGATTGTATCCCACTTGTTCCTGGACAACACCATCCACAACTACGTAGTTCTTGCCCTCTTTGGCTATTGTGTAGAGAACATGCTGCCCGGAAGAGCTGATGGATGGATCACCTGATGTGCTATCATAGGGGCCCTCTTCCTTTCCATCTACCACTACTACCACTCTGTCGCCTTTATCTGCCATGTAGGCATAGCGCTCGCCATCCTGGCTGAAGACGATTTTGTAGATCTCGTCGTACTTTTGCCCTTCGAAGCCGTCCACAACGGCTATCCGTTTATCGCCCACGAGTGCTTTATAGGCATAATGTTCGCCATTGCTGCTGAAGACGAAGTCGCGTACATTCTGGTAGAACGATCCATTGATCCTTCCCTGCAGCCCGGCAACTACAAAACGCTCATCGGAATCTATTCTCTGCGAATAGGCAATTTTAGTGCCATCCGGGCTAGATGTGCCTCCTTTTTGCCAGTCTATCTTCTGGGCGGAGAACATGGAGACAGATGCGGGGATGGACTGAGAGATAGATGGACTGGATTGCTGTGGTTGATCTGACTGTTTACCCAGCTTCTCTAAAGCAGCTGCAGCTTCTTCTCTGACGTTTTCATCCAATTCTTTGATCAGCGGCTCTGATGCGCTGGGGTCTTTGATGTACGCTCCCAGGGAGACGGCGGAATTGGCCCTTACGCTGGAGTTCTCATCATCCAGAGCCGAGATCAGAGGCTTCGCCGCCCGGGGGTCGTTTATCACTCCCAGACTGACAGCCACAATGCTTCTCACCACCGGATCTTTATCCCTCAGCTTCTCAATGAGCGCGTCCACGGCTCTTCTGTCTCTTATCCATCCAAGGGCGCTGGCTGCATTAGCCCTAACATCAGCATCCGGATCGTTGAGCGCATCTATCAGAGGCTCAACTGCTCTGGTATCGTTCAGATCGAAGAGGCTTTTAGCCGCCTCTCTGCGAATTTCAACATGCGGATCTTGCAGATCAATTATTGCTTCTTCTACTGGGTCCAGAGTTCCTGGTTCCTCATCCTCTCCTGCTGGTTGCGTCTCTTTTCCATTCTGGGAGGATGCAGACGGCTCTGTGCTGCCGGCATCAATTGAGCCCTCAAGTGTGGATGAGATCTCCTTTGAGCCGGATTGCAAAGCGACAATGGCAGCGTCTGTCCGCAGCTCGCCGGTTACCGTGCTGCCTTTGTTTATGGCGATCTTCTGAAATGAGATGAGATCAAGTCCGGATTCATTCACAGGCGCTATGATGTCCAGGTCCAGTTCCCCTGGGCCGGTACCGCGTATGGCGATCTGGTAGCTTTCATCCAGGGGGAGCTTATAGGCTTCCACGTCGCCGGATGCCAGCACCTCTGCTCCCGGGATCTCGTTGATCAGTCGGCCGTTTTCAATTCCAGTGCTCCTTCCCTGCGAGTCTGTGAACAGGGCATCGGCTGGACAGCGCACCACTATCAAGGCTTTCTTGAGGCCATGCAGAAGGCTGGCCAGCTCAGAGATGCTTTTCTTCAGGCCCGGAACGAGGTAATTGGTATCTTCCAGAGCAATCTCACTGTGGGCCTTCGTGGCGCTTATTCTGTTGGGTGAGGCCCATTCGTAGCCCATGAATTCCGGATTGCCCCAATTTTTATCCTTGATTATCAGATCTATTTGGGGCATGGGATGAGGGGGCTGGACAGACGAAGCCGGAAAGTTGGGATCGTAGACATAAATGGTGGGTTCTTCACCCTCGACCTCAATCAGCTTGTAGCCCAAGACGGCATGGCCTGTTGCATTTCCATTCTTTGTTCCATAGAATTCAATGATGAGCGGTTCTCGCTCCTCCTTCAGTGAGTTCTTCAATGCCTGATGGGTGGCCAGGACTCCTCGATTGAGCTTGGGGGACAATGCATCGGTTTGCAGCGCGGCATAGAGGGGCAAGTACCAGGTCCTAACGTAAGCACTGATGCCAGGGGTAGCCTCTTTTTGAGTCATCTTGCTGACCGGCTTGTTCAGAGGTTTTCGGTCCGGTTCCTGGAAATAGATGGCGGAAGTGGCAGACATGCCGTAGCAGTGGCCGCCTGAACCGGCCTTCATCATCTTGTTAAGATATTTGTCGATCAGTACGTAGGTAGGAGCGAATATTATCCTCTCCAGCAGGTCCTGCTCGCCGGAAAGACCTCCACCCACTCCAGTGACCGTAGCCATACCTGAGGAGACGGTCTTTCGAACCAGCATGGCCCGGCTGATCTCTTTGATCTGCTCTGGCTGAAGGTTGGCGATGAAGGTCGTCAGCATCCCTTCTACCAGCTCTTCCGTCTCTATTCCAGTTAGATTGAAATTTTTAAAGCTATAGCCGTCCTGGGCAGGATTGTAGGCTCTTTGTGCGTTTTTGGCATAGTAGATGTTGACTATAATAGCAGCGGAGTTGTCATCCGGATGGCTGTCGTTCTCACCGGGAATAAATGCCTGGGCGAGCAGCGTGGCTTCCTCAATATTTTCGCCCTGCAGATCCCAGACGGCTGCGCCTGTGGTTTTTCCTCCTGGATCGATGTCTCCGATCAAGACCGGCTCGCCGATGGTCTGATAGTCATTTTCACCGGCTGGCTGCCAGTATAGCTGCAAATGCACATTCTTGGCTGCGGTATCTCCAACGTTATCAATCTGGACGACTACTTGCTGCTTATCGGCACTGCTCTCCAGTGGAAGGATATTGTTGTCCTCGTAGTAGGTGAGAAAAATATTCTTTTCGCCTATTTGCAGGTCTGCCTGCTGGGGCGGCTCTATCCCTGAGACCTTGTCCAGCCACATCCGGGCAAGCTGAGCCGTGAGTTCGCAGGTATCGCCCTCACCGTATTGGTCGAAGTCCTGGACACCTCCCGTGTACATGGTGGGATAAAAGCAGGCCACGATGTTTTTGTAGCGGATCTGCAGCTCCTGAAGGGCAGCGCCCTTCTTCCATACTCCGTTGTTGTTGACGAAGACCATCCACTCCACATTTGAAAACAGGGAATTGGTCTCGCCCGCTCCACTGTCCAGGCGCGAGTCGGAAAAGTAGGATGGTTCCAACCATTCCTTTTCGTTTTCTCCTTTTGCCGCCACTCCGCCAATATACCGGGCAGATGCCGCAGTTTCCGGGCTCTCAAATACATCTACCACGATGTCGATGGAAGTTGTGGGGCAGTCCTCCTTGTTGGCGGAGATTTTCTGTCGCGCCGAAAACGAGTGCACCGTTTGCGCGCCTGAGCCCTTTTCCGTAGTTAGCGTTAGCTTCTGGGCCTCGGCCTTGGCACTGATATCGCCATCCATCTGGAAGGGTGCGCTCAGATCGCCGGCTAAGAGCATGTAGTCGGCAGGGTTTATGTTCTCCAGCCAGGCCGGGACGCTCTGGCCTGTCCCATTTTCCTGAGTATCTTGTCCAAAAGTTGGCAATACCAGAATGCAAAAAATTAAGCAGATATATTTGAGGTCCATCATTACTCCCACTCCTCGGTCCGGATAGTGCAGATCCAGGGCACATTAAGCTAATAATAGTTGTTATCGATCAATGATTTCGTTTTCGGGATTCAGCTTCAGTGCCTTCTCATAGCTCTCGTTGGCTTCCTTGTATCTGTGCAATTTCTCCAGAGCGTAAGCTCTCTCCTTCCAGGCCCGAACATTGGATTGATTGCGCGAGAGGATGTCATCATACGACTCCACTGCCTTGTCCCATCTTCCCATGCTTGCTGCTATGTCTGCGTTGTTAAAATCGTCCCGGTCCAGGCCTGCGTCCCCCTTAAGATAATCCTCGGCCCCGAGGAATAGAATGCCGGCAAACATGAGGATCACCGTTAGCAGACCTATTCCTGCAAAAATCGCGCCCACAAATAGTGCCTGATCGACAGTTCCCCTATTTGCACCATCTTCAGTCTTGCTGCCCTGGCCGAGCAGGGATCGCAGTCGCTTCGGAGTGATCCAGGCCAGGAGTCCTGCGACTGTGAGCAGCACACCCGGAGGGATCCACAGAACCCACCCCATAAAGCCCAGGAAAGGAATCCAGGCAAGGTACCCCACCGGAAAGCCCAAAAGCCCGCTGCAAATGAGAAGCCACGCGGCTCTTTTCCTGTTTCTGGTGTAGAGAAATGCGCCCCCAATTCCCGCCAGGCCCAGCAGCAGGAATACAATGCCACCGGCCAGGCCCAAATCGCTCCAGGCGGAGGGGATGTGGTATGAAGAGAGACTCACCATCGAGGCCGAAATCTGAAAAGCTGCGATGAGCAGTCCCGCCAGGCCCCCCAGGAAGGCCAGTGCCTGGATGATGCGCCTGCCCAGCCGGTCGTCGTCTTCCTGCGGTGCCTGTGTTTCTGTAGTTGCCAATTTCTGCTCACCTTCGTGCTTGATCCTTTTCTTCCCGTTGGGATTCCGGAATATGAGGCAGGTCCTTCTTCCAATAGCCTAACCATATATGATATTTCTATCCTCTTAATGTTATCGTTAGCTGCCATTCCGGCATGATGGGAATATCAGCCTTATTGCTGCCTGTTCCTAGCTGAAGAGAATGTGGTGGTCTACTTTAGAAGACTTAATAAAGTCGTAGTGCTCATGCTTTTTCATAGATTTTTGTTGCACTCCAAGAGAGGCTCAGGCAGGAGGCGCTATGTATGAATGATATTCGCTATGTATGCTTATCGGATATGCACCTGGGCGAGGAGGACAGTCTTCTCACCGAGGCGAACGGCAATAATGTAGATCCCCTAAAGGCAAGCTCTGTAATGCTTCATCTCGCAGAATGTTTGCGGGAGCTGATCTCCAAGAATGAAGGGCCTGAAAAGCCCACTCTGATTCTTAACGGCGATATTTTGGAGTTGGCCCTCTCTGAGTACAACACCTCCGCCATGATCTTCGAGCGGTTCATGGAGCTTGTCATGGCAAAAGGCAGAGAACTCTTTGATAGGATCTTTTACATTCCGGGCAATCACGACCATCATTTATGGGAGCTGGCCAGAGAGACACAGTACGTTGGATATATTGGCAGGCATCCTGATAAACATCTGGATCAGCCCTGGCACAAGACAGAGATGTTTCTCCTGGAGAGAAATGAAAACGGTCGCGACAAGGAAAATGTCTCTTCATATTTCCTGGATAAAATACTGGAGCGACGCTCTAAACTTGATATCGAAGAGAAGTACAAGCTGCGCGATAACATTTGCATCAATATTGCCTATCCCAACTTCGGCATACTCTCGGAAAACAAGGAGAAATGCGTCGTCATTCATCACGGCCACTTTGTCGAGTCGAAATACTACCTCATGAGCAAAATGAAAGCTGATCTGTTGGATATAGACAGTGAGATGCCAAGCGACATACAGTTGATTGAGTCTGAGAACTTTGCGTGGATCGATTTCCTCTGGTCTGCTCTGGGACGCTCCGGCCAGGTGGGGGCGCTCACTGAGACCCTTTACGAGCACTTGCTTGACGAAGAACAAATGAATATCTTCATCTCCAAAGTTGCCAAAAACCTGGCAAAAAAATACGGTTGCACAGGCTGGGCAGACCTGTTGGAAGAGCAGATCTTGAAGAGCGCTCTCAAATTCGCCTTTAGCAACGTCTCTGGAGGGGAAAGGAGCTTGAACGAACTGCCTCTGGGAAAGCAGACGGAAAAGGGGGTGGCTCAATATCTGATGGCCGTAAAAAATCAGATCATCGATGAACGTCACGGTGTACTTCCACCAGAACTGGCCTTTGTCTTTGGCCATACTCACAAGCCGTTCCTGGAGGAGTTTAACCTTGAAGGATTTAAAACGCCCGTGGCAGTTTACAACACAGGCGGCTGGGTAGTTGATAAGGTCAAGCGGGAAGAGGTCTTTGGAGGCAGCGTCCTGTTAATGGATGAAAATTTAGATACATGCTTGTTGGAGATGTACCGCGAGCATGATAGGCTGGAAAGTTATCGCGTTAGCGTAAGATATCTGCAAGAGGGCAAGGCGCAAACCCCCTTCTACAAAAGGATCAATGATCTCGTCCGTCCCGACGAGAAGCCGTGGTTGCAGTTCTCAAATATAGCGTACCTGGATGTAAAGATCAGGGCAGAAAGGCTTGATATGAGGCTCAAAAGCTTGTAACTAATTTTGGACTAATTGAGTTTTCGATACCTGCCTAAGCATGTTGTCCTGGCCGGACATCCTTTTTTAAAAATTAGGATTTTCTATTCCGATTCAGGCAATTTGCTTGCCCGCCGCCGGTCCCCACATGGCGTTGTAGATCTCCGTGATCTTGACCACGGCGCAGCTCTTGGCCGGCAGCTTGCTGTTGATGCCGTGCACCCAGGCCCGCATGGCCTCGAAGTCCTTGCCTTCCTTGGAAACTGTGACATTGCCCTTGATCTGGAAGGACTTCTTGGTC
The DNA here is from genome assembly GCA_049663825.1 of Methanothrix sp. Lineage (GTDB taxonomy): Archaea > Halobacteriota > Methanosarcinia > Methanotrichales > Methanotrichaceae > Methanothrix. The sequence continues at coordinate 30,989 of JBATEC010000132.1, read as the reverse complement.
TCGCTGTTGTAGCAAAGGATGGATATCTTGGGATTCTCGGCCAGGTTCTGGGCGGTCTTGTAGAAGAAGTTGTCCGCGAGCATGATCGTCTCATCGTCTATGATCTTCATCAGTCCCACAAAGACCACATTGGGCATGCCAGACTTGCTGGCTGTGGCGATGGGTATGGGCTTTTGTTTCTCCAAGGTCTCTTTAACTTCCGCTGGCATCTTTACCATTTCAAATCACCAGATCAATGGATAGGATGCAATTTATTTAGCTCTATCGTTCTTTAAAAAAGATATATGCCGCCCCAGAATTGCGGCCAACTGAATCTAGTACTGGATCTGCTTGGCCAGAGGATCGACCCACGCGCCTGCCGCAGCAGCGGTGGAGACATCGTAAGTGGATATGATACTTCCATCGGCATCCTGCAGGGACACCAGGTTATCGATCCAGAGAGGATTAGAGCTGCTGGTGTAGATATCCGTCGTGCTGCCATCTCCTTCGCCTTCATGGACGCGAATAGAAGCTTTCTCTTCCAGGGTCAGCGCCGGGAAGGTAAATGTGGTGTTTCCGGCCGATGCCAGGGTCCATCCCGTCAGATCCCAGGATCCAACTGCCTGGTTGGTTACCTGGACATACTTGTCTTCTGCCGTGTTTACCATGGTGATGCCAACCTTCACTGCCGGAGTGGAAGAGCCCGCATCACGGGTGAATACCGTATCCCTGTTGGCGGTCTTAGACACATCCATGTATTCCTGAGCAGTATTCTTTCCCAGGACTGTAGTGGCTCCCTTAACAAAGATGGAGAGCTGCTTGAACCTAGATGCCGTCTCTTGAGGGATAGCTTCAGTTGCTTGCACGGTTTCCGTCAGAGGGGCTGCAGCTTCTTCAACCGGCGCAACATCTGCGACAACCGTTTCATTTGTGGCATTCATGTCTTTTGTGACATTCAGGGCATCCTGTGCCAGAACGGCCCCTGATGATAAGGTCACTAGTACTGATAATAGTATCAACGCACTTAAGCTTCTCATATTCATACCTCAAACAATGCTATTTCTCAGAAAAATATAAGCCTTTCTAAAAAGGCCGTTATATTCATTAAATAATCAAGAAAAATTTATAGGCAGGTAAAACCTGCCTTGATTTTCCGCCCAATGATGGCGGTTTCAATCACGCCGAGATATAATTACTCTTCTTTGGTGATAGTTTCTGTCTCGGTGGTCGTGATGGTCTCGTTTTCAGTCTCGTTGATGGTTGTATTGATGGTTGTATTGATGGTGGTGTTGGTGGTGGTTACATTCTCTGTGGCGTTCTCAGTTACATTCTCAGTAGCGGCATCATCCTCACCAAAGGCAACTCCCAGAGAGAGTACCATCAGGAGAGAGAAGAGCGCAATTCCACTTGTAATTTTGCTCATAGTTTACACTCCATTTGCTGAATCTACCAGAACATGGATCTGCATTTAAGCTTTTCTCTAGAATAGATCTATATATTCTATAATGCGTAGAATATTTGTCAATTATCAAAGTATTTTCTCTAAATAGAAAACGATAAGATACTGTATATCACATTTAATTAGACTTAATTAGACCTCATTTAAAAGTAAACTTAAAATAAAATTATCCACCCTAATGAAATCATGCATTTTTCTCTTATAAAACGAATTTCATGGGGGCAATCGCGAATAATTTATTCAATCCGGATGATTTTTAGTTTAGACGTAATACCTCGACTTGAAATTCTACGTTCCGGTATTCACCACATGATTTGGCTTTGTCTTTCGCCAGCTATGTTCTCCTGTAGTTCTTGCAGCACTCTATGAACTTGTCCACAGAAAAGGAATAGAAATGTGCATGCATGTACCCGCCCAGTGTGTTGTGCTCCACCAGGCCATCCCAGCCGTCCTGGATGCCTTTGCCTCTGTATAACCTAAAAGCGAAGCGAGCGTCCCTGTCGCTGTCAAAGCGCGAGTAATGAAACTCGTGCCCACGAAGGGTCTTGCCAAGCTCTGCAATGGGGTTTTCTCCTACTGCCTCTGCCTGGGCATACCCCAGAGCCGCAAGACGTTTCGTCATAATAGTTGAGCCGGGCAGTGCCCCCACCATTCCAAAAGTGCCAGTCTCCAGTTCGATGGCGCGGCCCAGGTACATCAGGCCGCCGCATTCTCCATAAATGGGCATGCCGTCTTCTGAGGCCCGCTTAATCTGGCCGCGGGCGGGAGAGGCTTCCAGCCGGGAGGCATGTAGCTCCGGATAGCCTCCCCCAATGTAAAGGCCGTCCACATCAGGCAGATCGTCATCTAGCGGGCTGAAGAATACCAGATCTGCGCCTCGCCTTTCCAGCTCGCGCAGATTCTCGTGGTAATAAAAGCAGAAGGCATCATCCATGGCAATGCCTATGCGCACGGATTTCTCTGCATTGGCCTTCTCCTCTTGTGCCGGACAGGCCGGAGCGCTGAGCAACAGTATCTGGTCGATGGCGGCATGCTTTTCCAGCAGGGCGGCTAGAGCCGGCACATCGTGCTCTTTCTCAAAGCCCATCACCAGTCCCAGGTGACGGCTCTTCATCTCCATCTCCCTCTCCCGCGGCAGAGCAGCGAAGATCTGCTTTTCCAGGCAGCTTTTCAGCATGGTCAGATGCCGCTCGCTTCCCACCTGATTGAGGACTGTGCCGGCCAGGCGCACGCCAGGGTCATATTCTGCAAAGCCTTTCTCCATGGCCGCAGCACTGCGCGACATGCCGTGCACGTTTATGACTAACAGAACCGGAATGTCCAGGATCCGGGCTACCTGAGCGGAGCTGCTCACATCGGTTCCGTCCATGCCGTCGTAAAGGCCCATGACTCCCTCCACCACGGCCACGTCCGCACCCCGCAGTGCGGAGCCAAAGGAGCGGCGCACTCCATCTTCGCCCATCATGAAGGGATCGAGATTGAGCGATGGCCGCCCGCAGACTGCGGTATGATGGGACGGGTCGATGAAGTCCGGGCCGACCTTAAAGGGTTGAACGACCAGGCCGCGGGCGCGCAAGGCGGCCATGAGGCCCAGAGTGACGGTGGTCTTGCCCACGCCGCTGTGGGTGCCCGCTATGAGGAAGGAAGGAATCATGGGTTTCATATCTAATGAACTCATAATTATCCTTTATCCGGCAAAGATATTAACACGCCTGGCGGATGTTTCAGCATGCTTGTTGGCGTAGTTAAAAGAGGAAAGTACGGCGAGCGCCTGCTGGAGACCATCAAGGCCAGGACGGACTTTGCAGTCGTCTCCGTCGAGGTTCCCCAGGTGCTGCCCGGCTTCATCGAGGACCCGGAAGAGTTTGTCCGAGAGCTGAACCTTGATCCCAGGATCTTTCAGGCTGATCTGCTTATTCTCTACACCTTTCACCCCGACCTGACTCCGGAGATCGTGTGCCTTGCTGGCGCCGCCGGGGTCAAAGCGGCCATAATTCCGGGCGGCATCGGACGGGCCGGGTCCATCAGCGAGCTGGAGAAGATCGCAGAAAAGTACGGCATCCATATCGAGGTGGATGAGATCTGCTGCACCCTGGAAGAGTGCGGCGTTCCGGTCATCGACGAGTTCGCCCGGAAACTGGGAAAACCTGAGCTGGAGGTGGAGACGAAGGACGGGCGCATCAGCCGGGTTAAAGTCGTGCGCGGCTCGCCCTGCGGAGCCACCTGGCATGCCGCGGCAGGCATGGTGGGCAAGACCGTGGACGAGGCGCCGTCCATGACCGGCCTCTTCTGCCAGCAATATCCCTGTCGTGCCGTGCGCGGAACACCGGGAGGCATCCACACCTCCGGAGACCTGCACAAGGACGCCATGGAAAGGGCTCTGGGAAAGTTGACCAACCTCGTGCTTCCAGTCCAGTCCAGGCCCATCAAGATCGAGCCGGAAAAGATGGGGCGAAAGGCATGAGAGAAAAGGTTGTAGAAGTCACCGTGCGTGCTTTGCAGAGAGCGGAGACGTCTCTGCCCGACTGGGTATTGCAGAGAATCGATGAGGCGGCCGCCCGGGAGAGCCATCCCTTAGCCCGGCACCATCTGCAGTTCATGCTGGAGAATGTTAAGATCGCCGGGAAAAGTGGGCTGCCCCTCTGCCAGGACACGGGCCTTCCTATTTTTCATGTGCAGATGGGTCGCGATCTGAGTCTGGACTTCAGCCTATCCGAGGCGATCGCGGAGGGCGTAAGAATCGCCACCCGAGAGATTCCGCTGCGCCCCAATGCCGTCCATCCCCAGACCCGCAAGAACAGCGGAGACAACACCGGTCCCGGCATGCCCGACATTATTCTGGATTATGTGGATGGCAGGGGCCTGTCGCTCACCGCCTTTCCCAAGGGAGCGGGCTCGGAGAACATGAGCCTCGTCGGCATGCTCAACCCTGCCGACGATCCATTTGATTTCATTATGAAGAGCGTCGCCGAGCGGGCAGCCAATGCCTGTCCGCCCCTCTTCCTGGGCATAGGTCTTGGCGGCAGCTTCGACCTGGCTGCACGGCTGGCCAAGCGAGCTCTGCTGAACATGCCCGGCTCGTCTGAGGAGGAGCTGCTGCTCTTGGAGAGAATCAACTCGCTTGGCATCGGTCCTATGGGTCTGGGCGGGGACACGACAGCTCTTGGCATAAAAATCGAGAAGGCCTTCTGCCATACCGCTTCCCTGCCCGTAGCCATAAACTTTCAGTGCTGGGCCAACCGCTCTGCAACAGAGGTGATCCAATGACCGAGTATCATCTGCAAACGCCCCTTTCGGGCGAGGATGTGGAAAAGCTCTTGGCTGGAGATGTGGTATTTTTAAGCGGGCAGCTCTTCACCGCTCGCGACAAAGCCCATGCCCTGATGCGCCGCACCGGATGTCCCGTCTCCCTGCAAGGGGCTGCCCTCTATCACTGCGGTCCGCTTATCAAGGACGACCGGGTTTTATCAGCCGGGCCGACCACCAGCGGTCGCATGGCCCGCTACACGGATGATATCCTGATGCTGGGGGTTCGGGCCATCATAGGCAAAGGCGGCCTGCCTGGCGAGCCCTTCCGGGGCAAAGCCGTCTACCTGGCCTATCCAGGAGGATGCGGCGCAGCCGCTGCCCAGCAGCTGAAGGTGTCAGGCGTGCACCTATCGGAACTGGGCATGGCCGAGTCACTCTGGGAGTTTGAGGCAAAGAACTTCGGCCCCATGATCGTGGCCGTAGACGCCCATGGAAAAGATCTCTATCAGGAGGTGAGAAGGTCGGCCCAGGAGCAGGAGACGCACTGAAGCGAGCCGCCCAGGAGGCCAGATACCTGGTGGATCGCGGCTATCCTGGTGAATCTGCAGTTCGCTATGTTTCTGATCACCACCGCCTGCCGGAGGAACAGAGGTTTGTCCTCCGGAGGACCATCGTTTCTGCGGATACGGCGCTTCGCAGAATGACCAAGGCCCTGCGGCTGCATAATCTGCGCGGCCTGGTGGTGTTCGTGGACGGATACAACACCATCATCACCACACAGAGCCTTTTATCCGGGTATCCGGTATATCTTTGCGACGACGGCTTTTTGCGGGATATGCGAGGATTTTTCCGAAGCGAAAAAGCATCAGTTGTTAATGTTTGCGCATTCTCTGAGATTTTGAATCTGCTGGTAAAAGCAATGCCCGCTCGCGTAGAGGTGCTCTTGGATCAGCAAATTAGCCGCAGCGGAGAACTGGCCAGAGAGGTACGGGGCCTGATGGCGAAGCGGGATCTGCCGGGAGATGCCAGGTGCGTCAGGGATGTCGACCATAGGCTCAAGGTCTGCGGCAACATAATTGCCACAAGTGACGGAAATGTGATCGATGCAGCATCAAGTGTGATAGATATTCCTGGTGAAATTGCCAGAGAGCGGTTCATACGCCCGTTATTGGTTTAATAGAGTCGAATTGTCCTTGAAAAAAATTCAATCGTCATCTTTTTATGGTACAGTTAATTATTATACTATTAGGGTCGCAATAAACTTACGGAGTAATGGGTGAGGAGCAATGATAAAAAGGGTTCTAGCAATAGTCGTTCTGGCGGTTTTGATCATGGGTGGGTCGGGTCAGGCATCCCATCCGATGTTCTTTCCGCTATCGGAGCATACCATCGCCAAAGAGATCAGCGAAAACGGCATGCCGCTTTACAGGACGTATACATTTACCTCCGATGACGAGCAGGTCGCCTCCTGGCTGCTCATCTGGCGGGACGCCAAGGTACACAGCGTTGAGTGGAGATGGTACTGGCCGGAGGGCAGAACGTATGCCCGGTCTTTCAGCACCATACCGCCCATCGACGGATTTACTGGAATGTGGGCCGCACCGGTCTGGAGTTGCCTTGATATCAAGGGAACCGACGTAGCCCGCCTGCCGGGAACCTGGAAGGTGGACGTGATTGTGGACTACAGGAAGGTGCTCACTGAGTACTTCACCATCACCAGCCCAGAGGCCTGCTAAAGCCGGTAACAACTGAAGGCATCCGGTACTAGCCATAAAAAAATTTTGCCTTTGAAATCGGCTGATCTTAGCTGTGCTAATCATCTTTTGCAGGAGAGAATGATCTGCAGAAATGCGATCGTATTTAATCCTTAAAGTGCTCATTATCATTTGGTGGCAGAAAAAATGCAAATGGAGTTTAGCGGCAAAATGCTGACGCCTGATGTTCGTCGGCTTTTTGATATGAAAGAAGTGATCTTTGATCAAAGCTGGCTTGCCGGGGCAGAAGACTATGAACTCTATTATATGTACCGGGACCTTTTCTTAAGCCGTGCGGATAAGGAGAAGCTCCTGCAACAAGGTCTTCGTTATGATATCACTATTATTCCACCAAACATGCTCGGTCGCGAATACATCAAGACTGCCGGCCATTACCATCCGCTTGTGGCTGGTGGCAGCGTCACCTATCCTGAGCTTTATGAGGTAATAGAAGGTGAAGCACTTTACCTTTTGCAGAGCCGAGATCTAAGCGATGTGGTGGCAGTCTACGCCAGCGCGACCGACAAGGTCCTCGTGCCTCCGGGCTACGGTCACATCACCATAAACCGATCCAATAAGACACTGAAGATGGCCAACTTCGTGGCCAGGAACTTCTCATCACTTTACGATCCATTCCGAGAGAAAGGTGGGGGAGCTTACTTTTTCACACGGGATGGCTGGATAAAGAACATTAGATGTCCTGAAGCGGCAGAGCTGCGGCGGATCGAGGCTTTGGACGGCTCAAGCCTTCGCAAACTCGGCCTGGCCAAGGGCCGGGAGATGTATCCACTGCTGAAGGAGCCGGGCCTTCTGGATTACTTGACAAATCCCGAGGAGCATCTGGAACTCTTTGCGGGGATCCTCTGAATGCATCGATTTAAGGCGCACATCGAGCTGCTGCGCCCACCACTCGCGGCAATGGATCTGGCCATGCCGGCTGCCGCGGCTCTATTAGCCGTCTACGCCGTGCAGGGGGCCCTGCCGTCAATGCTTCCTTTTATAATCGCCGCCATCGGAGCTTACTGTGCCATCACCAGCTCCTATGTATACAACGACTGCTGCGACATCGATGTGGACAGCATCGCTATGCCTGATCGGCCACTGCCCTCGGCCATGCTGAGCAAGCACGATGCACAGCTCTGGTCGCTATTTCTTTTTCTTGCGGCTGCGGCCATAGCCCTGTATCTCAACCCGGAGAGCTTTGTCATCCTTCTGGTCGCTACACTGCTCATCACCATCTACTCCGCCTGGGCCAAGAGAAATACGCCCTTCTCCTGGATATTTGTGGGACTGTCTTTCGGCCTGGTGCCCCTGGGCGTCTGGCTTTCCATGGAGCCGACCGGGCTTCTTAAATCCGGGCCGGGTCTGCATCCTGCCGCCCTGATCCTGGCAGCCATGATCGTCATAACCGATTGGGGCTTTACCAACTGCGATGCCTCGCGAGATGTGGCAGGCGATAAAGAGAAAGGTATTCCCACCACTCCAGCAACCTTTGGAATTGCGGCCACGGCCAAGATGGTGGCTGGCTTTTGGATTGTTGGCGTCATCCTCTCCATAGCCCTGGGCATTTCTGCCAATCTCGGATGGCTCTACATGGCTGCAGCCGCAGGTGCCGGGGTCTGGCTTTTGCTGCAAAACCTGGATTTCGTGCGCCATCCGACTGCTGAGAGAGGCGAAGAGCTGTTCTACCAGTCGGCCAACTATCGCGCCGTGCTCTTTGCAGCCATAATTGCCGATGTGCTGCTGCGGGCAGGCTTAGCCGCGGGGACAGGACTGTGAATATAACGGTTGAGGAGTTTTTCGTCAAAGAAATACGCAAAATAAAATTAGTATATATTATTCACAGAATTTTTTTATTGTTTGAATGTGAAGGAACTGGAGTTGAAAAAAGATGAAAATATGTTTAAAGGCACTACTAGTAGCTGCTATTGTATTCATGGCTGTAATACCGGGAGTAACCGGCAGCGAAAATTCAGTCACTGATGGGGCATCCAGCAACTCTATCAGGAACGATGCAACCGAATACACCATTGCAGCCAACCTGTTGGCAAACAATACTCCTGCATGGAATAATAATGAGGAAGACAACCGTTTTGCCAATCAGGGATTTATCGCAACCGATGATCCTCTGATTATTCCCTCAGATTACCCGAATTATACTTCCTGGAATATGGAAGTATTTTCATTCCTGGATAATGGGACCTGTCCCGACACGATAAATCCCCTTCTCTGCAGGCATGCACGATTGAATAACATTAACGGATTATTCGAAGTCGTTCCGGGAATTTACCAGGTCAGAGGATATGACATAACAACAATGAGCCTCATTAAGGGTAATACCGGCTGGATAGTCATTGATCCCATGAATTCGGTTGAGACTGCACGCGCTGCAATGGACCTGGTAAACAGGACATTAGGGCATTATCCGGTGAAGGCAGTCATTTATTCACACCCTCATGTGGACCATTACCAGGGAGTGAAAGGAGTAATTACCGATGAGCAAGTTGCATCCGGCGATGTTGAGATCATCGCGCCTGAGGGGTTCATGGAGCATGCAGTCAGTGAGAACGTGTATGCCGGAACTGCAATGCAGCGGCGGGCCATGTACATGTACGGACTGCCCCTTCCCCGTGATGAGAAAGGTCTTGTCGATAACGGTCTTGGCAAGTATCCGTCAGTTGGGAGAGCATCTCTTATTGCACCCACGATTGATATTAACAGTACCGGTCAGATAATGACTATTGACGGGGTGAAAATGGAGTTCCAGTATAACACAAATACTGAAGCTCCGGTTGAGATAAACATCTGGTTCCCGGAGCGTAAGGCACTTTTTATGGCTGAAAACTGCGTAGGTACGCTCCATAATATCCTGACCCTTCGCGGAGCACAGGTCAGAGACCCGCTTTCGTGGGCTAAATTCCTTGACGAAGCACTAAGATTGTACGGCGATAAGGCTGAAGTCGTTTTTACCGCCCATAACTGGCCCAGGTTCGGGAATGACAAGGTTATTGAACTGCTCGAAAACCAGCGTGACATGTACAAGTATATCAATGACCAGACGCTGAACCTCATGAATAAAGGCTATACCATGGATGAGATCTCGAATATGATCGTTCTTCCCAAGTCCTTGCAGGAATACTGGTATACCCACGGGCTTTACGGCCAGATCTATATGGGTGTGAAAGCAACATACCAGAAATATCTTGGATTTTACGATGCAAATCCCATCAACCTGAAGCGTCTTCCTCCGGTACAGTTTGCCCGGAATATCACCGAGTACATGGGAGGAGCAGATGCAGTCCTGCAGAAACTTGGCAAAGATTATGATGCTGGACAGTACGAACTGGTAGCATCCATCGCTCATTATCTCGTCTTTGCAGATCCTACCAATATGAAGGCCAGGAATATGGAAGCTGCGGCTCTCGAACAGCTCGGATATCAGGCAGAATCAGGTCCTGCACGGAATGCATACCTGGTTGGAGCTCAGGAACTTCGCAGTACAAAACCGGTACGAGGAAACACGATGATATCTGCAGATGTAATGTCCGGGATGTCTTTAAGTCAGCTCCTTGATTATCTCGCAGTAAGGCTCAATGGCCAGAAAGCGGATGGAGAAAATTTCAAGATAAACCTGATAATTAACGATACCGCCGACAAAGCACTAATTCAGGTGAAAAAAAGTGTGCTTGATTTCTGGTTGAATGAATCCTCGATGCAAGCAAATGTTACAGTCTATATGCCCCGGAAGACTCTTGAACAACTGGCACTTGACCCATCGGTTCCTCCGGCAGACGTGATTACTGAAGGAGATGCCTTCGTGTTTGAGCGGTTTATCGGGATACTTGATGTGTTCGATCCAGGGTTTAATATTGTCCTTCCTTAACCCTTTTTTCAATAAAGTTGGAGATGATTAGTTGACAAAAAATAGAAGATGGATTACAGGCCATGCGCAGCGTGCGGAGTTGGAATTATATTCTATCTCCATCCATGCATAACACTAGACAGCCTGGTAGACACTGATTCTCAATTCGCCGTTGTTATCGCTATAACCTCCGCCATCGAAGACACGGGCTTTGAGCATCTTTCCTTCTCCGAAGACAACTGCCTCATAGACATGGGATGGATTGTATTCAGCCGGTTTTCCAGTATCCCTCTCTATGAGATCGCTCAGGTGAATCGATGGGTCGACTAATTCCATCTGACCCCATATTTGCGGTAAGTCTCCAATTCTCCATTTTGCATAAACGAAACAGGAATCTACACCATCAGGTTCTGGCGGATTGTCCCAGAGACTGCATGTGCCCTCTCCCACAATGATGTAAGGCCTGCCCTGATCCAGAAAGAGGATATCTTGGGGGTCGGTCCATTCGGCTGGAATTGATATCGGGCCGACGAGGAGCGCTCCTTTCTGATAACTTGTTCCATTGGCGGCAAGTCTTCCCGTTGTAGGTGTTGCGACTGTTGTGCCCTGTTCTGTTCCTGTCTGTTCTGTTGCTGAACCTGTCTCCAATCGCTGCATATGCCCGCAATCTCCATTGAGGCAAGAATACACGGCTTGCCAGCGATCCAACTGATTATTGTAGTAATCTATTTGCTCCTTATTTCCGCTTTGATCGGCATCCATCAGGTTGCGCGTCGTTGACAGCATATTATTGTATGCCCAATTTTTTAGAGCACCCATCGTGAGGTTCGGGGAACTCATGATAAGGGACGACAGGGTAGAAGTCGGTTCAGGCAGTTGATAAGAGGCTGCCCCGATAAAATTCAAAATGTACTCTTCCCAATCCGATTGAGTCAAATCTTTTCCTTCCACCGATGAAATTGATGGAAAGGCGACGAACATGGCAATCAGGATAATACAGACAGCCTTTCTATGGGATTTCATATTCTTACCTCTTGTGTGCGGTTTCTAACTTCTTAGCATTCAGCATGCTGAAATCCAATAGTGAACGTTAACATAATTAAAGGTTACTGATTAACGATTATAAAATGGAAGCTCAACAAGGGAAGGCTGAATGCAATCAAAGCCCTCACTGAGCCGGTGAACGTCTCAATCTTCATGGGATTTTCAAAAAGATGTAGCGAGGAAATGTTTGATTTGATGGCAAAAGCCAACCCTTTTTAAGGAAGGCAGCCACAGTTGATGAGATGGCTGAAAAAAACCGAGCCCAAGGCAAAAGCAAAAAAGCGATGACTAAAAAAGAAAGGCAAAAAAAGAAGAAAGATGCGACCCCGATCATAGCGGGCCGGTGAGACATTTTTTTGCGCCGGAAAAGCCTATGTTATTTTTAAAGAAGTTAGGCCAAATGCCACAGAAATTTTTTAGTAATCGAGGGTAATAAACATTATGGCATGGGCATCACATTAAATTATACAAAAAAGATAGTTAGTTCTTTATCCCTCTGCCGGACGGCGTAGAAGAGTCTTTCCAACCTTTTGTTTTGGCAAAGGGATTTGTTGCATTCTCGGACAGGGTTACATTAGTGGTGTTCTCAGGAATGCTGACAGATTCGTTGGTAGTGTTGTTAGACATGGTTGCATTAACACCCCCGGTTGCTGTACTCTCTGCATAGACTATGCTAAATGAGAGAACAAGACACATAAACAGGAGAACAGACCATGCTTTAAGGTTGATCTTCATGAGATATTACCTCCTTCTAGCAAGAGATTCAACTGGCCGGATTTAAATATTTCGAACAATAATATAACAATATATTGAATATTAGTGACTGAGCACCATGACAAAAAGACATTGCTGTAAAGAGATTTGTCTGAGATCTTCATGGTCTGGCCATCCTCGGGCGTGCGGCCACAAAGTCGCGCAGGGCATTGCATCTCTATCCTTCTCGCATACCTTCCGGAAGGCGGCTTGCCCCCCGGCCAGTAAGGTCCTTGTTTGCGCCAAACTGAATGCCTCCCCTTTCTTGCCACCTATGGCGGTGGTCTCGCGACGAAGGCCCCCACTCGGCCAAGGGAAATACTTGCGCACACGTTTGCACGGCTTCTCCAGATGATAGGCTGCTGCCAGGCAGGAACATGTCATCAAGCATAGCAACAAAGCCCTGAAAAACAAGAGGAAAGCAAGAGCCCTTGTGAGGCCCTCTTTTTTCCGCAAATCAACGCCCGGACCGGGATTCGAACCCGGGTCGAAAGCTCGACAGGCTTTCATGATGGGCCACTACACCATCCGGACAGTAGACAGATCCCGCCTCCCAGATTCGAACCGGGGACATCGCGGTGACTGCGCGTAGCACCTCTACGGTGCGAGACATACTACAGCCGCGCACTCTACCAGGCTGAGTTAAGGCGGGCCTCTCGCTACCAGGTTATTCTTGTACTTAAGCCCTTCGACCCTGAAGCCCGCAAAACGCTTTTTTGGCAGGTGCAGTTTTATGGCAAAATATAATTATCGTATGCGACTGTGCAGGTGGTTTTATGCTAATAGGAATTATGTCCGATGCCCATGACAGCATCCAGGGCGTCAAGGATGCTCTGCGGGTTTTTTCTCAAAAGAAAGTGGATCTGGTGCTCTTTGCTGGAGACATGATCGGCTCGGGCAACTGCTACACCTTTGAAGGCTTTGGCATTCCCGTCAAGCTCGTCTACGGAAACAACGACTGCGACCGGGTGGGCCTGTTCCGGGAGTTCGCGCGCGTGGGCGGCGAGTACCTGGGCGACTTTGGCGAGATCGAGGCGGGCGGCCTGAAGATTGCACTCATGCACGGCACAGATGAGCCGCTGGTAAAGGCTGTAGTGGCCTCTCAGCTCTACGATGTTGTTGTCCGCGGCCATAACCATCGTGCCGAGGTGACAAAGCACGGCAAGACTCTCCTGGTCAATCCTGGCGAGATCTGGGGCCACCTCACCGGACTCGCCAGCATCGCCATCCTGGACACGGCCACCCTTGCCGTGGAGAAGATTGAGCTGGGCCGCTTCAAGACCTACCTGGAGATCATCAAGCAATGACGTCCGATGCCTTTGTTCCATCTTTGGGCTGCTATATTCTGGTGGAAATATCCGGGCCAAAGGTAAAAGGGATCTCTCATTCCAATGAAATGCCCGCCGAGCCCTCCAGGCTGGCCGAGAAGATCGCCGCGTACCTGGAGAGGGACGCGCCATGCCCAAAGGCGGTGCTGGACATGTCCGAATGTACCGATTTTCAAAAGCTGATTTATGCACTGGTGCAGGCGATACCGCGCGGCGAGACCAGGACATATGGCCAGGTAGCTGAGCGCGCGGGCCATCCGGGCGCGGCGCGGGCGGTAGGCCGGGCCATGGCCGCAAATCCTTTCGCCATTCTCGTGCCCTGCCATCGCGTTGTCGCGAAGACAGGCTTGGGCGGATATCTCTGGGGCACAGAGATGAAGGAGAAGCTACTACGTCTTGAAAGTAAATCGAGTACGGAAAATCCTGGTGTGAGGCGATAGCCCTGCTTTGCATGAGATGTCCGACCGCCCCGGCGGGCCTCCGCGATCGAAGGATATTTGAGATTCACGCTTTCTCAGTGGTGTGAGTAGAATGGCAGAGATTTATGGTCAATTCGCCGATGTTCATGATGTAGTCAAGCATGCGCTCCAGACTGCTGGCCAGGACCAGCCGAACTACCATCTCAGATTTGTCTTTGCTGTCTGATGAATTGGCAATTCCCTCTGCATGCTTCTGAATCTCCTTGATCCTGTCTATGAGTTCATTGGCCTTGTCGGAGTTGGTCAGAAGCAAGTAGGATATAGAGTCGTCAAGCAGACCGCACAACAATGAATCCATACGGGAAAGCTCCTCTTTCAAATCATCGGGCAGGCTGTAGCTTCTCTTGCAGGCGATCTCGGCAATGCGGTGGGCATGGTCAGCTATGCGTTCCAGGTTAGATGCCGCCTGCATATAATTGAAAGCGGTGATGGGATTGAGAGTCTCTTGCCTTACAGAGCCAGATCTCAGGATCTCGGTGAACTGGCGGGCGATAAGAAGGTTGAGCCGGTCCACGTCATTGTCCCTCTGGATCACATCCGCCGCCAGATCCTCGTTATTATTTAAAAGGCTGGAGAGAGAATCGGCGATCATGGATTTCACTACGGTTCTGATTCGCTTTAAGGCCCGTTCGGACTGAAGCTCCTCGGAGCTTAACAGATCCTGAATTACCACCTTATTGATGGTCTCCTCCAAAATCTCGGGGCCTATGAGCTTGTTGACGATCTGATGCAGATCCTTCTTCTGCACAGAGGACATGCGCCCTGATGTCACTTCAATCGTCCTATAACCACCCACGTAGCATCCGATGATATCCCTTACCAGATGCTCACCCATTTTATCGCCAATATCGAGGCGCACCCGCAGGTCGCGCTCGGAGCGATCCGTGGACAATGTGAGGGCACCATTATCTCCCTGATTGATGTAAATTATCGAACCGGCTGAAATGCCGTTCTTTGTCGCCCAGCTTTTGGGAAGAGAAACGATAAAGGTCGACTTGCCCGTTCTCTGTACTTTTCTTGTGTCCATAAGCCCCCCTAATTGAGGTGTTCTCTCTTTGCTTCCACCATATAGACGATGGTCTCACAAATATTGCAGATATGATCCCCGGTCCTCTCAAGATGCCGGTTCACCATGAGCAGAGACGTTCCTTCATTGATTACTTCAGGCCGTTCGATAATTATTTTCAGGAGCTTGGTTCTGGCTTTGACATAAAGCCCATCGATCTCATAATCCCATTTGGTGACCTGTCTGGCCAAATCCGCGTCGCTATTCATGAGAGCCTCCATGGACTGTTCAAGCATCTTTTTGCCGATCTCAGCCATGCGAGGAATATATTCCAGCTTTGTTATCTGGATCTTATTTTGCGATTGTGTGGTAACTCTGGCCACATCTACCGCCAGGTCGCCGATTCTCTCCAGATCGATGCTGATCTTCAAGATGCCGATAATGCGTCTGAGATCCTTGGCCATTGGTTGCTGCAAAGCCAAAAGCTCCATGCATAAATTCTCTATCTTCAGGCTCAAATCATCCATTTCTTGATCCTGTTTGATGACATCTCTGGCCAGATCCATATTTAAATCACGCAGGGCAGTAACAGATTTATCTATAGCTCCCCCAACCCGATCCGCCAGATCTTTTGTAAGATTTTTCAGCTCCTTCAGATCTCTGTGATACCGCTCACGATACGGGCTCATCTTACCTCCCCCAAAACCTCAGCGATTAGCCAAACCTTCCTGTGATATAATCCTCAGTGCTCTTTACCGTCGGCATCTCAAAGATGCGTTTTGTCTTTCCCACCTCGATCAGTTCGCCGAGCAAGAAGAAGGCGGTCCAGTCCGAGATCCTGGCCGCTTGCTGCATGTTGTGGGTCACAATCACCTGGGTATAGTTGTCCTTTAGGACCTCCATGAGGCTCTCGATCTTGCCGGTGGAGATGGGATCAAGAGCGCTGCATGGTTCATCAAATAAGATAACATCGGGCTTCATGGCCAGGGTCCTGGCGATGCACAGCCTTTGCTGCTGGCCGCCGGATAGGCCCATGGCAGGCTGGTCCAGCCTCTCGCTGACCTCTTCCCATAGAGCAGCATCCAACAGACTGCGCTCTACAATTTTATCGACATTTTTCTGCCCGTGAATTCTGGGGCCATAGGCAATGTTGTCGTAAATGGACATGGGAAAGGGGTTAGGCTTTTGAAATACCATGCCAATCCTTTTGCGCAGTTCCACGACATCGACATCTTTTCCATAAATATCGATATCATCATAGAGAATCTGACCCTCAATGCGAATCTTTGCCACAAGATCGTTCATCCGGTTCAGACAGCGGATAAAAGTCGACTTGCCGCAGCCCGAAGGACCAATGAGAGCGGTAATTTTTTTCTCAGGAATTTCCAGGCATATATCCTTGAGAGCTTGCTTTTCTCCATACCAGAGATTTAGATTATTTGAGACTATCTTCGATGTCACCACAGATCCCTTTTAGTGTCATTTTAAATAGGCATTTTTTCTATTGAGCCTCACCGATAGAGGACTATATAGATCTTCCTATATAGACTATATATATTCTGAGCTGCATACAAATACTGCCACAAATCATGCGAATCTTTTATATAGAACTTCAAACAGGTAGTATGAAAAAAGTCGGGGAGGACTATAGGTTTGGCAGGTTTGAGCGGCGTACCGATAATCATAATGAAAGAAGGAAGCAAACGAGATACAGGCAAAGAAGCGCAGCGCAGGAACATCTTAGCTGCAAAGGCGGTCGCAGAGGCTGTCAGGACCACCCTTGGACCCAAAGGGATGGACAAGATGCTCATCGCCGGCGAAGATGTAACCATCACCAACGACGGTGCTACCATCTTAAGAGAGATGGATATCGAGCACCCGGTGGCCAAGATGATCGTCGAGGTGGCAAAGGCCCAGGACGATGAGATTGGAGACGGCACCACCACAGCAGTGATAATAGCCGGCAAGCTGTTGGAAAAGGCCGAGGCGCTACTGGATCAAGATGTCCACCCCACAGTCATCGTGCAGGGATATAAGCAAGCTGCAGCCAGGGCGCAAAAAGTGCTTTCCGAGATGGCCATAGACGTCTCAGGCGACGACAGCGTGCTTTTGAAGATTGCCCAGACAGCCATGCGAGGAAAGGGCATAGAGATCGCCATGGATACGCTGGCAAAAATCTCAGTGGATGCTGCACGAGCCGTGGCCGGTTTTGAGGGCAAGGACATTGAAGAGAATATCAAGATCGTCCTGATCCCAGGCAGCCGAATAGAGGACTCGGTCATAAACCACGGCATAGTAATCGAGAAGGAGAGAACATCCCTGGAGATGCCAAAGCGCATAGAAAATGCCAAGATCATGCTTCTGGAAGGCACTCTCGAGCTGAAGAAGCTGGATACGGATGCCAAGGTCACCATCACAGAGGCCAAGAATCTTGCCAGCTTCAAAGAGGGCGAAGAGTTGGTTATCAAGTCCCAGGTTGATGCCATTGTTGCAGCCGGGGCCAATGTCATCTTCTGCGAGAAGGGCATCGGCGTTTTTGCCCAAAACTACCTGGGAAGACTGGGAATTTTGGCTGTTCGCCGGGTCAAGAGAGAGGATATGAAGATGCTGGCCTTGGCTACAGGGGCAAGGCTGGTAGGCGACGTGATGGTCGTCACTTCCAAGGATCTGGGATCGGCGGCTCTTGTGGAAGAGCGCAAGGTAGGCAAAGACAAGCACATGATCTTCGTGGAGGGCTGCGAAAAGGCCAAGGCCGTATCCATCATATTGCACGGAGTGTCAGAACAGTACTTAGAGGAGATGGAACGCGCCCTGGATGATGCACTCAATGTGGTTTTGGACGTGATTCGCTCCGGAAAGATTGTACCGGGCGGAGGCGCTCCGGAGATCGTCGTGGCCGAGAATCTGAGACAGTATGCATCCACCCTGGAAGGGCGAGAGCAATTGGCTGTTCGGGCCTTTGCCGATGCTGTGGAGTCTATACCCCTGACCCTGGCTGAAAACTCAGGCTTCGATCCAGTGGACAGCTTGGCGGCTCTGAGAGTCAAGGGCGGTCAGGGCATGAAGAACTTCGGGCTGAACATATTAACGGGAGAGCCCGCAGATATGCTGGCACTGGGCGTTGTAGAGCCTTTAAAGGTAAAAACTCAGGCAATAAAATCAGCAACCGAAGCAGCCACCATGGTTTTGCGGGTGGATGATGTCATTGCAGCCAAGAGAGAAGAGATGGCACCCAAGCCGGGTCAAAGCCCGCATGATTACACCATGCCACAGATGCCGATGCCTCACTACTAACGCAGCAAGGGACTGAAAGTGGCCGGCTAAGCCGGCCCGATTCCTCCCTGGATTTCTATAGGTACAAACATTGGGTGGAGCTTATGGCGGATTCTGATGCAAAATCTGAAACGGAACCGGAGACTTCAGGCATGAATGTCGAGGAACTGCAGATGCAACTCACCTCGGCCCAGAGCCTGGCAGAGGAGCGGCTCGACCTCTTGATGCGCTGTCGAGCGGATCTGGACAACGTTATGAAAAGATCGGCCCGCGAGAAGGAAAATAACGTGAAATACGCCTCAGAGAAGCTCGTCTCAAAGCTTCTTCCCGTGCTCGACAGCCTGGACGTTGCAGCAAAGCATGACGAAGGCAGTAAGGTGCTCTACATGCAGTTGCTGGATATACTGTCGGGGGAAGGGCTCGTGCCCATCGAGGCAAAAGGCATGAAATTTGATCCTTATCGGCATGAGGCTCTCTTTCAGGTCGAGACGCAAGAACTGGAAGAAGGCGTAGTGGCAGAAGAGATACAGAAAGGCTATATCTTCAATACCCATGTCATTCGCTTCTCAAAAGTAGCAGTGGCGAAAAGATAAATGATGATAAGCTTAAATATTTACGAAGTAGTAGTAACTTTCAAATTCAGGAGATGAGATCTTGTCAAAAATTATCGGTATTGACCTTGGGACCAGCAACTCGGCAGCTGCTGTTCTAATCGGCGGCCGACCCACCATAATTCCCAGCGCAGAGGGGACCAGCATCGGCGGCAAGGCATTTCCATCCTACGTGGCCTTCACCAAAGAGGGCCAGGTTCTGGTTGGTGAGCCTGCCAAGAGACAATCAGTGACCAATCCAGAAGGCACCATACAGGGCATCAAACGCAAGATGGGCACGGACTACAAAGTCAAGGTTTATGGAAAGGAATACAGCCCAGAGGATGTATCCGCCCAGATCCTGCGCAAGATCAAGACGGATGCAGAGACATATCTGGCCGACACCGTGGATAAAGCCGTTATAACCGTTCCCGCCTACTTCAATGACAATCAGAGGCAAGCGACCAAGGATGCAGGAACCATTGCCGGCCTTGAGGTCGTTCGCATCATCAATGAGCCCACGGCTGCGGCTCTTGCCTTTGGCCTGGATAAAGTGGGCGAGCACAAGATCATGGTCTTTGATCTGGGCGGCGGCACACTGGACGTCACCATCATGGAGATAGGCGAGGGCGTCTTCGAGGTCCGGTCCACCTCCGGCGATACCCAGTTGGGCGGCAGAGATATGGACGAAAGGCTGACCAATTTTGTCCTGGCGAAGTTCAAGCAGGAGTCGGGCATCGACCTGAAGGGCGACTCCATGGCCATGCAGCGCCTGAGAGAAGCAGTCGAAGTGGCCAAGATCGAGCTTTCCAGCGTAAAGCAGACCAACCTCAATCTGCCTTATATTACAGCAGACGCAAGCGGCCCCAAGCATCTCTCCATGACACTGGACCGCTCCAAGCTCGATGAACTCATCCAGGATGTCATTGAGCGCTGTCGCGGTCCCATGACCCAGGCCCTGCGGGACAGCAAGCTGGAGAAATCAGAGATCGGCAAGATCATATTAGTAGGCGGTCCTACCAGGATGCCCATTGTCCAGGAGTTCGTGAAGGGCTTCATGGGCAAGGACATCGAACGAGGCGTGGACCCCATGGAATGCGTGGCTATGGGTGCAGCCATTCAGGCAGGCGTCTTGGGCGGCGAGGTCAAAGATCTCCTGTTATTGGATGTAACACCCCTCTCGCTTGGCATTGAGACATTGGGCGCTGTCGCCACCAAGCTGATTGAGAGGAATACCACCATTCCCACTCGAAAGAGTCAGATATTCACCACGGCTGCAGATAATCAGACAAGCGTTGAGGTCAATGTGCTACAGGGCGAAAGGCCCCTGGCCAAGGACAACGTCTCTTTGGGAAGGTTCACATTGGTGGGCATTCCTCCAGCCCCTCGAGGCATTCCCCAGATTGAGGTCACCTTCGACATAGACGCCAACGGCATCATTCATGTCTCGGCCAAGGATCTGGCCACCAAGAAGGAGCAGAATATGACCATTACTGCGCCCCACAAACTGAGCAAGGATGACATCGATGCCAAGATCAAAGACGCCGAGCGTTTCGCTGCTGACGACCTGAAGAGAAAGGAAGAGATCGAGGTTAAGAATGCGGCTGACTCTCTGGTCTATGCCTCGGAGAAGATGCTCAAAGATGCAGGCGAAGTGGCCACGGCCGAGCAGAAGGAGAAGATCGAGAAGGCCATTGCCGATCTGAAGAATGCCCAGACGGGTGGCGAGATCTCCGAGATCAAGGCCAAGACAGAAAGCCTGCAAAGTTCCATCTACGAGCTGTCGGCTGCCATGTACCAGAAGGCGGCACAGGAACAGCAGGCGAAGCAGCAAGCCCAGCCTGGCACGGGTCAAGAGCAAACCTCAGGGCAAGGGCCGTCGGATCAGACAGTTGATGCCGACTATGAGGTAGTAAACGATAAGAAGTGAATGGAACTGAATAAAATATGCCGGAGAAGAAGGACTACTACGAGGTTTTGGGAGTACCCAAGGACTCGAGCGAGAAGGACATCAAGGGAGCCTACCGCAAGCTCGCCATGAAGTACCATCCCGACAGGTCGGATGAGCCCGGGGCTGAGGAGAAGTTCAAGGAGCTATCTGAGGCCTATGCCGTCCTCTCCGATCCGGAAAAACGGCAGAAGTACGACCAGTTCGGCCATGCCGGAATCAACAGCCAGTACTCGCAAGAGGACCTGTTCCGCGGGGTGAACTTCGAGGATTTGCTGCGGGGCTTCGGTGGCGGCCGAGGCGGCGAGAGCATTTTTGATATGTTCTTCGGTGGCCGGGCCCGCGGGCCCGCGAGGGGCCGGGATCTGCGCTATGACGTCCAAATTACTCTGGAACAGGCGGCTACGGGTCTCGAGTCAACCGTTGAGGTTCCGCGCACAGAGAGCTGCCCCACATGCCGCGGCAGCGGAGCTAAGCCCGGCACCAGTCCCACCACCTGCGGCAACTGCCGGGGCACGGGCCAGATCACCCGCGCCCAGAACACTCCCTTCGGGCAGATGGTAACCTCTTCGGCCTGCCCCAAGTGTGCAGGCCGGGGGCAGATCATCGTCGCTCCCTGCGGAGATTGCGCAGGATCGGGAAGGGTGCGAAAGAACCGCAAGATCAACATCAAGATCCCACCGGGCGTGGAGGACGGCCAGCACCTAAAGCTGCGCGGCCAGGGTGATGCGGCCGGGCCGGGAGGAGAGAGCGGAGACCTTTACGTGGGCATAAACGTCCTGCCCCACCCCATGTTCCAGCGCGTGGACAGCGACCTGCTATTAGAGACGCCCATCAGCTTCACCCAGGCGGCGCTGGGCGCCGAGCTGAAGGTTCCCACCCTGGGCGGACGGGCCAAGATTAAGGTGCCATCAGGAACGCAGACGGGAACCGTCTTCCGGCTGAGGGGAAAGGGCATGCCCAGGCTGCAGGGCCTCGGCAACGGCGACCTGCATGTCAGGGTTAAGACGAAAACGCCATCCTCGCTGACGGAGCGGCAAAAGCAGCTCTTCGAGGCGCTGGCGGCAGAATTTGGCGAGAAGAAAAAGCCGACGGCGAAGGAGAAGAGCCTCATCGACAAGATAGTGGATGAGGTGAAGAGCGCAGTGCAGTAGTGAGTTCTTTTTAGTTTTTTTGGATATTTTGTTGAAAAAAGATGATGTTTGAGAGGGCACAGCAATGGCGCGGAAAGCCATTCGCAGCTTCCCGCCCCGTAACGACTTAGTAACCCCTCTCCGTTCGGATCATGTTGTTGTAGAACTTGAACTTGTCTTTGTCCTTGTCCTGCATCAAGACATAACCGATCCTCTTGTCGTCCACATGCTCTGCATACTCCTCTTTGGCGTCATCCCGGCAGGAGGAGCAAGCGCCGCGCGGAATGGAGACGCAAAAGGCGCTGTTCAAAATGCCGTACCCTCGCTGGGCCGATGTAAGAATGGTCATGTAGCCGGCGCAGTCCGGGCAGAGGCGAACTACCTCTTCCTGATTCTCGTTGATCATGTCCGTGTCGTAGAAGACGCGCTTCTTCCTGCGATAGAAGTCCCCTGCACCGTCCAGCGCCTGGGCTACCAGTTCGTCCCTCTGATCCCATATCTTCTGCACCTGGGCTACCGTATGCTCTATCTCCCGCTTCATTCCCTCCGTCTGCACGAAGCGGCCTGGCACATAGTCCGGCTCTTTAACATGCGAGTAGTCCAGCCCGGCCATGGCCTGGATGATGCCCGTGTTCACATAGGGCAGGGCCGTCTCCACTGCGTAGCCTCCCTCCAGGACGCACAGGTCGGGAGCGAGCTTTTCATTTAGCCGGGCGTAGCCGTTGGCCGAGAAGCGCATATTTGCCAAGGGATCGGTATAGTGATTGTCCTGACCGGCCGAGTTCAGGATCAAATCTGGCTTGAAATCATCGAGAACGGGCAGGATGAGATTGTCCAGAACGTAGTGAATGCCCTCGTCCGTGGTTCCAGGCGGCAGGGGAACGTTCAGCGTTCTGGCAAGCGCTTGCGGTCCGCCCATCTCATTGACAAAGCCCGAGCCGGGGTAAAGGGTATGGCCGTCCTGGTGGAAGGATAGACAGAGCACATCCGGATCGTGCCAGAATATCTCCTGGGTTCCGTCGCCGTGATGCACATCGGTATCGATGACGGCGATCCTCTTGTGGCCGTACTTCGTTCTAAGGTACTCGACCATGATGGCCATGTTGTTGATATTGCAAAAGCCGCGGTTGCCATGCACCACACGCATGCTGTGGTGGCCGGGGGGTCGCACCAGCGCAAAGCCGTTTCGAATCTCGCCCTTCTCCAGGGCATCGGCCAGAGTAAGTGTGCTGCCGGCGGCGATGAGGTGCGCCTCAGTCACCTGGCTCTCTACATCCGGAACGCAGAAATGGGCGCGAGCGACGTCCTTTTTCTCGGCCAGGCGGGGCTTGTACTCCTCGATGGCAGAAAGGTCCATCAGACCCTCCTCGAAGATCTGGTCGCGAGTGTAGAGCAGCCGCTCCTCTCGCTCCGGGTGAGTGGGCGAGATGGCCCAGTCAAAGGCGGGGAAGAATATGAGCCCGGTCTTGCCTTTGGAGGACATTTCAGCAACCCCCCCAGGATGGCAGAAGACCTGCCGGAATTTCCATTCGCACGTCCATCAGCCTTCCCACAGTTGACCAGCCTCGAATCATATTGAAAAACTCGCTGTAAGTAACCTCGGCTTCGCTTGCATACTCGCCGACGCCCAGACGCGCCGCCCGCTCGGCTAAGAGCCGCCGGGCCAGACGCTCTGCATTTTCAGGAGTCATCTTTTGGTCGGTCACCCGGCCCGTGAGGCCTTCTTCGGCCACAGAATACTCACCTTTCTCCGTGTCAACGTGCAGGTTCAGGGTTAAGGTGGGCCGGGCCACCGCTGCGCCGATAGCGTTGGCCACAGACGCATACTCGGGCACAATGGCCACGGCTTTGAGCCGGGCGGCCACCAGCGGCACGAGGAGAGGAGCTCCTCCGCCCACCCCTACAACGCTCTGTGCTGAAAGCATCTCTTTTTTCATGATCTCCCAGATACGATAAGCGGGCTCCTCCGCCCATTCCCGGAACATATCATTGACCTCAAAGACGATCTTGTCCACAACGGCATCAACCACCTTTTTGGCTGCCTCCTTTGCAGTGCAGCCCAAACCCTCAGCCACGATCTGCATGGCCTTCTCAGCCTTTGCAGCATCGCCTATCTGAGAGAGCCCCAAAACACGCAACGCATCGGTGGGAGTGGGTCCCGTTCCGCCCATGCAAAGCGGCGGACCGTTTCGGTGCGGCCCGACTGCTAAGCTGCCGCAGCAGCCGGAAACGGCGCTATCGCCGCCGATGGCCACCGACTTGACGGCAAAGGCTCGCACATGGGTAAGAAGAGAGCCAACCCGCGCTCCTTTGGCAGAAAGGAGGGGCTTGCCGGAAAGGATGAGAGCCAAATCAGTGGTGGTGCCGCCAATGTCCACGACTACGGAGGTCTGGCCAGGCTCCGTCAGCGCTAAAACGCCCATAATGCTGGCAGCGGGCCCGGAGAATATGGTTTCCACAGGCATATGCAGCGATTTGTCCAGTGGCAGAGTGCCGCCGTCTGCCTTGAGAATATAGACGGGAGACGAGATCTTGCGCTCCTTGAGAGCAGCAGCCACGTCTTTGGCGAAAAGCTCATAGCGGTCTTTGGTGGCAGCCGTGAGCATGGTTGTCGCCGCCCGGCGGGGAAAGTTTAGCTGGCCGGAGACTTTATGGCCCAGCTCGATCTTGCTGCCTGGCAGCGCAGCGGCCATGATCTCGCCAACCTTCAGCTCGTGAGCATGATTTCTCTGGCAGAATTTGCCCACCACGGCCACACGAGAGAGACCCCGGGACCGTATCCGGGATGCAGCCTCTTTGATCTGGGATTCCTTGAGCCGATCGATCTCTTTGCCGCGAAAATCAATAGCGCCGTCTAAGATGATGCTCTCACCCAGCGCGTAGTCCTTGGGATTGGTTCCAGGTCCCGGTATGAGCACCAGGGCCACCGGATCGGTCTTGCCCTCTGCAATCATATTAGTAATCAGTGTAGTGCTCAGGACCACTCGCTCGATCTTGCGAGTATCGATGCCCTGCACCAGCTCGTCCAAAGCTGCCAGGAGGCACTTCAACAGGTTATCGTGATTTGTAGGCACATATGCAGTCTTGACAACCTTATTGCCGTCCACGACAACGGCATCAGTGGTGGTGCCGCCCACATCAATTCCTATAAGCATTTTCATCTCGCCTTTCGCTATGCGCTAAGACTAGGAGGTATATCGGCTTTGTGGTCTTTTTTAGGATAGATACTTTTATAGGTACTCTGATAGAATTAAAGCTATGAGATTTATCGTTCCTGCGGGAATCGTGATCATCCTGGCAGCACTGGGCATGCTTGCGGTTTCTGGCTCATGTGCGAGTGAATATCCTGCATCTGGCAACGTTACAGGATTTGGCGGATTGGCTATTGATTATGATATTCAGGGCATGAAAATAACGGAATTTCAGGATTGGCGGAGAGCTCTGACCGGATACCCCACAGGAAGCAAAGTTACAATTACCTTCAAAGTATCTGGTCCATACAGCATCGAAGGCAGCTGGTCAACCGACTATGCCGTCAGCCTGAACGATAAGGTAATTGATCAGTTCAGGGCTCCGGATCAGGGCGGTGCGCCCGGATGGAGCTATTCTCCAGAGCCTGTAGAAATTGATGTTACGGATGAGATTAAAAAGAACGGTTTCTCCCTAACCGCAACGGTTGGCTATGCCAGATCCTCCAATTCGGAAGGTGTAATGGTGACTGTTGTGGGAACGCCGCTGGGCGATACATCAAATATCGTTGCAAGTCCACAGCAGGCGGAGAACCATCCGCCGACAGTCACTCTGGATTTTTCGCCGGAATACCCAACAAGCAGGGATACCATCACCCTGAAAGCCGATGCAGAGGATCCGGATGGGGACAGCCTGACATACACCTGGTTCATAGACGATATTGAGATCAGCTATATGACCGGACCGTCCCCGGAGATAAAGAAACAACTGGACGCAGGCGATTACCAGTACACTGTAAAAGTCTCCGACGGAAGAGAAGGAACGGCGGAAGACACGGTGCATTTCTCAGTAATGAATGGCACTGAATTGGATGTAGAATTGTCTGTCTCTCCGGATGAACCCACTGACCTCGATGAAATCGAGATTGAAGCGAAGGTATCAGGTGAATACGCCGAGCCTATTCGCTATGTTTGGTCCAAGAATAACTATGTAATGGAAGGGGAAACTAGGAACAGGATCAGGCTTGAAAGCGGGGAAAAGCCGGGCCTTCATATAATCCAGGTCCAGGTTATCGATAGCGAGGGAAGAACGGGCGAGGCCTGGATGGGACTGGAAATACTCGAAGCCAAAACCGGAATTCGTGGCGATGTACTGGAAGCGAATCTCTTCGATCCCATCCCGGATGCAAAAGTGTCCGCAACCAGTCTCGCCAACGGCGTGAAAAAGACGGTACCGGTCGATTCGGAAGGGAAATATTCCATCCACCTGATGCCGGGCCACTACAGGGTTTCTGCCTCTGCGCCCGGTTATCTCACCGAGTCGGGCGTCTTTGGGGATGATGTCAAAGTTCTCTCGCCTCATGATGAACCTTATCCCATAGACTGCTATACGACGTTTGATTTCCGCATGGTTTCAGCGCTGCAAGCCAACCTTGCTTTGAATAAGTTTGCCCGCCAGAGCACCACGGCAACAGATTGGGGCGGCAACTGGAATGCTTCCCGGGGCGTGGACGGCGTGAAGACCGGCAATATCTTCGAAGGGGGTTTTCATACCGATTACGAAGAGAATCCCTGGTGGCAGGTGGACATGGGGGCCAGGCATAGTTTGAGTTATGCTCTCCTCTACAACCGGCAGGATTGCTGCATTGAAAGGGCCAAAACTCTTGAGGTTCTGCTCTCGAATGATGGACAGAGCTGGCAATCTGTCTACAAGCATGACGGCAGCGTCTTTGGCGGTGCAGACGGGCATCCTTTGAGGGTGGAGCTGGGCTGCCAGAAGGCAAGGTTCCTGCGAGTGCAGCTTCGGGAGACCAATTATCTGCATCTCGATGAAGTGGAGATATTCGGCTGCGAGACGAATAGTGAACCTGAATCGGATCACTGAAGAATAAATGGAGAATGCAGTCTACCATCGACTGCATTTCTGCCAGAAGCTTTTTCGTGAGAGCAATCAAAGTAGGTCGTCGGAGGGCAAAGAATTGGAGGCACAGGCACCCGCAAAGATCATCGAGCTGATGGAGAAGTTCGAGCGTGACCAGGATATCTATCGATCCAGCCAGTACAATGAGACCGAACTGCGGACAGAGTTCATCAATCCATTTTTTGAGGCGCTGGGGTGGGACGTCTATCATAAACATGAATGCCGGGCCGATAAGAGAGAGGTCAAGGAAGAGGATGCGGTAGACGTCGAGGGAAAGATCAAGAGTCCTGACTACAGCTTTCGCCTGTTCGACAAGAGAAAGTTCTTCGTGGAGGTGAAGAGGCCCTCCATAAATATCGAATCCGGTGTCTATCCTGCCTACCAGATAAGGCGGTATGCCTGGTCTGCTGATCTTGCCATCTCCATTCTCACCGACTTTGAGGAGTTCTCGGTCTACTACTGCCGGGCGCGGCCCTCCAAGGATGATAAGTCCACCAAATCGCGCCTCCTGTATTTCCGGTACGATCAGTATGCTGAGAAGTGGCCGGAGATTGCCGCCCTCTTTTCCAGAGAGGCGGTGCTGAGTGGATCGCTCGATAAATATGTGCAGTCTCTGCCGCAAAAGCGGGGCGACAAGAGAGTGGACGCTGCCCTTTTGGATGACATCTCAGAGTGGCGGGAGATGCTGGCCAAAAGCATTGCCCGGCACAATCCACTGCTGGACACGGTAAGCCTCAACTTTGCCGTTCAGACCATCATCGATCGGATCATATTTTTGCGCATCTGCGAGGACCGGGGCATCGAACGTTACATGCGTCTCAAGGACCTGCTGAGCGGTGAAAGGGTCTATCCCAGGCTGTGCGAGCTGTTCTTGCAGGCAGATGATCGCTACAACTCGGGGATCTTTCATTTCGCCAAGGAGCCGGGCCGGGATAATCCGGATACCATCACGCCGGGGCTTGTGATCGATGACGAGACGCTGAAGAACATCATCAAGCGCCTCTATTTCCCGGAGAGCCCTTACGAGTTCTCAGTGCTTCCCGCCGAGATTTTGGGCCAGATTTACGAGCAGTTCCTGGGCAAGGTCATCCGGCTGGATGAGGGCCACAACGCAGTGGTCGAGGACAAGCCGGAGGTAAAGAAGGCGGGCGGAGTCAAGTACACGCCGGCCTACATCGTCGAGTACATTGTGCAAAATACGATTGCTCCGCTGCTCAAGGAAAAGACGCTGCAAGAGGCCGCTGCCCTGCGGGTGCTCGACCCAGCCTGCGGTTCGGGCTCTTTTCTCATTGTGGCCTATCAGCATCTCCTGGACTGGCATAAGGAATGGTACATTCAAAACCTGGTGCCTCAGATGGAGAGCGGCAGGATGACTGAGATCAGGCGGCTCCTGCCCGCACCTGCGGCCCCGCCCACGAAGGGCAGGAAGGGGCGCAGCCGGGAGCCGGAGCTGCCCGTTTACCTGGGCCGGGGCGACGAGTGGAAGCTGACCACGGCGGAGCGCAAGCGCATTCTGCTCAACAACATCTTCGGCGTGGACATCGACCGGCAGGCGGTGGAGGTGACAAAGCTCTCTCTCTTGCTGAAGGTGCTGGAGGGCGAGAACGAGGAGACGATATCCAAGCAGCTCAAGCTCTTCGCAGAGAGGGCGCTGCCCGACTTGAGCCGGAACATCAAGTGCGGCAACTCGCTCATCGGCTGGGATATCCTGAAGGACAATCCGGGCCTGGGTGAGGGGGAGATTGCCAGGATCAATCCCTTCGATTGGGAGAAGGAGTTTCCTGAGGTCTTCCAGAGGGGCGGGTTTGATGTAGTGATAGGCAATCCGCCCTACGTAAGGCAGGAGGGACTGGGCGAGTTCAAGGGCTATTTTCAGAAGCACTACAAGGTGTTTCAAGGAACCGCAGACCTCTACACCTACTTTGTTGAACGAGGAGTATCTCTTCTCCGAGAAAGGGGCATTTTCTCATACATCGTCGCAAACAAGTGGATGAGGGCGAACTACGGCGCACCGCTGCGGCGCTGGCTGAAGGAACAGTGCATGGAGGAGATCATCGACTTTGGAGATCTTCAGGTGTTCCAGGGAGCTACTACCTATCCTTGCATAATTCGTATTACAAAGAGTGCTCCTCAGACGAGTTTCGATGTAACCCAGGTAAAGACCCTGGACTTCAAGAGCCTCGGTGAATACGTCCAAGAGGACCAATACAGAGTGAACCAAAATGAACTCGATGATAAAGGCTGGTCGCTGGCCGATGAACGAACTCAGGCTTTGCTAGCCAATATCAGGTCCAAGGGCGTGCCCCTGGGCGAGTACGTGAAGGGCAAGATATACCGGGGCGTGCTCACAGGGCTCAACGAGGCATTTGTCATCGATGAGACGACGCGGGCGCGACTGATTGCCGAAGATCCGAATAGCGGGGAGCTGATCAAGCCCTTTTTGGCAGGAAGGGACATCAAGAGATATGAACATCCGAAGAATAAAAAATACCTGATTTTTGCCAGGCACAGGATATGCATTGATGATTACACAGCCATAAAGCAATACCTGAGTCAATTCAAAGAAAGGCTTACCCCAAGGCCGAAAGACTGGCAGGGCAACGAATGGAAAGGGCGGAAACCTGGAGCCTACCAATGGTACGAGATTCAGGATACAATTGACTACTATGAGGAGTTTGAAAAGCCAAAAATAGTTTACGCAGAAATCGCTTCTCGGGGCCAGTTCGCTTTGGACAAGGATAACTACTATTATGATACAACTGCTTATATCATTAGCTGTAATGATAATTTAATGTATCTATTAGGATTGATGAATTCCAGATTATGGACATTCCTTTTCTCAAAGACAAGCTCCGAAATCCGCGGTGGTTTCTATAGATGGAAGCACCAATACATGTCTCCGCTTCCCATCCGCACTATCGATTTCTCCGACCCCGCCGACGTCGCCCGTCACGACCGCATGGTCGCTCTGGTGGAGCAGATGCTCGCCCTGCATAAACAGCTCCCCAAGGCCGGCACGCCTCACGAAAAGACTGCCATGGAGCGGCAGATCGAGGCCACGGACGGGCAGATCGACGCCCTGGTCTACGAGCTTTATGGGCTGACGGAGGAGGAGATCAAGATTGTAGAGGCGGCAGCGGATAGATGATCCGACGAAAAACTATTTCTTTTCATGAAACAAATTCAGAATAGAGGAAGAGAATGACGCAAGAAGTAGTCGGCCAAAGATATGATTCGGAGAAAAACCAGCTTCCCTATGGAGGCGCCGTGGATATCAACGGCAATATCGTTTGGGCAGTAACCAAAGAGGAAGCTCTTGCCACCAGGGAACGAATCAAGAAAGCTTTCCATAAGAAATGAAATATGTAGCAGTTGATTCTGACATTTTCTTCTTTTCTGTCGGCCAGGATAAAAGAGAAAGAAATGTGCGTCTAGCCTCCAGCCTTTTGGAGCACATCGATAATCATCCTGAGTGTCCCGTTCTCCGTTCTGGCTGAAACCGTCTTCAAAACCATAACCACCGAGAAGGAAAGCAAAGACCCGCAGAAGCTGGAGCAGATCTCAGCTTTGATCGAGCTGTGGAGAAAACTGGAGATCCGTTTTCTTCTGCCGAGTGATGAAACAGCCGAAATTTGCTGGAATCTCGTTGAAGAATGCCAAGATCGAATGCAGCCTACAGATCGAACCCATCTTGGATACTCGTTAGCTTACGGCATGGACTTCCTTATTACGACCGACAAAATTCTTCTGCACTATCAGGTTCCAGATGGCTTTCGGCTCAAAATTGTCTCGCTGAAAGATGCTCGGAAAACGATTGGTTTATGATAAAACTGATGAAGCTTCAGATCAATTATTGATTCTGCAACCCACAAGATGCCGCGCGCCACGATTTCGCATGGCCCTCCTGGTGGAGAGGATGCTCTCCTTACATAAACCGCTCCCCAAAGCCGGCACGCCTCACGAAAAAACTGCCTTGCAGCGGCGCATCGAGGCCACGGACGGGCAGATCGACGGGGGCCCGGC
>JBATEC010000131.1:0-1664 GCA_049663825.1 Methanothrix sp. | reverse complement strand
CCTATGACCACGCCCATGCCGTGATCTATGAAGAAACGCTTGCCAATTTGCGCTCAGGGGTGAATCTCCACGCCGGTCAGGAATCGAGCGATGTGAGAGCTGAGCCTTGCGAAAAAAAAGAACTTATGAGTCCAGAGGAAGTGAGAGATCCGGTGCATCCAGATGGCATGCAGGCCAGGATAGCAGGTGATTACCTATAGGGTAGACTTGGCAGCGGGATCCTTGGCAAAGGCGGTCCGGATGTCTTCTCTGATGCTCATATTCCGGCCACCTCTAAAACTCGAAGAGATCGGTGCTGAGGTAGCGCTCTCCCGTGTCGGGAAGTATTACCACAATCTGCTTGCCCTTGTTCTCCGATCTTCCTGCCAGCTGCAGCCCCGCCCAGGCGGCGGCTCCTGAGGAGATGCCGACCAGGATGCCTTCTTCTCTCGCCAGCCGTCGAGCGGTCTTCACGGCATCCTCGTACTCCACCTTAATTATCTCATCCACCAGGTCCAGCTTGAGAACATCGGGAATGAATCCCGGTGCCAGTCCCTGGATTTTATGAGGTCCCGGTTTGCCACCGGAGAGAACAGGCGAAGCGGAAGGCTCGACTGCCACAGCCTTAAACCCCGGCTTCCTGGACTTTATGACGTCAGCTATGCCGGTTATGGTTCCGCCGGTGCCCACTCCTGCCACAAGAATGTCCACCTTTCCGTCCGTGTCCCGCCAGATCTCCTCTGCCGTGGTCTTGCGATGTACCTCCGGGTTGGATGGATTTCTAAACTGCTGGGGAATGTAGTAGTAGCGAGGATCTTTGGCCAGCATCTCTTCCGCAGTATTCACGGCTCCCTTCATTCCCTGGCTTCCAGGGGTGAGAACCAGGTCCGCGCCCAGAGCCTTTAGCAGCTTGCGCCGCTCGATGGACATCGTCTCAGGCATGACCAATACCAGCTTGTAGCCCTTGACAGCACTGACAAAAGCCAGAGCAATTCCGGTATTGCCGCTGGTCGGCTCGAGGATGATGGTGTTCTCCTTGATATGACCCGCCTTTTCTGCAGCCTCAATCATGGAAACGCCGATTCTATCCTTGACGCTGCTCAGAGGATTGAATGATTCGAGCTTTACAAGTACGGTAGCATCCAGGCCCTTTGCAACTCTATTCAGTCTGACCAGTGGCGTATTGCCAACGGTCTTAGTTAGATCTTCGTAGATCCTTCCCATAAGTCAACCTCTTCGATTCATGAAATTCTTGCTATTTCGGTCACATTCTGTAAGCCTTCTTCCGAAGATAAAGGTCTTTATAGCGGCAATTTCGAAACAAATTCAAATTTAAGTCCTTATTCACAATTGTTAATGAAAAACTCTCTTGATAACCGCATGAGGACGCTCGCCTGGGGATCTCAATTTGCTGATCAATCGATTTCTTTCCTAATCAAGCTCCCCCAGTGGCTTGTCTGTTGTCATCCGTTTCATAGTAAAATCTACCCCCTTGGCCTTTGCTCCAAAACATCCTCTGTCCCTCAACACCACTTCATCCTCAATTGATAGATCATCCTGACGATCATGCAACGATGCAGTGGATGTATCGATTTCACGTATTAGGCAGTAATCGATATCTGTTTTTTGAGGAAGCTTATAGCCGAAATGAGTTTCATCACCCTTCTTAGCCCAAGTTCCATCTC
>JBATEC010000130.1:0-2554 GCA_049663825.1 Methanothrix sp. | reverse complement strand
ATTCTATGTTTTTCGGAAAAAGTCATCCGATTATTGCGGAAGATATCAGAAACATTGGGTTGGTCTTCAATAAACAAGGTAAGCTTGAAGATGCAAAAAAATGCTACGAGAGGGCGCTGATGATTCTTGAAAAGCGTCTGGGGAAAGATCATCCTAATGCAGTTTTGGTAAGGAACAACCTAAAGTCGCTACAAGAAAATAATTGATAGAGAACGATCTATTCCGACACTCGATCTTGATCCAACGCCTCTTTGATTATTCTGTCTATCTCAGCCTTCCTTCGAGGATTCAAGGATACATGCCTGCCATAACCGGTTGGCTTTTCCAGCAGCAGACCCTCTTTGACCAAATCGTCAGCTATATCTTTCACGCTTCCGCGAATATTTTTCGGAAAACCTCTCGGAAGATCATCAAAGGCAGTATGACTATTGCCCCAATTATCACGTCTACGAAGCTTCTTTAAAAGTTCCGCCTTTATTATTGCTGCGTCATCTTTTTTCATATATTCACCATCATTATATTTTTACCTAATATGCAGGCCCTACATATCATTTACCTCCATATTATTCACATATACAATTTAAAACGTACACGGTAAATTATTTAAACTTTGCCGTATGCTTGGATATACATAGTGAAATAACCGGATGGAGAAAAACGAGGTAGATAAATTAATGGATGAGTCATTATTCATAAGAGAGCTGGGAATAAAGAGCCCGCTGTTGAAGGTATTGGACTTTTTAATGGATAACGAGGCCTTTGATTATTCCAAGACGGACATAGCCGAGGGTGCAGAGATGAGCCGAGCCACTCTATTCAAAGTGTGGCCCAGGCTGGAAGCCTTGGATCTCATCACAGCCACAAGAACGGTAGGCCCGGCCAAGATGTACAGGCTGAATAAGAAAAGCCCTCTGGTAAAGAAGCTCATGGAGCTGGATGATGTCATCTCCGAGTTCTTTGCTATGAAACACTGCCACTCAGAGGTCGGATCACAGGATGTAAGCATATCTGAAGTTATCCGCCCAGATCAAGATGATGCACAGGTTGTCGCTTAGATGAAGCAATACACTCTTGGATGTCATTGCTGATGAAGTGAAAGTTGTCTTAAGCTTGCCGACTCAGTATATCCCATGACCCAATTCCCGCCCATCTTCGCTTTCCTGCAAGACCTTCGCCTGAACTACAACCACCAATGGTTTGCAGCCCACCGCCCCGAGTACGAACAGGCCAGAGCGCTCTTCCAGGACTTCATCCAGGGCCTCATCTTCCGCTTCGATGCTGTTGAGCCCCTGGGCGATCTCGCTGCCAGGGACGCCATCTTTCGCATCCATAACGACATGCGCTTCGCCAAAAACAAGCCGCCCTACAAAAGCCACTTCTCAGCCGTGCTCGCACCCGGCGGCAGGCACTCTCTGCGGCTGCCCTACTACATTCACATCATGCCCGGCGGATCGCTTCTGGCGGGCGGCGCGCACAAGCCAAACTCTAGCGGATCTGCGGGCCATTCGCCAGGCGATCCCCGGCGCGATTCCCTCCGTCCTAGCGTCTCCCCCGTGTCAACCGTAATGTCTTTTCCTTTTTGGGAAAGATAGCTGCCTAAATCCTTTGTCGGATAAACGGGAATGGGCAATTGGCTTTCCATCTCTTCAATTAGTTTCACATTTCCCACCACGATTCATTCGAAAAGCTCTTTGTCATCGAACATGGTACAATATTCATCTTTTTCACTTATGCATCTGTTTGGGCATACTTCACACAAACTGAGTTCCTCATCCCATGCTTTGGAAAGAACATCCAGCATTTTATTGACCAGAAGGTCGTCGAGATCCGGAAAATATGATTCAATCAGTTCATATGAGATGCATACTTGTTTATCTTTACCGGACAATTGTCGTAAGATTATATCCTTCAGTTTCTTCGATGTACAAATTGAAAAATCCGCAAGAACCTCTTCGCTGATTTTGTGTCTCTTTAGTCGATATCCAAGATCCTCCCTCATATTATCATATATTCCCATTGATAATTCATAGCAAAACCAGTTTAGTTTTATTTTCTCGCGCTCATTGGAATAGAATGAGGTAGGTTTTATCATGCTAAGTGCAGCTTTTCCTTTTCCCTTCTTATCCATCATGTCACAATGGTTATACACCTGATTTTAAAAAGAATGCGGCTAATATGGATGGATTTGACATCCTGGGCGGCTCAGGCAGGAGATTTCAGTTGGTTGATTGGGTCCAAGCATGCTAAAATTGGATTTTGCCTCATATCATCTACTTCGGTGGCTGCATCTCAGCAACCATGTTTTAACATCAGCAGGCGTTTTAAGACAAAATTCTTTTCTAAATCGTCTATATATCCTCACAAGTCCCAAGTGATTAGCCATGAGATGGTTGAAGGTAATGATGGTCGTCTGCATAATTTCAGTCTATTTTGATCCGGTAATGGCATTTGGGTCGTGATTCAACTAGAGGTTGTTATAAATAGACATACACTGCATATGCTACACGGGGTGTAGCAAATGGGAAGGAGAGGTCCAAAACCACGATTCTTGGAG